>NZ_JBWKUI010000006.1:32427-347734 GCF_059420765.1 Pseudomonas sp. GW821-FHT03E01 | reverse complement strand
TGTAAGCGCTGTGAGGCGTTGAGCTAACCAATACTAATTGCCCGTGAGGCTTGACCATATAACACCCAAGCAATTTGCTGATCCGAAAGGACACCAGATTGCGGTGTGTGAAGACGCAATGAACCGAAAGTTCGCAAGCATTCACAAAAGCCGCACAAACTATCGCATACCCAATTTGCTGAAGCGTCGAAAGACGGTTCGGTACCCGAATTTCTTGACGACCATAGAGCATTGGAACCACCTGATCCCATCCCGAACTCAGAAGTGAAACGATGCATCGCCGATGGTAGTGTGGGGTTTCCCCATGTGAGAGTAGGTCATCGTCAAGATTAAATTCCGAAACCCCTATCTGCGTATGCAGGTAGGGGTTTTGTTTTGCCCGCAGGAAAGTGCTTTGGCAACAGAGGGCTAGCGGATGGCCATCCCTGGTAATGGTCGCATCGTTCGTGAAACTTCGGCAGGGCGCGCTAAAAACCATGCCGTTTTTGGTATGGTGCAGCTCGTTTCAACGGACTGACTGCAAGCCTACGGATCGGTACTCCCGTTTATAGTCAAAGAGTTGCTGCAGAAATGCCCGGACCGATACCAATCAAGGACCACGAGAAAGAGACGCTCCTGGTCAACAAAAGACTGATGGCCTGCGCCTTGTTCGTCGCCGCCATTACTTGCGCGCTGGTGGTGCGCATGTACGTCCTGCAGGTTGTCGAGTTCGACTATCACTCGACAATCTCCGAAAACAACCGCGTCCATGTCCTGCCGATCACTCCAACTCGTGGGCTGATCTACGACCGCAATGGTGTGGTCCTGGCAGACAACCGACCCAGCTTTAACCTGACCATCACCCGCGAACGCGCTTCCGATGTCAAACGCGAGCTGGATGAAGTGGTCAACCTCCTGCACCTGCCGGCCGAGGACCGTACACTGTTCGACAAGGCGATGAAGCAGGCCAGGCACCCCTTCGTCCCGGTCACGCTGTTCTATGAGCTCAGCGAAGAACAGATCGCCGTACTCGCGGTCAACGAGTTCCGTCTGCCCGGAATCGATGTAGAGCCGCAGTTCGTTCGCCACTACCCCATGGGCGCGCACTTTGCGCATTCGATCGGCTACGTCGGTCGCATTAACGAAAAAGAATCCAAAGCCCTGGACACGGTGGAATACCGTGGCACCCAATCCATTGGCAAAACCGGTATCGAGAAATTCTACGAATCAGAATTGCACGGCCATGTGGGGTACGAAGAAGTCGAAACCAATGCCCAGGGCCGCGTGCTGCGAGTGCTCAAGCACACCGACCCGATCCCCGGCAAAAACATCGTCCTGAGCCTCGACGTCAAGCTTCAGGAAGCCGCCGAGGAGGCATTGGGCGATCGGCGTGGCTCGGTGGTCGCTCTCGATCCGTCGACCGGCGAAGTATTGGCCATGGTCAGCAAGCCAAGCTTCGACCCGAACCTGTTTGTGACGGGCATCAGCTTTAAGGAATACGCGGCACTGCACGACTCCATCGACCGGCCGCTGTTCAATCGCGTGCTGCGCGGGCTCTACGCACCTGGCTCGACCATCAAGCCGGAAGTGGCGATCGCCGGCCTCGACGCCGGAGTCGTAACCCCGCAGACCCGAGTCTTCGATCCGGGCTATTACCAGTTACCGGATTTTGATCATAAATACCGTAACTGGAATCACAGTGGTGATGGCTGGGTGAACATGGACACGGCGATCATGCGCTCCAACGACACCTACTTCTACGATCTGGCCCACAAGCTGGGCATTGATCGTCTGCACGACTACATGGCGATGTTCGGCCTGGGCGAGAAGGTCTCGCTGGACATGTTCGAAGAGTCTCCCGGGTTGATGCCGTCTCAGGCCTGGAAGCGCGCCACGCGGCGACAGGCATGGTTCCCCGGCGAGACAGTGATCCTCGGCATTGGCCAGGGCTATATGCAGGTCACTCCTCTGCAGCTGGCACAGGCCACCGCGCTGATCGCCAACAAAGGTGTATGGAACCGGCCGCACCTGGCCAAGACCGTGGATGGCGTCGCGCCGGTGGACGAGCATCCGATGCCGAACATCCTGCTCAAGGATCCGCGTGACTGGGAGCAGGTCAACCACGGCATGCAGATGGTGATGCACGACGCGCGCGGGATTGCCCGAGCGGCGGCGCAGGGCGCGCAGTACCGCATCGCCGGCAAAAGTGGCACCGCGCAAGTGGTGGCGATCAAGCAGGGTGAGCGCTACAACCGGGCGAAAACCCTTGAGCGTAACCGCGACAATGCGTTGTTCGTCGGTTTTGCCCCGGCTGAACATCCGCAGATTGTCATCTCGGTGATGATCGAAAACGGCGAGGCCGGTGGTCGCGTCGCCGGCCCTGTGGTGCGGCAGATCATGGATGCCTGGCTACTTGATCAGGACGGCCACCTGAAGCCGCAATACGCCGCGCCGAGCAAAGCCCCGGGCGACCCTCACGTTTAAGGATCAAGGCTTCACAGCACAGGCTCCCGAATGCTGAGCATGTGCTGGAAGCTTTCCAGGAACACGGTTTCGGCCTGATTCATCTTCTGCTCGCGATTCCACAACAGCTGGATATCGAAATCCACCACGCCGTCTTCCGGCGGCAAACGCCAGAGCAAACCTTGCTCGACATCCCTGCGCACCAGATGAGTTGGCAAACACCCAATACCAAACCCTGCGCAGATCAAGCGGTAAATCTCTTCGAAACTGGTGGATGACGCAACGATCTTGCCGGTAAAGCCTTGCTGGTCGCGAAACAGGGTCAGGGGTGAAAGATTGCCGCCGAGCTGATCGCTGGTGAAACTGACGAAGTTCTCTGCAGCGAGCTGTTCAAGGGTCAGATTCTCTTGTCCGAAAAGTCGATGACGCTGCCCGCAAAAGTACGCATAACGCTCGCGAAACAATACCCTCTGTTCCAGTCGCGGCTGCGGTAAACGGCATAATCCGACGCCAATGGTCGCGGTCTTTTGCAGCAACGAACTGATGATGTTCGAACTGCCCATCACCTCAACTTCCAGCTCGACTTTCGGGTGGGTTTCATGGAAGTCGGCGAGGAATTCATCGTAGTGTCGTGCTTGCACGCCGCTGACGGTGAGGATGCGGATCTTGCCGACCACGTCGTCGTGCCGACTCTCCAGCACCGTTCCCAGGCGCGAAATATCGCCGTAAATGTCCGTTGCAATGCGCAGGACTTCTTCCCCGGTTTCCGTCAGATCGAACCGCCTTCCACTGCGGGCGATCAACACACATTCCAGTTGTTCTTCCAGACGCTTCAAAGCCTGGCTGACCGCCGACTGGGTGATGTGCAGCCGCGCGGCGGCCCGACTCATGCTGCCTTCCTGACCGATCACCAGATAAGTGCGCAGCAGGTTCCAGTCGAGACGGTCATTCAGAAAGCGGCGACCAACCCACGGGTTCGAAGTGGACGGCATAAAGATTCCATGTAGTAGCAGTGCTAATAGTAAAGATAAGAATATGAAAATTGACTAATCCTGGCATGGAAGCGATAAAGCTCACAAGCGCCACAGAGTGCGCTGACTAAAGAGGTGCATTCGTGAGCAAACCTGAACACATCGGCACGGTTGAATGGCAAGCCCGTTGCGAACTGGCCGCGCTGTATCGCCTGGTCGCGCACTTTCGCATGACCGACCTGATCGACACCCACATTACCCTGCGTATTCCAGGGCCTGAGCATCACTTTCTGATCAACCGCTACGGGGTTATTTTCGACCGCATGCGCGCCTCGGATCTGGTGCGCATCGATCAGGAAGGGCGAGTGGTCGATCCGGCCTACAAAGGTCATCGGGTCAATGCCGCAGGCTTTGTGATCCACTCGGCAATCCACATGGCTCGCCCGGATCTAAACTGTGTGATTCACACTCACACCGCCGCCGGCATGGCCGTCGCCGCGCAGAAGCACGGCTTGTTGCCGATCAGTCAGCACGCGTTGAAGTTTTACGGCAAGTTGGCGTATCACACCTATGAAGGCATTGCCCTGTCGCTGGATGAGCGCGAGCGTCTGATTGCCGATCTGGGGCCGCATCGGGCGATGATCCTGCGTAATCACGGCCTGCTGGTCGGTGGCTCCGGCGTGGCCCAGGCATTTCAGGAAATTCACTTCCTGGAGCGTGCCTGTCAGGCACAGGTTCAAGCGCTGGCCGGTGGTTCGGCGCTGCATTACCCGTCTCCGGAAGTCTGTGCGCACACCGCCGAACAGTTTGACCGCGATGAACAGGACAACATCATCGACCTGGCCTGGGAGGCTGCTCTGACCCTCATCGAATCCCAGCGCGAGTCCTACTTATCGTAAACTCTGTCATCAACAGCATTGTTTTGCTGTCCCGCGAAGGCGTCAGCGCATTCAACATCGACGTTGACTGACACACCGCCTTCGCGGGCAAGTCGGGTCGCCGCATCGCTCGCTCCTACAGGAGGACATGTCCGATTTCAGAAGACCCCTTTCGCGAGCAGGTTCCCGCAGGATTGATGCTCACCCTGTGGGGGCAAGCCTGCTCGTAATCGCGATCTGACTATCCTTGCTACTTATCGATTTTTTCCGGCAACGGCGCAAACAACGCCTCGATATCATCGCTCTGCAACTTCCAGTCCCCGGTCTTGCGTCCATCCAGCACGCCTGCGGCCAGATCGGATTTTTCCTTCTGCAGATGCTGAATCTTCTCTTCTACCGTGCCCCTGGCAATCATCTTGTAGACGAACACCGGCTTCTCCTGACCAATGCGATACGCACGATCCGTCGCCTGATTTTCCGTCGCCGGGTTCCACCAAGGGTCGTAGTGAATCACCGTATCGGCTTCGGTCAGGTTCAGGCCCACACCGCCAGCCTTCAAACTGATCAGAAAGATCTGACGCTTGCCGCTCTGGAATTCCTTGACTGGCGTGCGTCGGTCACGGGTCTGGCCGGTCAGGATCGCGTACGCCACGCCGCGTTTGTTCAGCTCGTCCTCGATCAGCGACAACATTGAGGTGAACTGCGAGAACAGTAGAATCCGCCGACCTTCCTCGAACAGCTCTTCAAGCATTTCCATCAGGCTATCGAGTTTGCCGGAGGTGCTGCCGCGAGCGGGCAGGGCAGCATCGTTGACCAGGCGCAAATCACAGCACACCTGACGCAGCTTCAGCAGTGCCTCAAGAATGATGATCTGGCTGCGTGCCACGCCTTTGCGGGTGATCTCGTCGCGGACTTTTTTGTCCATGGCCAGGCGCATGGTTTCGTACACATCGCGCTGGGCTTCGTTGAGCTCGACCCAATGGACGATTTCGGTTTTCGGCGGCAGTTCGGTGGCCACTTGTTCCTTGGTCCGGCGCAGCAGGAACGGTTTGATCCGACCGTTCAGGTGTTGAAGTCGTACTTCACTGGCACGCTTTTCTATCGGTACGCGGTAATCGCGGTTGAAGCTTTTCACATCACCGAGCCAACCCGGCAGCAGGAAGTGGAACAGCGACCACAGCTCGCCCAAGTGGTTTTCTAGCGGCGTGCCACTCAGGCACAAACGCTGGCGAGCATTCAGCTCACGGGCCGCATGGGCGGCCTTGCTGTTGGGGTTCTTGATGTACTGCGCTTCATCCAGCACCAGTACGTGCAATGGCTGCGCGGCCAGACGTTCGACGTCCTTGGGCAGCAGTGCATAGGTGGTCAGGATCAGGTCGTAATCGGCCAGGTTATCGAAATGCTTTTTGCGACTGACGCCGTACAGCGCCAGCACTTTGAGCTGGGGCGTGAAATGCGCCGCTTCGTCGAGCCAGTTCGGAATCAGGCTGGTGGGCATGACCACCATGCACGGCCGATCGAGGCGCCCGGCATTCTTCTCGCTGAGAATGTGTGCCAGGGTCTGTAGGGTTTTGCCCAGGCCCATGTCGTCCGCGAGAATCCCGCCGACTTCCAGTTGTCGCAACGACTGCATCCAGCTCAGGCCTTCCAGCTGATACGGACGCAAGGTGGCATTCAAGCCTTCGGGCGCTGCGGCGGTGTGGTCCTTGATGTCGCGCAGGCGCTGGGCAAAGGTGCGGATCTGCTCGCCACCTTCCCAGAGCAGCGGCAGGCCTTCCAGCGGGTTCAGTCGCGTGGCGTCGGCCTTGCTCAGGCGCAGCGTGGTTTCGCCGGGCTCTTGCAGGTAAAACTCGCCAAGGGTGGCCAGCACTGGTTTCAGGCGGCCGAAGGGCAGGGCGACCTGCAACGGGCCCTGGTCGGTGCTGCGACGTTGTGGGATGTTCACCAGGATCAGTTCGTCGTCACGACGTCGGGCGAGCCGTTCCGGGTTGAGGATTTCGGTGTGGGAGCGCATCAGGTTCAACAGGATCGGCAGCAGGCTCAGGCGTTCGCCGTTGACGATGATCCCCAGTTCCAGGTCGAACCAGTCGCGTTCCGGCGCCTGCTCAACGGTGGCGTACCAATCGTCCACGGCAGTCAGGTCGAAGCCGAAATCCTCGTCGATCTGCAACTCCCAGCCTTGGGTGCGCAACTTCGGCAGCTCATTGAGGGTGAAGGTCAGCCAGGCGCTGTCATTGACCATCTCGTAGAGTTCGCCGGCACTTTCCGGCAAGGCCTTGCTTTGTCGGGTGGCGACTTTGAAACCGAGGATCCGCAGCTGCTCCCTGTAGGTCTGTTCGACTTCCGGGTGACGTTTTATCCGCAGCGTCTGTGTCTCCTGACGAATCAGGATGTCAGCGTTTTTCTGTCCGCTGACGTATTCGTCCAGATAGCTGAAGGACAGCGCCGCGCGATGCTGAATGTAACGCTGCATTTTTCCGTTGCGCGGTTCGAAGGCGCTGAACTCGATGCTCGCCAGCCACAGGCGCGGCACCGGTTGCACGTTGTCCACCAGCACTTGCGGCGGCGCTTTCGGGCTACGGTTTTCCAATACGGCCTGAAGTTTTTCCAGCAGTTCGGCGTCTTTCGCGGCTGCCGGATACGCGAGGGTTTCCTGCACTTGCAGCAACACCGCTGCGCAATGTTTGCAGTTGCTGTGAACCGGGCAGGTGCACGTGGCGTCGATCATCAGCAAGGTGCCTTTGGCCGACTCGCGCAGGCGAATGGTCTGACGGTAAACGTTACCGCCAGAGCCTTCGCAACTGGCGGTGATGGTGGCATCGCCGACTTCGACGATCCTGACGCGGTTCTCCAGTGCGTAGCGACGGCCACGTTCCAGGCTCTGTTCCTTGAATCGGCTGACCCAGGATGTTGCCAGGGGTTTGCTCAGGGTCGCGGAGGACATAAGGGCTTCAATCAGTCCGGAATTTCATCGGGGACTGGCCGAGGTGCAGGGGCGGTCAGCGAGGTGATTTTGATCAACAGGCCCAGGTGACCATTGTCGAGGAAGTTCAGCAGGCCGTTCTTGGTGTGGCTTTCCTGCTTCAGGCGTTCGCTGGCGGTGACCATGCCGTTGGCGTCAATCTGATTGACCCAGAAGTCGGCGTCGACGTCAGTGAAACGCCCCAGTTTCAGGTTCAACGTGCCCTCGATCGGGAATTGGCCGAACTGTTCCTTGCCTTCGCTGATCGCGATTTTGCTGGCTTCTTCACCCAGGTTCTGTTGCCAGGCCTTGTGCAGCAACACCGTGTACTCGTTGCTGGCGGTGAGTTTTTCCACTTCGGCATTCAGGCTTGGCGTGCGAAAGCTGTCGGGGCTGATGCGTTGGGCACCGGCAGCCCAGTCTTCTGGCGCGGCGCGGCTGACGATGGCAGGCACGGCGTTTTGCCGTACCAGAATCATTTCAACCTGATACAGATCAGCGGCAAACGCGGTCGAGGCGAGCAGCGACATCAACAGCGTCATCAGCAAGGTCAGTGAGCGAAACAGGCGCATGCGGCGTCCTTCAAGCAGTGGTCGGAATGAGGCGCTCGAATAGCGCCTCTACAGTATTAAAGCGTTCTTCGGGGCGCTCCATCGGCACGAGGAACTTGAACATCGTGGCGCCTTCGAATTTGTAGCGTTTGGGCTGGCTCTGGATCAGTTTGATCAGTGTCAGCGGGTCGACCGGGGTCTGTGCCGCGAACTCGATCCGACCGCCTTGCGGGCCGCCGTCGACTTTCTTGATGCCCAGCTGTTCGGCTTGCAATTTCAGCGCCGTGATCCGCACCAGGTTCTTGGTCGGTTCCGGCAACAGGCCGAAGCGGTCGATCATCTCCACTTGCAGGTCCTTGAGGCCTTCCTCATCGGTGGCCGAGGCAATGCGTTTGTAGAGAATCAGTCGAGCATGAACGTCCGGCAGGTAGTCTTCAGGAATCAACGCCGGTACACGCAGATTGACTTCCGGACCGCCGCCTAGCGGTTGATCGAGGTTCGGCTGTTCGCCCTTGCGGATCGACTTCACCGCACGCTCGAGCATTTCCATGTACAGCGTGAAACCCACGGCCTGGATCTGCCCGCTCTGGCCGTCGCCCAGCAGTTCGCCGGCACCACGGATTTCCAGGTCGTTGGTGGCGAGCACGAAGCCCGCGCCGAGGTCCTGGGTATTGGCGATCGCTTCCAGACGTTTTTCCGCATCGGGAGTGATTTGCTGGCGTGGGGGTGTCAGCAGGTAAGCATACGCCTGGTGGTGACTGCGACCGACCCGGCCACGCAACTGGTGCAACTGGGCCAGTCCGAACTTGTCGGCGCGCTCGATGATGATGGTATTTGCGCTCGGCACGTCGATGCCGGTCTCGATGATGGTCGAGGCGATCAGCACGTTGAAGCGCTTGTGATAGAAGTCGCTCATCACCTGTTCGAGTTCACGTTCGCGCATCTGCCCGTGGCCGATGCCGATCCGCGCTTCCGGCACCAGTTCGGCGAGGTCGGCGGCGCATTTCTCGATGGTCTTCACATCGTTGTGCAGGTAGTAGACCTGGCCGCCACGTAGCAACTCACGCAGCAGGGCCTCTTTGACCGTGCTCTTGTTCTGCTCCATGACGAAGGTACGCACCGACAAGCGACGGGCCGGCGGTGTGGCGATGATCGACAGGTCGCGCATGCCCGACACCGCCATGTTCAGCGTCCGCGGAATCGGCGTTGCGGTCAGTGTCAGGATGTCGACTTCACTGCGCAGTGCCTTGAGCTGTTCTTTCTGACGGACACCGAAACGGTGCTCTTCGTCGATGATCACCAGCCCCAGGTTTTTGATTTTTACGTCATCTTGCAGCAGCTTGTGTGTGCCGATAACGATGTCGATCTTGCCTTCGGCCAGGTCCGCAACTGCGGCGTTCACTTCCTTGGCCGACTTGAAACGGCTCATCACTTCCACCGTCACCGGCCAGTCGGCAAAGCGGTCGCGGAAGCTGTTGTAGTGTTGCTGGGCGAGCAGGGTGGTCGGCACCAGAATTGCCACCTGACGACCGCCATGCACTGCGATGAACGCCGCGCGCATGGCCACTTCGGTCTTGCCGAAACCGACGTCGCCGCAGACCAGCCGATCCATCGGTTTCGGCGCGAGCATGTCTTCGCGCACCGCTTCGATGGTGGTTTGCTGGTCCGGGGTTTCTTCGAACGGGAAACCGGCGCTGAAGGTCGCGTAATCGGCTTTCGGGTCGGCGAAGGCATAACCCTCGCGAGCGGCGCGGCGGGCATAGATGTCGAGCAACTCGGCGGCCACGTCGCGCACTTGTTCGGCGGCTTTGCGCTTGGCTTTCTGCCAGGTCTCGGAGCCGAGGCGGTGCAGCGGGGCCAAGGCATCGTCGCTGCCGGTGTAGCGGGCGATCAGGTGCAGGTTGGCTACCGGCACGTACAGCTTGGCGCCTTCGGCGTATTCGAGGGTCAGGAACTCAGCGGCCTGGTTGTCGATTTCCAGGATCGTCAGCCCCAGATAGCGGCCGACACCATGATCGATGTGCACCACCGGCGCACCTTCGCGCAGCTCGGTGAGGTTTTTGATCACCGCATCGTTGTTCGCGTCGGCGCGTTTCTCGCGGCGACGGCGCTGCATTACGCGCTGACCGAACAATGGGCTTTCGGCAACCAGGGCCAGCGCTGGGTCGTCCAGCAACAGGCCTTCGTCGAGTGGTGCAATGGTGATCGCCAAGCGCTCTTTGCTGGCGACAAAGTCCGGCCAGCTGTCGACGGTTTTCGGTCGCAGCTTCAAGCGTTCGAGCAATTCCAGCAGCACTTCACGACGGCCCGCGGACTCGGCGGTAAACAGCACGCGGCCGGGGAATTCGTCGAGGAAACTGGCCAGCGCCGCCAACGGCTGAGTGGCCTTGGCTTCGATGGCCAGGTTCGGCAGCGGCTGAGCCGGGAAGCGTTCGCGGCCGACACCGGTTTCGACGTCTTGTTGACTGGCCACCACACGGGGCCAGCTCTTCAGGCGCGCAAAGCAGTCTTCCACCGGCAGGAACAACTCGGCCGGTGGCAATAAAGGACGGGACGGATCGACGCGGCGTTCTTCATAGCGGTTACGCACGTCATTCCAGAAATTCTCCGCGGCCTGTTCGATGCCCGGCAGGGAAAACACTTGCGTGTCCTGGGGCAGGTAATCGAACAGGGTGGAGGTTTCCTCGAAGAACAGCGGCAGGTAGTACTCGATGCCCGCCGGCGTAATCCCGCTGCTCAAATCCTGGAAAATCGGGCAGCGACGGAAGTCGACATCGAAGCGCTCGCGAAACCGCGCCTTGAAGCGGGTCACGGCTTCTTTCTGCAGCGGGAATTCCTTGGCCGGTAACAGTTTGACCGAGTCGACCTTGTCGATGGAACGCTGGTTTTCCGGGTCGAAAGTGCGCAGGGTCTCGATTTCGTCGTCGAACAGGTCAATGCGATAAGGCAACTTGCTGCCCATCGGGAACAGGTCGATCAGCGAGCCACGCACAGTAAATTCGCCATGCTCGTACACGGTATCGACGTATCGATATCCGGTGGCTTCAAGCCGGGTGCGCATCTGCTCGACATCGAGTTTCTGGCCGACATCCAGCACCAGGCTGCTGCCGAGCAGGAATTTGGTCGGCGCCAGACGGTGCAGGGCAGTGGTGATCGGCACCACCAGAACGCCATGCGCCAGCTCCGGCAACCGATACAGGCTGGCGATGCGTTGCGAGATGATGTCCTGGTGTGGCGAGAACAGGTCGTAGGGCAGGGTTTCCCAGTCGGGGAAGTGCAGAACAGGCAAATCCGGGGCGAAGAAACTCAGCTCCTGTTCCAGCCGTTCGGCACTCTGGCTGTCGGCGGTCAGTAGCAAGGTAAAGCGCTTGGCAGCGCTGGCGGCCTCGGCGATGGCCAGGCTCAGGGCGGCACCGGGCAGGTTGCCCCAGTGCTGTTTACCTGCCGCGGCAGGGAGAAGCGGTAGACGCAGAACGGGCACGGAAGGTTGAGCTCCAAGCGTTGCGACAAAGTCGGTAATTGTAACGGTCTCGGGTGCCGGCTGTCAGTTGCAGACTGTGTCTATATACACAGGGTGAGCAAAATGTAGTGGTAATGACAAAAACTGGCGATTTAATACTGGAAATGTAGTGCCAAAACCGCTCGGTGTTACGGATGGTTACGGACACTGTGGCGTTATCGTCGAAAAATTGACTGTGCTGAAAGCCCCGTATTTACTGGGCTGGCGCGGGGCGTGATTTTTTTGAACGGAATTTTGTTACCGCTCGTGCGACAGGCGCGCATTGCTACGGGAGGCACTCGGCGGCATAATGTAGCCCCTTTTTTCTGCCCCTACATGTGGAAGGTTCCCGTGACTCAGAAGCCCGACCAGTGTCTTGGTGAATGGATCGACCGTGAAGCACTCGCAGAAGCGATGATTCCGCTTATCGGTCAGCTCTACCGCAATAACAACGTGGTGAGCTCGATCTATGGCCGCAGTCTGATCAACCAGTCTGTCATCGCGATTCTCAAAGCTCACCGCTTTGCTCGCCATCGCCAGTCCGATGACAGCGAATTGTCCGTCCACGAAACATTCCCGCTGCTCAAGGCAATGAGCGAGCTCAAGCTCGGCGCTGCTTCGGTAGATCTGGGCAAGTTGGCCGTCAAGTTCAAGGCCGAAGGCAATGGCCGTACCGCCGAAGCGTTCGTCCGTGACGAACTGGCTGATGTGGTCGGCAAGCAGAATGGTTCCGGCCGTACCGGAACCGACGTTGTCCTGTACGGCTTCGGTCGTATCGGTCGTCTGCTGGCGCGCATCCTGATCGAGAAAACCGGTGGTGGCGACGGCCTGCGTCTGCGCGCCATCGTTGTCCGCAAGGGCGCCGAGAACGATCTGGTCAAGCGTGCCAGCCTGCTGCGTCGCGACTCGGTGCACGGCTCGTTCAACGGCACCATCACCATTGATGAGGCCAACAACACCATCACCGCCAACGGCAACCTGATCCAGGTTATCTACGCGAAGAACCCGACTGAAGTGGACTACACCCAGTACGGCATCAAAAACGCGCTGCTGGTGGACAACACCGGTGTATGGCGTGACGCCGACGGCCTGGGCCAGCACCTGGCCTGCCCGGGTATCGACCGCGTTGTTCTGACCGCGCCTGGCAAAGGCAAGCTGAAGAACATCGTTCACGGTATCAACCACGGTGAAATCACCGCTGACGACAAGATCGTTTCTGCCGCTTCCTGCACCACCAACGCCATCGTGCCGGTGCTGAAAGCTGTCAACGACAAGTTCGGCATCGTCAACGGTCACGTTGAAACGGTTCACTCGTACACCAACGACCAGAACCTGATCGACAACTTCCACAAAGGCAATCGTCGTGGCCGTAGTGCCGCGTTGAACATGGTGATCACCGAGACCGGTGCTGCCACTGCTGCCGCCAAGGCGCTGCCTGAACTGGCCGGCAAGCTGACCGGTAACGCGATTCGCGTTCCGACGCCAAACGTGTCGATGGCCATTCTCAACCTGAACCTTGAGAAAGCCACCACCCGTGAAGAGATGAACGAGTACCTGCGCTACATGGCGCTGCACTCCGATCTGCATAAGCAAATCGACTTCGTCAACTCGCAGGAAGTGGTTTCCACCGACTTCGTGGGCTCGCGCCACGCAGGCGTAGTGGACGCTGAAGCGACCATCTGCAACGACAACCGCGTTGTTCTGTACGTCTGGTACGACAACGAATTCGGTTACAGCTGCCAGGTAGTTCGCGTGATGGAAGACATGGCCGGTGTAAACCCGCCAGCATTCCCGCGCTAAGCCTTAGCCGCACATGAAAACGCCCCGACTTCGGTCGGGGCGTTTTTTTTTGTGCGGGGCGCAATCTGCCGGGAGAAAGTGCTGGCAGCCGGTTAGCCGCAAGCCTTCATGTCTACGGGGCCGACAAACTCGTTGCCGCGGCCCATCACGCACGCCACGCTCTGGTTGCGCTGACGTTCCCATGCCTGAACCGGGTAGGTCTTGTTCCAGGCTTCGTACAATTGCCGATCCTGTTTCGACAGGCGTAAGCCGTACTGCTTGCTCATGTAGAAATAGGTTCGGGCGATCATGCCGCGAATGGAAGGGCGGGGCATGACCTTCTTCGCCTTGAAGTCGATCTGAGTCAGGCACGAGCCATATTGACCCGATTGCACGGGTAGCCAGCCGAAACTGAAATTGCTCCGATCGCCATTCACCTCGCCGATGCTGGGTACCAGATTGTGCAGGTCGGCCTCAGCTTTTTGATAGGTCGGGTCGTAGCGCGTGCAGTTCTTGCGACCTCCTTGTTGCCAGCACTGACGCTGATGGCCGATCTGCCAGGCAGGAACAATGTGTTCCCACTCGATGCGCGAGGCGCGCTTGGCGTTTTTGCGTGGCACATAACCACAGGCGGCGAGGTTCACGCGGTTGCCGGTGTATTTGCAGCCGCAATAAAACTCGGTGGATTGCGGAGCGTACAACTTCCAGGCGACTTTCTTGGCTTCGTTGAAGGTGCGTGGGGCGCCAGCCTGGGCACCAAGGGTGATGAGCAGAAACAGCAAAGCAAACCAGCGGACGCTCATTGACTCAATCTTCCTTCGGCACAACCCAGAAAATCTGCACGCCGCCATCGTCGCGATGGGCGAGGGTGACGTTGTCGTTCTCGTCGATTTCTTCGAGCAAACGCTCCCACTCATCCACGGGTTCGTCCGGAAGACGGAAGATCAGTGCAGCTTTGGCTTTCTGGGCGGTGGGGGAATTGATGATTTTCTGAATGCGCATACCCAGGCGTTCGTAAGCGTCAGGAGAGGCGGAGGTAGTGGCCACGGAGTTATCCTTATTAAGCTGTACGTGCATACAGTATTTAACTGTAGGCATTTTCGCAACTGCTTAAAATTCAAGAAAATCCTCTGACAGTGGTTTTTTCCGTTTGGTGTAGGGCGAAGGGAGATTTTTTATCGGAAAGAGGTCGTGAACCACTCGCCAGGACTGGCGAGTGGTGACAGCGGTGCCCGACCGCGAACGGGTCGGGCGCGGGCGAATCAGTACTCCCAGAACATCCGTTGCAGCTCTTTGCTGTCGTTGGTCTTGGTCAGTGCGACCATGGCCAGGATGCGGGCTTTTTGCGGGTTCAGGTCGTGAGCAACAACCCAGTCGTACTTGTCGTCAGGCTGTTCAGCGTTACGCAGGACGAAGCCGCCGGCATTGACGTGAGAAGAGCGAATGATTTGTACGCCGTCTTTGCGCAAGGCCTGCAGGGCGGGAACCACGCGGGACGATACCGAGCCATTGCCGGTGCCGGCGTGGATGATGGCTTTGGCGCCCGACTGCGCAAGGGCTTTGTAGGCGGTGTCGCTGACGTTGCCATAGGAGTAGGCAATTTCGACGTCAGGCAGACTCTTGATGGTTTTGATGTCGAATTCCGAGTCCATGGTGTGACGCTTTGCCGGCAGGCGGAACCAGTAGGATTTGCCTTCGACCACCATGCCCAACGGCCCCCAGGCACTTTTGAACGCCTCGGTCTTGATGTTGATCATTTTGCTGACATCGCGACCCGACTGGATTTCATCGTTCATGGTCACCAACACGCCTTTGCCGCGCGCGTCTTTGCTGCTGGCCACGGCGACGGCGTTGTACAGGTTCAGCATGCCGTCGGCCGACATGGCGGTGCCAGGGCGCATGGAGCCGACGACGATAATCGGCTTGTCGGTTTTCTCCACCAGGTTCAGGAAGTAAGCAGTTTCTTCCAGGGTGTCGGTGCCGTGGGTGATGACAATGCCATCGACGTCTTTGCTGTCGGCCAGTTCAGCCACGCGACGTCCCAGTTGCAGCAGGTTGTCGTTGGTGATGCTTTCGGATGCGATCTGCATGACTTGTTCGCCGCGAACGTTGGCCAATTGGCTCAGTTCCGGAACTCCTGCGATCAATTGTTCGATGCCGACTTTCGCCGCTTGGTAGGTGGCGCTGTTGGCGGCGCTGGCGCCAGCGCCGGCAATGGTGCCGCCGGTGGCCAGGATCACCACGTTCGCCAGTTTCTGTTGGGTTTCGATTTCTTTTGCCTGAAGGGCTGTAGGCAGAAGCATAAGCAGGGCCAAGGCGCCCGGAATAAAAGTGTTGAAGGCAGATTTCATTATTGTTTTCTCTAGTAGTGAGGCGGTGCAGATGCAAGTTCATCTAGAAGCGCCCCAAGCAGATCTGAACGCCGGGGGTGTAGAAGAAGAGCAGGATCTGTACCAGTCGGACGCTGGAGAAGGTGATCTTTTAACCTGATGATTTTTATCAATATTGTTGCCGTGGCTGGCGATACTTCGCGCCTGGCTGTCCGGGTTTCCGAATATGTTCAGCTTTTATGTTCGGCTCACCGACCTTCATTGAGAAGGTCGCCTTGCAAAATCGAAAATCGGTGCTAAAGAAAACCCCGCACAGGTCGATGCTCCTTTAAAGGATCTATTTTTTCAGGAGTTCACATGTCGTTTACTGTCGGTTTTGCAAATGCAGGCGCAATCACTATCGGGGGTAAATCCCCGGCGACCATCAACGACTTGAGTGAAGCAACATCCGACGCCTCGGCCCAGGCGCTGGGCGAAGAGCAGGGCGACGACAAGCAGGTCAGAACCGCTGGCGGCGCGGCGGCTCAGAGCGAAAGCAAATCCGAGAAAACCAGCAGTCAGAGTATTGCGGTGCAGGTATTGCTCAAGCGCATGCAGGAACTGCAGCAGCAACTGCGCGAACAGCAACAGCAACTGGCGGCCGCTCAGGCGGCGAATTATTCGACCCCGGAAGCCAAGGCCAGCGCAGTCATGACAATCCAGGGGCAAATCGCCAATACCAGCGCTGCACTGGCGCAAGTGACCGGCAATCTGGTCAAGGAGCTGGCCAAGGATTCCAGCGGTGGCGGTCTGGTCAACACCACGGCGTGATAAAAAAACGGGTTGGTTTTTGCCAACGGATACACAGAACAGGTCGTTGACAAATCTCGGCAGGGTTCGCATAGTTCGGTCTACGCAAACGTTTGCGCGGTCGCCGTCGATGGGTTGATCCATTGATGATCCAGCGCAAGCGTTGCTAAGAATAATCATAAGATCGGAGTGAACCCATGAAGTTGCCATTCGCTGGACGTCTTCTCTCTGTCGCTATGCTGGCTGCCGCATCCGCAGCGTTGCCTGTCTCTTCGGCATTCGCCGCAACCCCTGAAAAACCTAAAGTCGCGCTGGTCATGAAATCCCTGGCCAACGAGTTCTTCCTGACCATGGAAGACGGCGCCAAGGCCTACCAGAAAGACCACTCCGGCGACTTCGAGCTGATCTCCAACGGCATCAAGGACGAAACGGACACGGCCGGCCAGACGCGCATCGTCGAGCAAATGATCCTGTCCAAGGTCAACGCGCTGGTCATCGCTCCGGCAGACTCCAAGGCCATGGTCCCGGTCATCAAGAAAGCAGTCGATGCCGGTATCACCGTGATCAACATCGATAACCAGCTGGACCCGGCTGTCGTCAAAAGCAAAAACATCACCGTTCCATTCGTAGGCCCGGACAACCGCAAAGGTGCGCGCCTGGTGGGTGAGTACCTGGCCAAGCAACTGAAGGCCGGTGACGAAGTCGGCATCATCGAAGGCGTTTCCACCACCACCAACGCCCAGCAGCGCACGGCCGGCTTCAAGGATGCGATGGAAGCGGCGCAGATCAAAGTCGTGTCCCTGCAGTCCGGCGATTGGGAAATCGACAAGGGCGGCAAAGTGGCCTCGTCGATGCTCAGCGAATACCCGAACATCAAGGCCCTGCTGGCCGGCAACGACAGCATGGCGGTCGGCGCGGTCTCTGCCGTACGTGCCGCCGGCAAGGCCGGCAAGGTGCAAGTGGTCGGTTACGACAACATCAATGCGATCAAGCCAATGCTCAAGGATGGCCGCGTCCTGGCCACCGCCGACCAGTTTGCTGCCCGGCAAGCAGTATTCGGCATCGAGACCGCGCTGAAAATCATCAAGGGCGAGAAAGTCGATAGCGGCGCCAACGGCGTCATCGAAACTCCGGTAGAGCTGGTTACCAAGTAGTCTTTCTGGCGACACAACGGTGCTCGCCCCTTGGGGCGGGCGCATGGAGAGTTTTTATGTCAGTTTCCGCCCCGAACGCTGTCCTCTCGGTCAGCGGTATCGGTAAGACCTACGCTCAACCTGTCCTGACCGGCATCGACCTGACGCTGATGCGCGGCGAAGTGCTGGCGCTGACCGGCGAGAATGGTGCCGGCAAAAGTACGCTGTCGAAAATCATTGGCGGGCTGGTCACGCCGACCACCGGCCAGATGCGATTCCAGGGGCAGGATTACTGCCCCGGCAGCCGCAGCCAGGCTGAAAAGCTGGGCGTGCGCATGGTCATGCAAGAACTCAATCTGTTGCCGACATTGTCGGTGGCGGAAAACCTGTTCCTCGACAACCTGCCCAGCCTCGGTGGCTGGATCAGCCGCAAGCAACTGCGCAGGGCGGCGATCGAGGCCATGGCTCAGGTCGGCCTCGATGCCATCGATCCGGACACCCTGGTCGGTGAGCTGGGTATCGGTCACCAGCAGATGGTGGAAATCGCCCGCAACCTGATCGGCGATTGCCATGTGCTGATCCTCGACGAGCCGACCGCGATGCTGACGGCCCGTGAAGTCGAAATGCTGTTCGAGCAGATCACTCGTCTGCAGGCGCGCGGCGTGTCGATCATCTACATTTCCCACCGTCTCGAAGAACTGGCACGGGTGGCCCAGCGCATCGCGGTATTGCGCGACGGCAACCTGGTGTGCGTCGAGCCGATGGCCAATTACAACAGCGAGCAACTGGTCACCCTGATGGTCGGACGTGAGCTGGGCGAGCACATCGACATGGGCCCGCGCAATATCGGTGCTCCGGCCTTGACGGTCAAAGGGCTGACTCGCTCCGACAAGGTTCGCGATGTGTCTTTCGAAGTGCGCGCCGGCGAGATCTTCGGGATCTCCGGTTTGATCGGGGCAGGGCGCACCGAGTTGCTGCGCCTGATCTTCGGCGCCGATACAGCTGACAGCGGCACCGTCGCGCTGGGGTCGCCGGCTCAGGTGGTGGATATTCGTTCGCCGGCCGACGCGGTCGGTCATGGCATCGCGCTGATCACCGAAGATCGCAAGGGCGAAGGCCTGCTGCTGACGCAATCGATCAGCGCCAACATTGCCCTGGGCAATATGCCGGTGATTTCCAGCGGCGGCTTCGTCAACAACGGTGACGAGATGTCGCTGGCCCAGCGTCAGATCGACGCCATGCGCATTCGCAGCTCCAGCCCGACGCAATTGGTCTCGGAATTGTCCGGCGGCAATCAGCAGAAAGTGGTGATCGGCCGTTGGCTCGAACGCGACTGCACGGTGATGCTGTTCGACGAGCCGACCCGAGGCATCGACGTCGGCGCCAAGTTCGACATCTATACATTGCTCGGTGAGTTGACCCGTCAGGGCAAAGCACTGGTGGTGGTGTCCAGCGACCTGCGCGAACTGATGCTGATCTGTGACCGCATTGGCGTGCTGTCGGCAGGGCGTCTGATCGACACCTTCGAGCGTGACAGCTGGACCCAGGATGATTTGCTTGCCGCCGCGTTCGCCGGCTACCAAAAACGTGATGCGTTGCTCAACGAAGCAGCGCCTAGGGATCTTCCATGAATACTGCAACTCTGGTCGGCAAACGTAGTGGCAATTTTTACGGCCTCGGCACTTACTTGGGCCTGGCCGGTGCCTTGCTGGCGATGGTCGCGCTGTTCTCTGTGTTGAGCAGCCATTTCCTGTCTTACGACACCTTCAGCACCCTGGCCAACCAGATTCCCGATCTGATGGTGCTGGCGGTCGGCATGACCTTCGTATTGATCATCGGCGGAATCGACTTGTCGGTGGGTTCGGTGCTGGCGCTGGCGGCGTCGACAGTCAGCGTGGCGATTCTCGGCTGGGGTTGGAGCGTGCTGCCGGCGGCGTTGCTGGGAATGGGTGCCGCGGCACTGGCGGGCACCATCACCGGTTCGATTACCGTGGCCTGGCGGATTCCGTCGTTCATCGTGTCCCTCGGTGTGCTGGAAATGGCGCGGGGCCTGGCATACCAGATGACCGGTTCGCGCACCGCTTATATCGGTGATGCCTTCGCCTGGCTGTCCAATCCGATCGCGTTCGGCATCTCGCCGTCGTTCATCATTGCCTTGCTGATTATCTTCATCGCCCAGGCTGTGCTGACCCGTACGGTGTTCGGTCGTTACCTGATCGGCATCGGCACCAATGAAGAAGCGGTACGTCTGGCGGGGATCAATCCGAAGCCCTACAAGATCCTGGTGTTCAGCCTGATGGGGCTGTTGGCCGGTATCGCTGCGTTGTTTCAGATCTCTCGCCTGGAAGCGGCGGACCCGAATGCCGGCTCCGGTCTGGAGCTGCAAGTGATCGCCGCGGTGGTGATCGGCGGGACCAGCCTGATGGGCGGGCGCGGTTCGGTGATCAGCACCTTCTTCGGTGTGTTGATCATTTCCGTACTGGCGGCCGGTCTGGCGCAGATCGGCGCGACCGAGCCAACCAAACGCATCATTACCGGTGCGGTTATCGTGGTGGCGGTGGTGCTCGATACCTATCGCAGTCAGCGCGCAAGCCGGCGGACCTGAGTCATGGCAACGATCAAGGATGTAGCGGCACTCGCGGGCATTTCCTACACCACGGTTTCCCATGTGGTGAACAAGACGCGGCCAGTCAGTGAGGAAGTGCGGATCAAGGTCGAGGCGGCAATCAAAAGCCTCGACTACGTGCCCAGCGCCGTGGCTCGCTCGTTGAAGGCGAAAACCACCGCGACCATCGGCCTACTGGTGCCCAACAGCCTCAACCCGTACTTCGCCGAGCTGGCCCGTGGCATCGAGGATTACTGCGAGCGCAATGGCTATTGCGTCATTCTCTGCAATTCCGATGACAACCTGGACAAGCAGCGCAGCTACCTTCGCGTGCTGCTGGAAAAACGCATCGACGGCTTGATCGTAGCGTCTGCCGGTGGTGACAGCAGCTTGGCCGAAGGCCTGACGGGCGTGCGTACGCCGATGGTGATCGTCGACCGTGACCTGGAGGGTGTCGATGCGGACCTGGTGCGCATCGATCACGAATACGGTGCCTATCTGGCGACCCGGCACTTACTGGAGTTGGGGCATCGGGACATCGCCACGATTGGCGGCCCGGCGAGTACCAGCGTGGCGCAGATGCGTCTGGCCGGTTATTGCCGGGCGTTGAAAGAGGCGGGCGTCGAGGTGCCGCGCGAGCGCATGCTGGAAAGCGACTTCACCAGCACCGGCGGTTACAACGCCGCCGCGATCCTGCTGGAAAAGAACCCGCCCAGCGCGATCTTCGCCGGCAACGACATGATCGGCATCGGTGTGTTGCGTGCCGCTGCCGAGCGCAATATTCGTGTGCCCACCGAGCTGTCGGTGATTGGTTTCGACGATATCCAGATGAGCCGTTACGTCTATCCGGCGTTGACCACCGTGGGCCAGTCAATCCTGCAACTTGGCGAGATGGCGGCCGAGGTGTTGCTGCGTCGGATCGCCGCGCCGGATCTGGCGACCGATCAGCGCATCGTGACGCCCAGTATTGTCCTGCGGGAATCGACCGCGCCGCTGGCCGGTGTGTTTGCCCAATATCGCTGAGCCGAAAGCACCGCTAAACAAAAAAAGCACCGCTGAAATCGAATTGATGAGTAAAGATGTATGCCAGCAAAAGTAGTGGTAATAGGCAGCCTGAACATGGACCTGGTGACCCGGGCGCCACGGCTGCCCCATGGTGGTGAAACGCTGATCGGCCAGTCATTTGCCACGGTTTCCGGCGGCAAGGGTGCGAACCAGGCCGTGGCCGCGGCGCGGCTGGGAGCGCAGGTGTCGATGGTCGGTTGTGTCGGCAGCGATGCTTATGGCGAAGCGCTGCGCGGAGCGCTGTTGGCCGAGCGGATCGATTGCCAGGCCGTCAGTACGGTCGAGGATTCCAGCGGCGTGGCGTTGATCGTGGTCGATGACAACAGTCAGAACGCGATCGTGATTGTTGCTGGTGCCAACGGCGCGCTGACCCCTGAGGTGATCGACCGTTTCGACAACGTATTGCAGACGGCGGATGTCATCATCTGCCAGCTGGAAGTGCCGGATGCCACGGTCGGCCATGCTTTGAAACGCGGTCGTGAGCTGGGCAAGACCGTGATCCTCAATCCGGCGCCGGCCAGTCGCCCCCTGCCGGCGGATTGGTATGCGGCCATCGATTACCTGATCCCCAACGAAAGCGAAGCGTCGGCCTTGAGCGGTTTGCCGGTGGATTCCCTGAGCACTGCCGAAGCCGCCGCGACCCGCTTGATCGCCATGGGCGCCGGTAAGGTGATCATCACCCTTGGCGCTCAGGGATCGCTGTTCGCCAATGGCATCACCTTCGAGCATTTCCCGGCACCGAAAGTGAAAGCAGTCGATACCACCGCAGCCGGCGACACGTTTGTCGGTGGTTTCGCAGCGGCCCTGGCGGCCGGCAAAAGCGAGGCCGAGGCGATCCGTTTCGGTCAGGTCGCCGCTGCGCTGTCGGTCACCCGGGCTGGCGCGCAACCTTCGATTCCTACCTTGTCCGACGTACAGGCGTTTAAAGCACCATGAAAAAGACACCTTTGCTCAACGTCGCGTTGTCGCGGCTGATCGCATCCCTGGGTCATGGCGACACCGTTGTGATCGGCGATGCCGGCTTGCCAGTACCGCCCGGCGTCGAGTTGATTGACCTGGCCTTGACCCATGGCATTCCGGATTTCATCAGTACCTTGAAGGTTGTGCTCAGCGAAATGCAGGTCGAAAGCCATGTGCTGGCCCATGAAATTCTCGATAAAAAACCGTCGGCCTTAAGCGTGCTGGATGAACTGAATGCCGAAGGTGCGCTTGGCCGGCGCGAGCTGATCAGTCATGAACAATTCAAGGCGCTCAGCCGACAAGCGAGGGCGATTGTTCGTACAGGCGAATGTCAGCCGTACTGCAACATCGTTTTGGTGGCTGGCGTAACGTTCTAACTTTCCGTTCTTCCCACGCACAAGGAGTGCGCTATGCCTCGCTATGCTCAGAAACTGCATCACCTGCTTCGGAGTCTGCTGCTTTTGTCCCTGATTACCGCAACAAGCGCCTACGCGGCGGAAAAGATCGACTTGATCATCGACACCGATCCAGGTGCCGACGACGTGGTCGCCTTGCTGTTTGCCCTGGCCTCGCCGGAAGAGTTGAACATTCGTGCGCTGACCACCGTCGCTGGCAACGTGCGTCTGGACAAGACCTCGCGTAATGCGCGTCTGGCCCGTGAATGGGCAGGGCGTGAGGAGGTGCCGGTGTACGCGGGGGCGCCGAAACCGCTGATGCGCACGCCGATCTATGCCGAAAACATCCACGGCAAGGAAGGTCTGTCCGGTGTCACCGTGCATGAGCCGAAGAAAGGCCTGGCCGAAGGCAATGCAGTCAACTACCTGATCGATACCCTGAAGGCCGCCAAACCCCATAGCATCACCATCGCCATGCTCGGCCCGCAGACCAACCTGGCCTTGGCGCTGATCCAGGAGCCTGAAATCGTTCAGGGCATCAAGGAAGTGGTGATCATGGGCGGTGCGCACTTCAATGGTGGCAACATCACCCCGGTGGCCGAGTTCAATCTGTTCGCTGACCCGCAGGCGGCGGAAGTGGTGCTGAAGAGTGGCGTCAAACTGACCTATCTGCCGCTGGACGTGACCCACAAGATCCTCACCAGTGAAGCGCGCCTGCAGCAAATCGCCGCATTGGACAACAATGCCAGCAAGCTGGTGGGCGATATTCTCAACGAATACGTCAAAGGTGACATGGAGCACTACGGCATTCCGGGTGGCCCGGTGCATGACGCCACGGTCATCGCTTACCTGCTCAAGCCGGAACTGTTTACCGGTCGCTCGGTAAACGTGGTGGTCGACAGTCGAGAAGGGCCGACCTTCGGTCAGACCGTTGTCGACTGGTATGACGGCCTGAAGGCACCGAAGAATGCCTTCTGGGTTGAAAATGGCGACGCCCAGGGCTTCTTCGATCTGCTGACCCAGCGCCTAGCTCGCTTGAAGTAATCCATAGACCCGCAGGTGCCAGCCTGCGGGGTTTTCCGCTACTCGGTATCCGTTGCACTCATGCCCTTATAGTCGTCGGAGTATTTCTCGAGAACCTGGGTTATGAAGGTCTGGGCGGCCTGTGTCCCCAATTCCTTGACCAGCAAATCGATACCAATGATTGCCAGCTCTTCCGGACTGCCCGGGCTGTAAGAGCTGTGGCCCTGTGGCCACTTGATTGTGATATTGGCGTCGATGCTTACGGTGGTCATGATGGCGCTCGTGAAGTCGGGAAAGTCTGAGTGTCGAGTTAACCATTTTGCAGGACGTTTGGCACTCCGACTTAGGCATCAGGAGAGGGCTATGCGACACTTGGTCTTTGACGAATTTTCAAGGATTGTGCTGTGCAGATCGATTTGAACACTCCTGACGGCTTGACCCTCGAAGCAGTGCGTCAGCTACTGGCCTCTGCCAGCGACGATGAGCACACTCAGTTGCGGGTCACCAAGGGCGGCATCGCTTACATTTCGTCGGGTGTCGTGGGTGGTACTGATATCGACGGGCTGCGGTTTCGCCTGGAAACATGGGCCAAGGGCTCGGGTTATGTCGGACGGGTCGCAGCCAGCGATGAGGTGTGGGTCATGCAGATCTTCAACGCGCTGAAAGACAACTGGCCGAATCCGCCGTACGACTACATCGACGTCTATTGAACGCTGTTCATATTCAGTGACGATTGCGGGATGAACGCCAGGGCGATGCTCAGGCAAACTCGCCACTCGTCCAGATCGAGGGCAGGGCGATAGCGCCCGCCTTGAAACCAAACACCAAAATGGCGGTCGCACGATCTCTGCTTAATTTTTGAAAGAAAGGAGGCTTCATGCCTTGGAAGCTCGCATCATTGGGTACGTTGTTGGCCGCCACTCTGCTGGCCGGTTGCAGCAGTACGTCCACCGAGTCGGCAAAGGACCCTGTGGCGACCGATACCGGCCACAGCCGTTGTGAAGCAAAGGCTGCCGAATTCACCATTGGCAAAAAGGCTTCGCCCGAATTGCTGGAGCAGGCGCGTACCCGTGCAGGCGCGCAGAATGCCCGGTTTCTCAAGCCTGATGACATGGTGACTCTGGAGTACCGCTCCGATCGCCTGAACCTGAGCACCGACAGCAATCTGGTGGTCACCCGCGTCAACTGCGGCTGATTGTTTTTGTTTCACCCATAAAAAACCCCGTCACATGGACGGGGTTTTTTTAGTGCGCCAGAAAATTACTCTGGGCGAACTTGTGCAGCTTGCATACCCTTTTGGCCTTTCTCAGCCACGAAGGAAACGGTTTGGCCTTCTTTCAGGCTTTTGAAACCGTCGCTTTCGATAGCTTTGAAGTGTACGAACAGGTCGTCACCGCCACCTTGAGGAGTGATGAAGCCGAAGCCTTTTTCATCGTTGAACCATTTAACGGTGCCGGTTTGGCGATTAGACATGGTGTATCTCCAAGAAACATATATTTTCAGTAGTACTGTGCTGCTCAGGCCAACTGGGCACACCGGAGTATCATAGTCGAAATGTTCGCTTTGGGAGCCCCCCGGACGTGCTGTTTGCCCTACAGTCGCGTTCTCTTTGTTGCTCTGTATGGCTGAAAGCCCCGTTTTAAAAGGCTTTCAGCCGAAAGTAAAGACAATAAAAAAAGCTGTAAAACCTGCATAAATCGTACGAAAAAGCTGAAAACCATCACTTTTTATCAGCGTTGGGCCGAGTCAAAAGGACTTTTTCCTCACTTTTTCGCCGGTGCATTGGCCTTGCATTTGGCGATCTCGCCCAGTGCCTTTTGTTGCAGTTCCGGGGTGGCCTTGTTGTCCATCAGCGACTGAATATCGCTGGCCGGGTAGGATTTGATCGCGTCGGCGCCACAAGCGCAGTGGGATTTTGCCGCAGCAGCGCCAATCTGAGGGGAAGCCGCCTGTGTGCACTGAGCCATGTACTTCTCGCGCTCACCCTTTGGCCAGTCGGCATGGGCGGCCAACGGCAGCAACAGGACGAGGGGGGCGACTACTGCGAATAAACGATTCAGACGCATGCTGAGATGCTCCTTTCGGGTCAATGTCTTTTATCTGATGGGTGACACGGGGTTCAAGTTCAGCACTCTGGCACAAAAAAGCCTGATTTGCCCCAGCAGAAAACCTCGGTGCATCGATGACCGTTCATCTGTGCTAGCATGCCTGGCTCGGGTGTTTGCAGGCTCCGGATGACCTTCCGTCCCGGCAGCGGCAAATGCGCGAATAACCCTGATTTGAATCCCAGTCACTCTGGTTCGGTTTTCCGGTTGGCCGCAAGGCTCCTGCCGCTGTAAGGCAGGCGTTCGTCATTGAATGGCCTGGATCGGATCTTGTACTGGCTCATCCCAACCCACGTGACCTTTGGTAGGGGTCACCACTAGGAGAGGAGGCGCCATGCCAACTATTACTCTTCCCGACGGCAGTCAACGTTCATTCGATCACCCGGTTTCCGTAGCCGAGGTCGCCGCATCCATCGGTGCAGGCCTGGCCAAGGCCACCGTAGCCGGCAAGGTCAATGGCAAGCTGGTCGACGCCAGCGACATCATCGACAGCGATTCTTCGCTGCAAATCATTACGCCAAAGGATGAAGAGGGGCTGGAGATCATTCGCCACTCTTGCGCCCACCTGGTTGGCCACGCGGTCAAGCAGCTGTACCCGACGGCCAAGATGGTCATCGGTCCGGTCATCGAAGAAGGCTTCTATTACGATATCGCCTTCGAGCGTCCTTTCACGCCTGACGACCTGGCCGCCATCGAACAGCGCATGCAGCAGCTGATCGAGAAAGATTACGACGTGATCAAGAAAGTCACTCCGCGCGCCGAAGTGATCGAAGTGTTCAAGGCTCGCGGCGAAGACTACAAACTGCGTCTGGTCGAAGACATGCCGAACGAGCAGGCCATGGGCCTGTACTATCACGAAGAATACGTCGACATGTGCCGCGGTCCGCACGTGCCGAACACGCGCTTCCTGAAATCCTTCAAGCTGACCAAGCTGTCCGGCGCCTACTGGCGTGGCGATGCCAAGAACGAGCAATTACAGCGCGTTTACGGCACCGCATGGGCGGACAAGAAGCAGCTGGCGGCTTACATCCAGCGCATCGAAGAAGCTGAAAAGCGCGATCACCGCAAGATCGGCAAGCGTCTGGGCCTGTTCCACACCCAGGAAGAGTCGCCGGGCATGGTGTTCTGGCACCCGAACGGCTGGACGCTGTACCAGGTGCTCGAGCAGTACATGCGCAAGGTTCAGCGCGACAACGGTTACCTGGAGATCAAGACTCCACAAGTCGTTGACCGCAGCCTGTGGGAGAAATCCGGGCACTGGGCCAACTACGCCGACAACATGTTCACCACGCAGTCGGAAAACCGCGACTACGCCATCAAGCCGATGAACTGCCCGTGCCACGTGCAGGTGTTCAATCAGGGCCTGAAAAGCTACCGCGAGCTGCCGATGCGTTTGGCCGAGTTCGGTGCCTGCCACCGTAACGAGCCGTCGGGTGCACTGCACGGCATCATGCGTGTTCGCGCCTTCACTCAGGACGATGCTCACATCTTCTGTACTGAAGAGCAGATGCAGGCCGAATCCGCCGCGTTCATCAAGCTGACCATGGACGTCTATGCCGACTTCGGCTTTAAAGAAGTCGAAATGAAACTGTCCACTCGTCCGGAAAAACGCGTCGGTTCCGACGAGTTGTGGGATCGCGCCGAAGCGGCATTGGCCGCAGCCCTTGATAGTGCGGGCCTG
Organism: Pseudomonas sp. GW821-FHT03E01; assembly: GCF_059420765.1. Taxonomy (NCBI): domain Bacteria; kingdom Pseudomonadati; phylum Pseudomonadota; class Gammaproteobacteria; order Pseudomonadales; family Pseudomonadaceae; genus Pseudomonas; species Pseudomonas sp. GW821-FHT03E01. Next base: position 320,566 of record NZ_JBWKUI010000006.1, on the reverse strand, counting down.
CCGTACGATCTGCAGCCGGGCGAGGGTGCGTTCTACGGTCCGAAGATCGAGTTCTCGCTGAAAGATTGCCTCGGCCGTGTCTGGCAGTGTGGTACCCTTCAGCTCGATTTTAACCTGCCTGTCCGTCTGGGAGCCGAATACGTCTCCGAAGACAACAGTCGCAAGCACCCGGTGATGTTGCACCGGGCGATCCTGGGTTCCTTCGAGCGCTTCGTCGGAATTCTGATCGAGCACTACGAGGGTGCATTCCCCGCGTGGCTGGCGCCGACCCAGGCAGTGATTATGAATATCACTGATAAACAAGCCGATTTTGCCGCCGAGGTTGAAAAAACTCTCAACGAAAGCGGATTTCGTGCCAAGTCTGACTTGAGAAATGAAAAGATCGGCTTTAAAATCCGCGAGCATACTTTGCTCAAGGTTCCCTATCTCTTGGTTATCGGAGATCGGGAAGTCGAGATGCAGACTGTCGCTGTGCGTACTCGTGAAGGTGCTGACCTGGGCTCGATGCCCGTCGCCCAGTTCGCTGAGTTTCTCGCGCAAGCGGTTTCCCGGCGTGGTCGCCCAGATTCGGAGTAATTATTATTAAGCGTGAAATGAGACAAGATAAACGAGCTGCACCGAAAGCCCCGATCAACGAGAATATCTCGGCACGCGAGGTTCGGTTAATTGGGGCTGAAGGTGAACAGCTTGGGATTGTGTCAATTGAAGACGCGCTTCTTAAGGCTGAAGAGGCCAAACTGGATTTGGTGGAAATTTCCGCCGATGCAGTACCCCCTGTTTGCAAACTGATGGACTACGGCAAATCGATCTTCGAAAAGAAGAAGCAGATTGCCGCGGCCAAGAAAAACCAGAAGCAGATTCAGGTTAAAGAAATCAAGTTTCGTCCAGGGACGGAGGAAGGGGATTACCAGGTAAAACTGCGCAACCTGGTACGTTTCCTGAGTGACGGGGACAGGGCCAAGGTATCCTTGCGATTCCGCGGCCGTGAGATGGCCCACCAGGAGCTGGGGATGGAACTCCTCAAGCGAGTTGAAGGTGACTTGCTCGAGTACGGTTCGGTCGAACAGCATCCTAAGATGGAAGGACGCCAGCTGATCATGGTCATCGCCCCGAAAAAGAAGAAGTAATCAACAGGGCACGGCAGGCCTTCTGATTATGTTTATCAACTGAATGCGGAGTATCCGAACATGCCAAAAATGAAAACGAAAAGTGGTGCTGCTAAGCGGTTTTTGAAAACTGCTAACGGTATCAAGCACAAGCACGCTTTCAAGAGCCACATCCTGACTAAAATGTCGACCAAGCGTAAGCGTCAACTGCGCGGTAGCAGCTTGCTGCATCCGTCTGACGTGGCAAAAGTCGAGCGCATGCTGCGCCTTCGTTAATTTTAGTCAAGAATAGAGGAAGTAACTCATGGCTCGTGTAAAGCGTGGCGTCATTGCCCGTAAACGTCACAAAAAAATTCTGAAACTTGCTAAAGGCTACTACGGCGCTCGCTCGCGCGTATTCCGTGTTGCCAAGCAAGCGGTAATCAAGGCAGGCCAATACGCCTACCGTGACCGTCGTCAGAAAAAACGTCAGTTCCGCGCTCTGTGGATCGCTCGTATCAACGCTGGTGCACGTATCAACGGTCTGTCCTACAGCCGTTTCATCGCCGGCCTGAAAAAAGCGTCCATCGAGATCGACCGTAAGGTTCTGGCTGATCTGGCAGTGAACGAAAAAGCGGCGTTTGCTGCGATTGTCGAGAAAGCTAAAGCCACCTTGGCTTAAGTACCCCCGACAGTCACCCGGTCTCACCTCTGTGGGGCCAGGTGTTAAACGTCATAAATAGGGGAAGAGCCTTCAAGCTCTTCCCCTATTTTGTATCTGGAGTCTGTACATGGAAAACCTGGATGCGCTCGTCTCTCAAGCACTAGAGGCTGTGCAAAGCGCTGAAGATATCAATGCCCTGGAGCAAATCCGGGTTCACTACCTTGGCAAAAAGGGTGAATTGACTCAGGTGATGAAGACCCTGGGGAATTTGCCGGCAGAAGAGCGTCCGCAAGTCGGTGCGCTGATCAACGTTGCCAAGGAGCGTGTCACAGAGGTTCTCAATGCGCGCAAGGCGTTGTTCGAGGAGGCCGATCTTGCGGCCAAGCTCGCCGCCGAATCCATTGACGTGACCCTGCCTGGCCGCGGCCAGACCTCAGGCGGTCTGCATCCGGTTACCCGGACTCTGGAACGTATCGAGCAGTTCTTCACCCACATTGGCTACGGCATCGCCGAAGGCCCTGAGGTCGAAGACGATTACCACAACTTCGAAGCGCTCAACATCCCAGGCCATCACCCGGCCCGGTCGATGCATGACACCTTCTATTTCAATGCCAACATGTTGCTGCGCACCCATACCTCGCCGGTACAGGTCCGCACCATGGAATCGAAACAGCCGCCGATCCGCATCGTCTGCCCAGGCCGTGTGTACCGCAGCGACTCCGATATCACCCACTCGCCGATGTTCCATCAGGTCGAAGGCCTGCTGGTCGACCGCGATATCAACTTCGCCGACCTGAAAGGGACCATCGAAGAGTTCCTGCGCGTGTTCTTCGAAAAAGAACTGGCCGTGCGTTTCCGTCCTTCGTACTTCCCGTTCACCGAGCCATCCGCTGAAGTCGACATGGAATGCGTGATGTGCAGCGGTAAAGGCTGCCGTGTCTGCAAGCAGACTGGCTGGCTGGAAGTCATGGGCTGCGGCATGGTTCACCCGAACGTGCTGCGTATGTCCGGGATCGACCCGGAAGAGTTTTCGGGCTTTGCCTTCGGCATGGGCGTTGAGCGTCTGGCCATGCTGCGTTACGGCGTGAACGACTTGCGTCTGTTCTTCGACAACGACTTGCGGTTCCTCGCGCAATTTCGCTAGTCGTAACGAATTCTTAGGAGAGCAGGATGAAATTCAGTGAACAATGGCTGCGTGGCTGGGTAAGCCCGCAGGTAAATCGCGACGAGCTGGTTGCTCGTCTGTCGATGGCCGGTCTTGAGGTCGATAGCGTTACGCCGGCCGCCGGTGAATTCAGTGGCGTGGTGGTGGGCGAGGTGCTGAGCACCGAGCAACACCCGGACGCCGACAAGCTGCGCGTTTGCCAGGTCAGCAGTGGCGCGGAGACCTTCCAGGTTGTGTGCGGTGCGCCAAACGTGCGCCCGGGTCTGAAGATCCCGTTCGCCATGATCGGTGCCGAACTGCCAGGCGATTTCAAAATCAAGAAAGCCAAGCTGCGTGGCGTTGAATCCAACGGCATGCTGTGCTCCCAGGCTGAGCTGCAAATTGGCGAAGGCAACGACGGCTTGATGGAATTGCCGGCCGATGCGCCGGTCGGTCAGGACATTCGTGAATACCTGAACCTGGAAGACGCCAGCATCGAGGTCGACCTGACCCCGAACCGCGGTGACTGCCTGTCTCTGGCCGGTCTGGCCCGCGAAGTCGGTGCGCTTTATGCTGCCCCGGTGGTGCGCCCGGCCATTGCCAGCGTTCCTGCCGTGCACGACGAAGTGCGTTCGATCGAAGTACTGGCGCCGAACGCTTGCCCGCGTTACCTGGGTCGCGTGATCCGTAACGTTGACCTGTCCAAGCCTACGCCACTGTGGATGGTCGAGCGCCTGCGTCGCGCCGACGTGCGCAGCATCGACGCCGCCGTCGACATCACCAACTACGTGATGCTGGAACTGGGCCAGCCGCTGCACGCATTCGATCTCGCCGAAATCAATGGCGGCATCCGCGTGCGCATGGCCGAAGATGGCGAGAAGCTGGTGCTGCTCGACGGTCAGGAAGTCAGCCTGCGTAGCGATACGCTGGTGATCGCCGACCACACCCGCGCCTTGGCTATCGCCGGCGTCATGGGGGGCGAGCACAGCGGCGTCAACACCGCGACCACCCGCGATATTTTCCTGGAAAGCGCGTTCTTCGACCAGATTGCCGTCGCTGGCAAGGCTCGTTCCTACGGCCTGCACACCGACGCTTCGCACCGCTACGAGCGCGGCGTGGACTGGAAGCTGGCCCGTGAAGCCATGGAGCGCGCCACTGGCCTGCTGCTGGAAATCACCGGTGGCGAAGCCGGCCCGATCGTCGAAACCGTCAGCGAGCAGCATCTGCCGTCGATCGCACCGATCACCCTGCGTGCCCAGCGCATCACCCAGATGCTGGGCATGGAAATGGATTCGGCCGAAGTCGAGCGTCTGCTCAGCGCTTTGGGCCTGACCATTACTGCCGATGGGGCAGGGCAGTGGCGCGTTGAAGTGCCAAGCTTCCGTTTCGATATCAGCCTGGAAGTCGATCTGATCGAAGAGCTGGCCCGTTTGTATGGTTACAACCGTCTGCCGGTTCGTTACCCGCAAGCCCGCCTGGCACCACAAGCCAAGGCTGAAGCGCGCAGCGATCTGCCTGAACTGCGTCGTCTGCTGGTGGCTCGTGGTTATCAGGAAGCGATCACCTACAGCTTCATCGATCCGAAACAGTTCGAGTTGTTTAATCCGGGTGTCGAGCCGCTACTGCTGGCCAACCCGATTTCCAACGACATGGCTGCCATGCGTTCGTCCCTGTGGCCGGGCCTGGTCAAGGCGCTTCAGCACAACCTGAACCGCCAGCAGGATCGCGTCCGCCTGTTCGAAAGCGGTCTGCGTTTCGTTGGTCAGCTGGAAGGCCTTAAGCAAGAGCCGATGCTGGCTGGTGTGGTGTGCGGTAGCCGTCTGCCGGAAGGCTGGGCGCAAGGTCGCGATGTCGTGGATTTCTTCGACGTCAAAGCCGATGTGGAAGCGGTGCTGGGCTTCGCCGGTGCACTGGATGCGTTCACGTTTGTGCCGGGTAAACACCCTGCTTTGCACCCGGGTCAAACCGCGCGCGTCGAGCGTGATGGTCGCCTGGTCGGCTATGTCGGTGCTATCCACCCTGAATTGTCGAAAACCCTCGGTCTCGACCGTCCGGTCTTCGTTTTCGAGCTGGTTCTGGCCGAAGTGGCTTTGGGCAAAATGCCAAAATACAGCGAGTTGTCGCGCTTTCCTGAAGTGCGTCGTGACTTGGCATTGATTGCGGCCACGGACGTGCCGGCCACTGCTGTGCTGGATGTAATCCGTGAAAATGCAGGCGAATGGCTCACGGACCTCAGGCTATTTGACGTGTATCAGGGTAAAGGCATTGATCCTGATAGAAAAAGCCTTGCGGTCGGCTTGACCTGGCAGCATCCATCGCGCACTCTTAATGACGATGAGGTGAATACCGCAACGCAAAACATCCTCACCTCGCTCGAACAAAGGTTGAACGCCACGTTAAGGAAGTGACGTATGGGGGCTTTGACGAAAGCTGAGATGGCGGAACGTCTGTACGAAGAGCTGGGCCTGAACAAGCGGGAGGCCAAGGAATTGGTCGAACTGTTTTTCGAAGAAATCAGGCACGCGCTCGAAGACAACGAACAAGTCAAATTGTCCGGTTTCGGCAATTTCGACCTTCGGGACAAACGCCAGCGGCCTGGCCGCAATCCGAAAACGGGAGAAGAAATCCCGATCACGGCTCGCCGTGTGGTCACCTTTCGTCCAGGGCAGAAGTTGAAGGCCCGAGTTGAGGCTTATGCTGGAACCAAGTCATAACGACGAACTACCCGTCATCCCGGGCAAACGCTACTTCACCATTGGTGAAGTCAGCGAGCTGTGTGCGGTAAAACCACACGTGCTGCGCTACTGGGAGCAGGAGTTTCCTCAACTCAACCCCGTCAAACGCCGCGGAAACCGCCGGTATTATCAGCGCCAGGATGTGCTGATGATCCGGCAGATCCGCGCGCTTCTTTACGATCAGGGGTTCACCATCGGCGGCGCACGCTTGCGTTTGTCCGGCGATGAAGCCAAAGACGACACCACCCAATACAAACAAATGATCCGCCAGATGATCGCCGAGCTGGAAGATGTTCTGGTGGTCCTCAAGAAATAAATTCCTGCTTTTAAATACTTCCAGTTTTCAAAAGCTTGCGATATATTCTTGAGCGTTCCTCGAGATGAGGGACAGAGTCAACGCCTAGTCGGGGCGTAGCGCAGTCCGGTAGCGCACTAGCATGGGGTGCTAGGGGTCGAGTGTTCGAATCACTCCGTCCCGACCATATTTACTGAGTAAAATCAGGCACTTAAGCCGATCTACTAGATCGGCTTTTTTGTGTCTGCGCAAAACCCGCGCAAAACTGGCGCAAAACTATCCAGTGATTTCGCTGATATTCAGGTCCGGAATTGCCTCGGACCAGATGACTTCCTCGTGGTCGCGCTGGTAGTTTTTGGTCATCCCCTCGCTCGCATGGCCTGCAATTTTCTGCCCGTCCTTTCCGGCTTTCTTGTACAGGTGCAGTGACAGCGCTCGCACTTCGTGGAAGCCCGGCATCTCTTCTTCCTTCCATCCTGTGTAACAGTTCGCCGCCTCCCTGGCTTCCTTGAATGCACGCGTCAAATACCGTTCCTCAACCTTCGTCCAGTGGTCCTTGGTCTGCGCCTGCTTCTGTTTTCGGCGATCAGGCTTTCGGTGCACCAAGTAGGGCGATACGACATCGTCACGGCAGCGGCTGATGACCGCCTGCAGCTCGGGCGTCACGCGAAAGCGGATCCACGCCGCGTCACTGGCCTTTGCGGTTTTCTTCTGCACCAGATAGAGAAACCCCTCACGCACTCCGTCGAATCGCATGTCGAGGATATCGGTGCGGCGCTGGGCGGTGATCAGGGCCAGATCGATTGCGTTCTGCAGCCAGGCCGGTGCCTTCTCCCTGATAGCTTTCAGGCCATCAACGGTGTGGCGCTTACGCTGTTTCTTCTCAATGCGGTTGATGGTGCTGGCAGCCGGGTTATCCGGGCACAGCCCTTTAGCCGCGGCGTGGTTGAAAATGTCGACCAGCAGCGCCCGGCATTGGTTGGCCGTACGCGGGGTGAGGGCGTCCAGCATTTCTGCGATCATGCGGATCGTGATCTGGTCCACGGCCTTGCCCTCGAACTGCTTGCGAAAGCGTCGAAAGTGTACGGCGTACAGGCCCAGGGTGCCCTTGGCCAGTTCGCGCGGAGGCAGGACATCGCGCTCGTAGGTGTCGAGGAATCCGGCAAACGTTTCTGAGGCGTTGTTCATGACAGCGCCAACCAGGTCGGCGCCGCGCATGAACTCTAGGTTCAGCTGCTTAGCGGCATCAATCGCTTTGAGGCGGTCGGCGCCGAACGGAAACCACTTCCCGTCGGTAGGCCGCCGGTAGCGATAGGTCGAGCGCCGCGCGTCGTAGTACAGGTTCTGCGGAAGTCCCTTATTCGCAGGGTTGCGCGGCCGTGGCACCATCATGCAGCTCCTTTCAATACCATTGCGACCAGGTCGTTGCCGTTCGAGCGGCTGAATGCGGCCCAATCAACGTACCAGAGTTTGCCGATCTGCTCGCCGGGCACCATCCCGTTCCGGATGTGGTTGCGAATAGCCTGCGGGCATTGCGGGGTGCCGCCTTCGCCCCAGCGCCGGCGCTGAAACTCGCTGATCTTTATCAGTTCTTTTTTCATTGGATGCTCCATGCCGCGCGTGGCGGCAGAAGGTGGATAGTGGAAATCAGACGAGGGGTGTGGGCCAGGTTGGGTGGGTGAACTATGGTTTGATCGTTCACCTCGCCAGTTGCATTACACGCAGCTCCCCTCCTGAGGTGTCTGGCGGGGTGAACCCTTACCGCCGCGGCCCCTTGTAGCAGTACACGTAGGCGAACCAGGCGAGGGCGATCATGGCGTCACCTCGCTGCGTGCCCACTGCACATAGGGGCCATCATCCGTGTCGAAAATGCCGAGCAGGAACCAGCCATCATCGGGCGGCGTCTCAGGTTCCCAGCCGAGGCAGTGGGCCTCGCCGTCCTCCCAGTAGGGGTGGGCGTCCAAGTCGGAATCCATGTGCCAGCCGATGACCTTTAGGCCCTGAGCTTCGAGCCTTGCTTTCCATGCCTCGGCGTCTTCATCGAACTCTGGGATATCCGGGTGATACCAATATCCGTCATCGCCTCGCACGACTTCGACGGGGCCAATCAACTTTTCTTCAGACATGACTTCGTCCTTGCCGCTATAGCGGCTGACTTTGAAGGGGGAGGGGGGGGATTCAGAAAAAAACTTCTTGAATCATTTTGGGATTCTGCGCTCCACCGTTAGAGGAGCAACTGTTCCTCGATAGCGGTGAGGTCCGCCTAGGACGAATACCATGGCATCTATTGATGACTTCAGGTTTGAGTCACACAAACTTCTATTGGAGCTGGATGCCGCCACGATGGGGATAATGCAGCTGGTTTCCTCCAGATGCGTTTCAGGCCCCGCTTGGGAAGCTGCAACGAAGAGACAGCACGATGCCTATGAGTGTTGGGACGCTTTTATGAATGCCAGGGTTGGAACTAGCCTCGAAAATTCAGAGCTTGGCGTGTGAACGGCGTTATCGCTTGACGCCGCTATAGCGGCTGGCCTTGAAGGGGCGGGGAGTTACTGCAGGGTGTTGCTCAGGCGTTTCTTACTCGCCGGCCTGCTAATCTTGGAAACGCATATTTTTTGAATTGCCTTTCTGGAATGTGCGTGCGTATTCGCCAAAGGTATTGCCAACCAGATGTTCGGTTCCTGAGCAGCGAGATACGGTAGAGGTGGAGAAAGGTCGACCGCTAGACTGATGCGTAGCGAAAGTGAGTCGCGAGACTCGAAACTGCCAACGCATGACAATCGGGTAGCGCGATGAAAAAAAAGTCATCACCAGAGCACCACCTTCAACTCCGGGTACGTGAACTTGCGCAGTTGTTCAACTCGATGGATCCGACACCTTTTCTTAACAAGGATCTCGATCGCGAAGCGGAAGCGTTCATCGAGACTTGGGCAGCGGAATTCAAATCGGGCAGCCGACTCAGGATTACAATCCACCTTGAGCACCTGCCTGCAGAAGGTGAGCCAAACGCGATCGTGGCCGAGGCAATCCACAATTACTTTGATCATAAGGCAGGCCTCGTACGCGGTGAGTTGAAATATCTCCTTCGTGACGGCCGTATTAGCCTATTGATTGGCATCTCCTTTTTGAGCGTGTGCCTAATCTTGGCCGATGTTACTCGTCAACTTGGAGCTGACCCTGTCATCAACATAGCGCGCGAAAGCCTGGTGATCGGTGGCTGGGTTGCCATGTGGCGACCGATGCAGATTTTTCTATACGACTGGTGGCCGCTTTTACGATCGATTCGTGTCTACAAGTCCATAAGCCGTGCACATGTTCGAGTAGTGCAAGGCAAATAATGTCTATGCAAACTGTAATTCGATTTCATGCAGGCCAGTCATTGGGCCGCTGGGGTTGATGCGCTTCATACCGCCATCTGTTGTTCTTGGCGAAGCGCAGCCTGTACCGCTTCGACGACTCGACGCATGTATGTGTATTCGTGGTTTTCTTCTACAGCCTTGCCATCCAGCGGGTAATGCCATTCCTCGCCGAACAGCTCGGTCAGCAGCTTGCTGTGATGCCAGCATTCGTTTGAGCTCTCGATGCTCCGCAATGCATCGATGTCATGCCAAAGCTCGCGGGCTTCGCCTTTGCTCAGCTCGCCCAGTTCCCAGTCGTGGCGCCCTGTCTGTTGCCGCCTGCGCTGGGCGATGCACTTCTTGGCCAAGGCATGCAGCGCGTCACCGCTGAATCGCGTGTTGCTGATACCTCGATCTAAGCAGTTCAGAACGTAATCCCAGCCGCAATCGGCGACAAACTCGGCGACTGTGCGCGGCCCCATGCCACCCCAGTAAGCGTTCCAGCTGTTGTCCCAGCAGTTGATGGTGATCTTGCCTTGGGCAGTCTGATAGTTTGGGTTGGATTCGATCGGACAATCGCGACGGCCGAAGTCCTCAAGGAACACGGTGATCGGATCGAGCCGTGGTGCGCCGGTGATCACCAGCTTCGTGACTGTCGAGCGCTCAACCTTCAGCGGCTCGGTCGGTTTGTTTTCTGTGGGCATGGGGATACCTCCTCGAAAAATTTTTTCGAGGATTTTGTAAGAAGTGAAATCAATCGGCTAAAGGCGGCCACGTGCCATTCGGCATGTGAAAACCTACCCGGTGATTCTCATGAATAAGTTTTTGATTGACCTGCTCTGTAACGTTATTGCTGATCTTCTTGGAGAACTCTTAAGTCGTTGCGTTGAATGGCTTCTCGCTTTTCCGTGGCATGCGCTGTTTAGCTGAGCTATGCCGCGAGCCGCTGGTAGAGCTCAATGATGTCGGCGGCGTTGGCCTCAACCAGCGCTTCCGCTTCGTCCGGACAAACGCTGTTGCCGATCAACCGTACCTGGTCGGTCTTACTGATGTCTTGCCACTCTTCGGCACCGGTGACCGGGTCGACAAAGAGTCCGCGATCAATGATGTAGTCCTTGTCGAAGCCTTGGGCCGCTTTCAGCTCAGGCGGCTGCAGCATGCGCAGAGTGATGTCCACCAACACATAGCCGCCGACCATGACCATCTCGGCCGGGTCTTTGAAGTGTTCCGGCAGGTATTCGTGCATGAAGGCAGCGCAACGACGGGCGCCTTCCAGTTGCTCTGGCGTCAGCGTGTTCGGCACCTGCACAACCTCGACCAGCGCAACCCGGTCTTTTGTTGGCAGGGTGTGCATCGGCTCAGTCAGCGAAATACCGTCCTTCTCGTTGCCGTAGTACTTCACCAGGTATGCGTTTGCCAAGCGCTGGTTGGCGCCAGACTGGCAGATGGTCGAGAGCGGCGAGTCGGCGGCGCGGCCATCACCGTCGTAGAACCCGCCGTTTGCTTGTTCGAAGAACGCAGCCGATACCGCATGGTGTCCGGTACTGGTAGCAACCACGCCGAGCGGGCTGGCAACGTCTGCCCCAACTGACCCTTTCCGAAGGGTGACCATGTTCGCCGAGACAAGCGCTTGCTCGCCGCGGTTGGCGCCAGTGACTGTACGGAAGGGGTCATTAGGCGAGTAACCGCTTCGCTCACCATGGTGAGTAAGGTGGGTCAGGTGGCAAGCAGCCATGGCGAAGTGGCCGCCTTTGACCTGGGCGACCTGAGTGCGCAATGGTTCCTGCACATCGAAGTTGCGTTGTGCAGAGCCGTTGGCGCACTCGGTGAGGAATGGCGCGGCGACTGGCTGCACCAGGGCGTGGTGAGTACCGCCGGCGCTGATGGTCGACAGGGCTTCGTCCGTGCCGTGGGTGCTGGTGTGTGATTCCGAGGTGCCCCGCATCGGGACAATGAACGGCTTGGCGCTGGTCAGCACATGACGCCAGCAGCCTTTGGCAACGCGGCGCATGGTGTTCTCAGCCATAGGCTTCTCGCGGAAGATGGTGCGGCCAAGATTGCTCCAGTCGATGCACTCAGCGGCGGTTCGCCATGGCTGTTGTTTGGCGGTCGGCACCTTGTGGCGCTTCGGCGCTGGCCAAACGATCGGCTTGCCGTCACTTCGTGCCACCAGGTACAGGCGCTTGCGGATAGTTGGGGTGCCAGCGTTCGCCGCGATGCGTTCGCGCCATTCGACGTTGTAGCCCAGGCCGCGCACCAGCGCTTCCATCGGAACGAACTCGCCGATGGCGCCCATGATCTCCGGCATATCCGGGTGATCGGCGGGCAGCCCGACGCTGATAGCAGCAATGAACGCCTTGAAGGTGCGCCCGCGTTCGGCCTTGATCGGTTGGCCTTCGTCGTCGATCGGCCCCCAGTCGCAGAACTCCTCGACGTTTTCGAGGAAGAGCAGCCGTGATTTTGTGATGAACAGCCAGCGGATCACCACCCATGCCAGCCCGCGAACGCCTCGGTCACGCGGCGCGCCACCCTTAGCTTTGCTGTGATGCCGGCAATCAGGGGATGCCCAGATAATCGCCACTGGCTGGCCGCCGGTTGCTTTGCGAGGGCACACTTCGTACACGTCGGCGACATAGTGCTCTGTCTGTGGGTGGTTGGCGCGGTGCACGGCCAGGGCGATTGGGTTGTGGTTTACCGCTACGTCCGGTTCCCGATACGCCCGGGCAATACCGGTGCTGGCGCCACCGCCGCCGGCGAACAGGTCCACCACCAGTTCCTTTTCGAACGGCAGGCCCATGGTTGGCTGACCATGGATGAACTTGGGAAACATCTGTTGTGCGGACATAAAGGATCCTCGCCGGCTGGCGTGATTCGTAGAAGTGGGCTATTGGTTTATGCTCGATGCAGCCCGACGGGAGACTGACATGAGACTGCAAAGCGATATCGATGCACTCGCGGCGATCGAGGAAGACGCCCGAGCGATGCTGAAGCGAATAGGAATTCCCGACGACAAGCAGAAGCTTGAGGTCGTTATTTGCTTGCGGCAGATAATTGATCTTGCTACCTACAGGCAGGCGATTGACCTATATACAGACCATTCAGAGCAGTAGGCGAGGGTGGGTCAGGCCGCCGCTGTCGATTCCGGCGAGTAGTCCATCCACGAAAGCTTCGTCGCCGACTTCCGCCTCACATCATTCTGCGGCAGTTTGACCTTCGCCCTGATGACTACATCTCGGCACCGCCCCAGCTTGCGGATACGCTCTGCATAGTCAGCAGCGTACTGAGGGGCGTCGAACATACTGCTGAGCTGGGCGATGCGCTTGCCGTCCATGATCTTGACGACGCGATCCTCGACCGCCTCAAGCCACTGACTCATCGAGAGATCGATCCGGCGGCCATCTTTGATCTTGAAGTCGCGAACTTTGCGCTTCGCCTCTTCGCGGGCGAAGTGCTCATTCATTCCGAATACAGCAAAGGTGCTCATGGCATCACTCCAGGCAGTCGAGCGCTTTCTGCAGCAGCGCATTCAGTGACAGCTCCCGATCTTTCGGGTCCATGGCTCGCTTGATCCACTCGCAAGCCTCCGCTGCGCCATCGCGTAGGTTTTCAGCCTCTTCCTCGGCGTCTTCATTCGCGCTTTCCAGCTGACGAATATTCTCTTGCAGCTCATCGCGCTCGGCGCTTGGATCGATGCATTGCGCGGTGAGGCGTCGGGTCAGTTCGGCGGCGGCCGCCGGATCGAGCGCCGCGTAGTGCAGGCACTCTTCGTCGCTCAAAGCATTTGCTGGAATGCTCATGGGTTATCTCCAGTCAGGCGCCGCCCTCCGTGAGCGGATGCGGTGGCGTGTTTGTTTTAGATGATGTATTACAAGCTTCCGATATCGGCGCTTAGGGATGTGCAGCTTTGGACGGATTAGTTAAGGAAGTAATACCGCTGCTTCAATATCTGATTCCGGGATTTCTGACGGCGTGGATTTTTTACTCGCTCACCGCCTTCAAGAGACCCGATACTTTCGGACAAATTGTTCAGGCGCTCATATTTACGCTTGTGATTCATGGGTGTGTGGTGACCTTAGAGGCTTTCTTTCTAATGGTCGGAAATCACGTTCACTCGTTTGGCTATTGGGATGCAAAAGCTGAAGCGGCGTGGTCTTTTGTGATAGCGGTATCGATAGGGCTTGCTTCCTGCTACTTCGCAACGAATGACAAGCTTCATGCATGGCTTCGGGATAAGAACATTACGAAGCAAACCTCATACCCGACAGAGTGGTACAGCGCTTTCGCTAGCTACGACCGCCTAGTCGTACTTCACCTTGTAGACGAGCGACGCCTTTATGGTTGGCCTCTAGAATGGCCAGCCGAGCCAACCCAAGGTCAATTTATGATTCAGGATCCGAGCTGGCTAAAGGATGACGGCACTGAAGAACCATTCGGCGCCGAGTTCTTGGTGATAGACTCTTCAAAAGTACAATGGGTTGAGTTCAGTAACGATATTCCGGAGTAAATTATGACCAGCAGAGCCCCCCAGCCAATGCCGGCAAGCATCGCAAGAAAAGTTATCGCTCAAGACGAAAAGAGTAAACCTCGTCCAACCGACGTTAGACCAAAGGCGCCTTCGGCTCCGCCCCCACTGAAAAAGTGATTGATTTCGGCTCGACAATTTCGTCTTCTGTATCGCTGGGATCTGCACTCAAGGCTGCAAGGCTTTTACTGAGGAAACTTTGCGACACCTTTTCGGTAATCTCATAAGGTATCGTGACACACTTCAGCATCCGCGCCGCCGTTTCGAAGTCGGCGGCCAGCACGTTACGCAGCAGGTTCTGGTAAACCTCCTGCTGATTGTTGAATCCGTGGGCTTTCATGAGCTGCTTCAGTCCAGCTTTGAAGCCGCCGGCCAGCTCATCCTGAACGCGCTCGACATTCTTTGCTGCGTCGTCCGCTTCCTTCTTCTCGCGCTTTCTCTTCTGCTTCAGTGCTTCCGCTGTCGACTGTTCTTGCTCGGCCATGTCCTGTCTCTTCGATTCCGCTCACTGGTAAGTCCAGCCAGGTAGGCCGGCGCCTCGTGCTGACCATCTTGTTGATCCGCCTCATGAGGGTTCGGCGAACTTGAAGTTGTTTTCTTGGGCGATCAGCTGAACGCGCTTGATGTGCATCTTCAGTGCCTTGGCTGCCTCGGCGGCGGTCATGCCTGCTTCGGCCTGCTTCCTGACCTTTGGGGCTAACTTGTCCCGTTCGATGCGGAGGCGTTCGTGGTGAGCGGTGGTGCCGTGGAAAGGTCCATAGGTACCGACACCACTTGCGATCTGCTCAGGCGTCTTGCCGGCGGCGAAGAACTGATCCATCTGCCGGTTCAGATCGGCAATGACCGCGTCACGCGGGTGGGGCATTGGTACGGCGATCACTTCGCACCTCCCTGCAAGCGATTAACCTTTTCTTCGAACTGAATTGCGAGGTCATGGGCGGCCTTGTAATTCTCGCGAAAGGCGCGAGTTTTTCCGCTGGTGAGGTCGATCACCTGGAACATGCCAACGCTTTCGCCGGCAACTTGGAAGCGCACCGGCTTGGGTGGTGTCCGGCGAGCAACTCGACCGAAAAACTCGGCTCTGGCGGCATGAGTTTTTTGCAACAGCGCACCGAGTTCGTCGACGCGCTCTTGAAATGATGGATGCATGGCTGATCCTCGATGCTGGTTGCGTGTATTCGTCAGCGCTCTGACCGCCTGCTGGTTGCCGTTGGGTGCAGGAGAGAGTGCTGACGAATAAAGGCAGGCGTAAAAAAGCCCGATCGGAACCGGGCTATTGTTGTGCGTCACACAGACCTCCCTATGTGAGCACTGATGCCTTCGTTTGGAAGGCGCTGTGTTATGAGCTATTTCATTGCCAATCCTCCGTGCTGAATGAGCTGATCAATGCAGGTGGCCGGTATAAGCCGGGGATTCGTCCGCATCAGTGATATCGAATCAAGCGAACAGGGCGGGCGCTTCAGCCTGGCGCACCATCCGGACCTGAGATGTGCGCCGCTCAGGAATCCGGCGATCACGTCGCATTGAGTCGTCGGCAATCATCGAGTGCATGGCGATAAAGCCGGCCAAGATGATGCACATCGGGGAAATGATTTGGCGGCGCATTGCCTCGGCGATCATCGCAGTCTGGCGATGCACGCCCAGCTTGAACATGGCGTTTGATAGGCGCTTTACTACCGTGCCAGGCTCAACGCCGAACGCCCGGGCGATCTCTTTTGCCGTCATGCCCTGGGCTACTGAAAGTAGGAACTGAAGCTCTCGCGGTGCAAGGCCACGACCGAGGTGGCCTTTCCATGTGCCGTTTACGATTTCTGTTTCCATCGTCGTGACTCCCGGTTGTTTTCCCAATGCACCCGGCCAACCAGGTGCATCAGTGAAAGTTTCCGTTCTAAAGAGCGATCTCATTACTGAGCCAGTCGGTCCCCTTATCGGGGGCTGGGATCAGGTTTCCCCCTGATCGTGGTAGCCAGTGAATCTCTGGCTTGTCTTGACCGGTAGTTATCCGGCGAGGTGTTTCTTGGAGCTGCTTAAGTACAAGCAGACTTGCATTAATAAAAGCATGCTTGTGTATTTAATGCAAGCAAGCTTGTGCGAAATTTATGTACTGTATGTACGTACAGTATTCGTGGAAAGGACTAATGAGTAAGCAACAGAAGAAGTCGAAGCCGCAGGAACACCAAGAAATGACGGGGCTCGAGAGGCTCGGACTTAGGGTGTCAGCGATGATCAATTCGCCGATTGCTCAGTTGGGGCGCAGGGTGTTGATTCACCGCATGGACACGGATGAAGACGACGCGTGGGATGCAGTAATGGAGTTGTTGGCCGAGACGGACGGTCTTGAGATGACCTTCAATGATGACGGCTCTGTGACGTTGCAATGGGATCGCCAGACCGATGATGACCGAGTGATCGAGGTGGAGGATGTAGGCTTAGTGGAGGAGCCAGCGCCTTTTTGAGCGCGCATAAAAAAGCCCGCTTCTGCGGGCTTTTGCTGGATCTATAGGAGGACGGTACCCGTCACAGCTTCTGCGCATTCCAGACTAAGAGAACCTTGGCGTGGATGATTACTTCATTCATCGGCACCACACGGTCCTTGTGTTTTGGATTGTCCGAAATCAGTTCGTAATTATCTGCATCGAACACCTGAAGCCGCTTAATGTAGAGCAGGTCGTGCCAGGTGAGGACGTAGACACCATCGCCCGCGAATTCTGTAACACCGCGATCGACGATAATCGGGTCCTTGTCATTGATTGTTCCTTCCATGCTCTGACCCCAGCCAGTGATGATGGCCAGGCTGGCCGGCGCAGTGTACTGGACGCCTTTATCGCGCAGTACATCCTGACTCATGACCACGTTTCGGATTGCTTCGGAGTAGTCGGCCGGAACTTGACCATGCCCCATCGCGCCCCGAATATCGTACTGCGGGATCGATATGTCGCCTTCCTTCAGTCGGAGCCCAGAGAAATCGGCGGAGATCACATTGCTGCTGTTGGTGGCTCCATCGGAGTTGACCGTGACCGCATCAACGATCCTCTTGCGAGCTTCTTCTGACAGCGCCTTCCCATGCTTCTCCAGCATTTTCTGGACGATGTCTGCTGCACCAGTGGGGTCGGAAACCTGATCCTCTGTGTTTGCAACTGATCCCTTTCTTCTAGGCGGCTCGCCCTTACCAGACAGTAGCCAATCGACAGTCGTGTCGTAGCCCTCGGACAAGGCAACGAGATTCTCGTTTTTGATGTTCTCGGTATCGCCGGCAAACCACTGGCGAACGGCTTCGTAGCTAATCCCGCAGGTAGTAGCAATGTCCCTTTTTACGCTCCGGACGCCGAGGGCGGGCTTCCGTGTGAGCACGAGCTTTGTAATTCGATCAGTGGTTTTCATGGGTGCAATCTACAAGAGTGCTTGTCAAGCATGCTTGTTTTGAATACACAAGCATGCTTGAATATCTGGAAGCGCAAAGGAGGTCGGCATGACCAAAGCCCAAGCAATCAAGCATTTCCGTTCTATCTCCGCGCTGGCCAAGGCTCTCAACGTTACCTACGAGGCTGTCCGTCAGTGGGATGAGGTGCCGGAGTTGCGCCAGTACCAAATCGAGCGAATCACCAAAGGCGCTCTGAAAGCCAAGCAGCAAGACGACGCTGCTTGAGCATGGAACGAATTATCTATTGCCTGGCATCGCACCAGTAGTGATGCAGGTTGGCTGTTGATTCATCCAGTACCCAAATCGCAGACACAAAAAAGCCGGTGGCTAGACCGGCTTCTTCAACAGCACAACAACATGTGGAGCCATTATGAACACGATCGTTGCTCCAAGCAATACGGTCACCATGTCGAGCCGGGAGATCGCCGATCTCACCGGCAAACAACACCAGCACGTCATGCGCGACACCAAACGCATGCTCGGCGATCTGGGTTTCGATGCGTCCACTTTTGGACGCATCTACCTGGACAGTCTGAACCGCCAGCAAACCGAGTACGTGCTCGGCCAGGACCTGGTCATCACCTTGCTTTCGGGTTACAGCGCGCCGCTTCGTTTCCGTGTCGTGACACGTTTGCGTGAACTTGAAAACGTGTCACGGCAGGTTGTCACGATCCCGCAGGACCTTCCCGGCGCGCTGCGTTTCGCCGCTCTTCAGGCCGAACAGAACCTGCAACTGCAACAGGTCATCGACAAGCAGGCCCCCAAGGTCGAAGCGCTCAATCGATTGGCCAATACCCAAGGCTCCACCTGCATCACCAGTGCCGCCAAGCAGCTCGGCATCCGTCCGCAGAAGCTATTCAAGTGGTTGAGCGATAACCGCTGGATCTTTCGCCGCACCAGCTTCTCCAGCTGGTCCGCCTACCAACCTCGGCTGTCTTCAGGTTTGCTCGAGCACAAGCTGGTTAGGGTCGGCGACGGGGAAGGGCAGGAGCTCAAAGTCATCGAACAGGTGATGGTGACCCGGCAGGGCATCGTTGCACTGGCTGAAAAAATCCAAGGAAACACCCTGTGAGCACTATCATCATGAGCGCCTGCTGGCCGCTCCAGGGCATGAGCCCTGCGCAAAAGTCTGTGCTGATTTCCCTGTCTGATAACGCAAATGATGAGGGTGTCTGCTGGCCTTCCATTGCCAAGATCGGTCAAAGAACCTGCCTTGCTGAGCGAACTGTTCAGAGCGCGATCAAATGGTTGTGCTCGGCCGGTGTTCTGTCCATCCGTGAGCGGATGGGTCGCTCGACCATGTACACCATCACCCCCGCGACATATGCACCCCCGCAGGAAATGCACCCCGCAGATGCTGCGGGGACTCCCCCGCAAGAGCTGCACCCCACCCCCGCAGATGCTGCGCCACCCCCCCGCAGCAGCTGCACCCAGAACCGTAATAGAACCGCCACTGAACTATCAGTAGAACCGCCATCTCCTTTCCCGGCCCTGATCGGGCAGGGCAGTGGTGGGGAGATTGCCAAGGTTCAGGACGGTCGCAGCAAAGCGAAAGTCGAAGCTGATCGCCAGGAAGCCTGCCGGGGGATTTGGACCAGTTACGCCGCAGCGTACTTCAATCGCTACCAGACCGACCCGGTTCGCAACGCGACGGTGAATACCCAGATCAACAACCTCCTGAAGCGCCTCGGTGCTGACGAGGCTCGCTACGTGGCTGAGTACTACGTCTCGATCAATGACGCCTACTTGATCCGCTCATGCCACGACATCGGCTCGCTGCTGACCAAGGCAGAGGCTTACCGGACCCAGTGGGCGACCAACAGCCAGGTCAATGGCACTACCGCGAAGCAGATGGAAAACACCCAGGCCAACATGTCGACGGCAGAGCAGGCGAAGGCAATGTTGCGTAACCGGAGAGCCGGAAATGCTTAACCAGAGCGAAATGGACGTTGCGATTGATCTTCTCTGCGGCACCGCTGAGGCGATGGGGGTGACGTTGAGCCCCAATGCTGCGGCGATCATGGCGGTAGACCTGAGTGAGCATCCACTGGGCTTGATCGAAAAGGCGCTCAAAGCTTGCCGGAGAGAGGTCCGCGGGAAGCTGACTTTGTCTGACATCTTGTCACGCATCGAGTCGGCTGATGGTCGTCCCGGAAAAGACGAGGCGTGGGCAATCGCGCTGTCTTCGAACGATGAGTTCGACACCGTAGTGCTGACGGACGAGGTCCAGTTGGCGCTCGGAGCTGCGCGCCCGATTCTTTCTGCTGGCGACAAGGTTGGTGCTCGCATGGCCTTCATCAGCGCTTACGAGCGATTTGTCGCTGAGGCGCGCAGCCAGGCAAGACCGGCCACCTGGCACGTTTCTATCGGTTTCGATGCCGCCCGCCGCATTGCTGCGATCACGAACGCAGTGCAAATGCAGCGGATCCCCCAAGAGCATGGCCATAAGTATTTGGCCGACTTGACGCATGAGCCGGTAACTGAGGACGGTCGCGCCATTGCCGGGCTTATCACTGGTTCTCCTGCGCAGCCGAGCCCTGCTATGAGAGAGCGGCTGAAGGGCGTGAAGGCAAGCATGCTGGAAATGCGTGCCGCGTCTGCTGAGCAGAAGAGAGAAGTCCGCGAAAAGGCTGAACAAGAATTCGCAGCCCGTCGGGCCTTTTTGTCCCAACAGGCAATTGACGCAATGCCACAGGAGGCAATCCATGCCTGACGCACGCTTCGCGCCGCCAGATCCAGCAGCCTACCGGTACGCGGTCCATTGCTGCTCTTTCAAAATGGATTTGGGCGGAACACCTGATCACGCATTGGCGCTTTTCGCTGATGAGGCGATGGCTAATCGGTATGGCGCGTGGATGTGGCCTTCAACGTTCGAGGTGGTCGATCTACTTGCCCAGAAGGAGGGTGACCGTTGAGCACTCAAATCAAAACCCTGACCGTGAAGCTGTCAGACGCCGAGATCGAGCGCAACGCCAAGCTTGAGCACGTGCGTGACCTGCGGGACGCCAGTCATCCAGCGCTTCACTTTCGCTACTGGAAGAACCGTTCCCGGGGCACTTGGTATCTGCTCAGCAAACGCGACTGGCACCGGATCGGTGGGTTTCCAGGCTTGAGCACCAAGCAGGTTGTCGCCGCGCTTCCGAGCGTCCGATTGCGAGTCGCTGCCAATGAAAGCTCAAGCCTTTCCAAGTGGGTCACCACTGGCGAGTTGCTGGAGTGGTACGCCGCGCGGATGGCCCGTGACCGCAACCTGTCCGAGAAGCGCAAGAAGACTGGGGCATCGTTGATCAAGTGCCACCTGGCCCCGTGCCTGGGCGATCTGCCTCTGACTGGTATCGACAAGGCGACCCTCGACAGCGAGCTCATGTGGCCGGCGCAGGAAAGGATCGGCATCGACTATGTGCGCTCGGCGTTCCAGTTGCTGGCCCTGGCATTCCGCCAGGCCTACAAGCTTGGCCTGATCTCGCTCAACCCGATGGCGAACATCAAATTCAACGACTTCTCGAAAGCCAAGGTCGGGATCAAGCCTTCTCGGTTGCGTGGCACCCAGTTGCAAGACCTGATGACGCGCTTGCTCTGCGCCATGGCGAACAACCCTTCGGACGGCCTGCTGGCTCTGATGATGCTCTGCCATGGCACCCGCATCGGTGAAACCCGGCAAGCTCGCTGGTCGCACATCAGTCCGGCTGAGCGCGAGTGGTTCATTCCGGCCGAGCACGCTAAGACTCGAGTCGAGCATCACCTGCCGCTGACCGAACAGGTATGCAAGGTGCTGATCTGCTATCGCGAGATTCAGCGGGCCAGAGGTTATGACGGTCAGTACCTGTTCCCGGCACGCAACGGCAAGCCTTTGAGTGAAGGGCAGGCCAGCGCCGTGTTCACCCGGCTGGGGCAAGGCGAGTGGACAAGCCACGACCTGCGCAAGGTGGCCCGCACTGGCTGGGCAGACATCGGCATCGACCATCTGATTGGCGAGCTGCTGATCAACCACGCCATGGGCCACAACGTGAAGGTGTACATCCAGTCGGACGTAATGGCACGCAAGCGCGATGCTCTGGAGAAGTGGCACGCCCATCTAGATCAGAAGGGTTTTGCCCTGATCCACGGGTTGACCGGCGTTAGATCCGGAGATTTCGGTAATGCCCCGGAAGCGCCAGAACACAAGGTCTGCGAGGCCATTCAAGAATCAACCATAGGCGAGGTTTAAAAATGGACAAAAGGACTCACGGCCCCGCCTTCCGGGTGCAATCGATCCCGCTTAATCAGTGCCAGGTGTGCCTCGGCAAAACGTTCATTGAGGGCGTGTTTCATCAGATCGCCTGCAATCACTGTCACGCATCCGGCTGGGTGGAGGCCGCAACCGGTTGCCCGCTCCCACAGGGTGAAATGCTGATGCAGCTTGGCCTGCGGCTTCGTCAAGCGAGCGAAGAAGTGCGTTTTTTGCGTAGTTCGCTCCCACATGGTGGAGCACAGCAGCAATACGAGCAGAACAACCGCCGCGGTGCCGGCGCATCGAATTTCACGGGGGATTGATCATGGCAAGAATGAAGCATTTCACCGAGCGCACCGCCGAAGATCTGCTGGAGCATTGGGGCCGATGGGTCGTGCTGGGGTCTGGTGTGTCCTGTTGCGCATCCCGCGAGAATACTCTGCACACGCCGATGATCACGGATGACGACGCGCTGATGATTGATGGGTTGATGGGTCGTCTTCTCAAGCGCTACCCCGAATGTGGCAGCGTATTGATGAAGTACTACACCACTCGGGACATGGCACTGGTCGATGTCGGCAAGAAGCTGGGCTTCGGCGAAGAGAAGACACGGCAGCTCTGGAAAGCCGGGATTGCCTGGGTCGACGGTGCTTTGGATTTTCGTCGTGCCTAGGTTTAAGTCCGAAATGTTAATGAGGAAATTGTATCTGCGAGGTGGCTTTTTGATATCTTTGACGGAGTAAGAACACTCTGAGAAAGGATAATCATGGCCTCCATCTTCAAGTATCTTCCCCCTGATCGATCAAGTTTTTTGGTGGATGGGCTAATTAGATTTACTCCTCCGGGCGCTCTAAATGATCCATATGAATGCCTGCCTGCACTGCCTGATGATTTAGAGCAGCTCGCACTTATTAAACTAAGACAGAGCATTATTGATGATCTAAAGCCGTCATCTATAGATGATAGAAATACCCGTAGGGCTAAAGCGGCACAGCTTAAATCGGCCATGAAAAGATTGGATAGCAATCTAAAGAAAAATCCGGGATTTTTTAGGGATGAATTTTATCGACATACAAGCAGTCGCCTTGATAATAATCTCGGGATTTTGTCTCTTTCAAGACGTTGGAATAGTGCGCTAATGTGGTCGCACTATACTTCATCATACGCAGGATTTTGCGTTGGATTTAACAAGGATCATCTTTTTTTTGAGGGTGTGCCTGATACAAAGGGAGAACGCTTTCCACTCTCAGCCGTAAGATACTCGGAGCATAGAACATTAATTCGAGAGCAGCGACTAGGTCATGATGAGTCGATAAATGTGCTGCTTACTAAGTCGATAGATTGGTCTTATGAGGAGGAGGAAAGGCTTGTTAGTTTCTTGGATGTTGCGGACGTAACGAAAAAGTTTGCTCCGTTCAATGTTCATTTATTTAAGGTTCCATTCCAGGCTATTGATGAATTAATAGTCGGACATAGGGCTAGCGATGAAGTCAGAGAGCAAATCATTTCAGCATCGAAACGACTTGGTGTTCCGGCATATGAGACAAAAATTTCTAGTTCTTCTTTCGATGTTGAAAAAAAACTGCTGAGCCCTAGGTGATCTGGAGTTGCGTCTAGAGTTGGTTGTCACGCTCGCTCAGCGAATGTAATGGTGTTTGATCTATACGTTGCGCTTGACATGCCCGGTCCCAATAAGTAGATTTCATTTACTTTGCGGTTTTTCCGCGAGCAAAGCCCGAGCTTCGAGTCGGGCTTTTTGCTTTCTACCGTTATTAGAGCCTCGGCATACGCCGGGGCTTTTTCGTTTCTGGCCACATGCCTGGCTCTTTGCTCCAAGCGGATGACAGTGACATGGTGGCCGAACCTATTCGAGGACTACAGATGAACACAGAGCATCAGGCTCTCGCCGATGTGCCCCTTTGGCTATTGGTATTGTTGAGCATGGCTGGTTTATCTGGGGAGATGTTGAGGGCATCAGGCAGTGACCTTGGTCTTCGGCAGATCTTGCAGCGCGTGGCTCTGCGGTTTCTAGCTTCAGGCCTGTTGGGTATGGCCACGCTGTTGCTCGCGATGGCTCTGTGGAACAACCTGTATCTGGCTGCCGGGTTGGGCATCGTTATCGCGGTCATTGGCGCCGATGTTGCTGGTGGTCTGTATACACAGTTCCTGGCGAAGAGAGCAGGCGTCAGCGAATCATCGGCAGGACCCAACACGAACGGTCAGTAAATCCCGGACTCAGGCGGTGACAGCATGTTCAAGCTTGATCTGGCGTTAGATGCCGCACCGATCACGGCGGGCATGCGGGAGCTGGAACAGAGACACCTACCCTTCGTGCTGGTCCTGACGGCGACCCGGCTGGCCCAGCGGGTCAAGAAGGGCGAGATCAAGGTGATGAGGGATCGGCTCGATCGGCCGACCCCGACGACGCTCAATAGCCTGTTCGTGAAGGCTGCGACCAGGAGCAAGGCCGCAGAGGTCTATTTCAAGGATTCATGGGCGTCAGGCGTTCCGGCCGACACCTATCTCCAGCAAGCGGTAGGGGGCGGGCTTCGGCCTCACAAGCGTTTTGAGAAAGCGCTGATTGCCCGGGGCGTCATGCAGGCCAATGAGTACGCCGTGCCCACCGCGCCGTTCATGAACCAATACGGCAACGTGTCGCGCGGCACCATGACCAAGATCCTTTCGGGCTTGGGCGCTGCCGAGACAGGGCGCGGCTATCAAGCTAATGCCAGTGATAGCGTCCGAAGCAAGCGCAAAGGCAATGCTCATCGCTTCTTCTCGGGAGATGTAGACGGCGGTCGTGGTGTGTGGGAGCGCAAGGCGATGGGCATGGGTGATGCGATCCGGCCCGTCTTTGTCTTCAGCTCCTCGGCGCCTCGGTACCGCACGATCTTCCCGTTCTTCAAGATCGCCGAGAACATTGTGAAAGCCAACTATCCGGCTGAGTTCGCGGACGCCTTCGCCTACGCCACGGCCACCGCGAAGCCCTGACCGCGTGGAGGTCGAGGAAATGACGAAAAAGGACGAAAAAGGTTGGTTTTCGTGCGGTTTTCGCTTGACAGGTAGGGGGGAGGGCAAAACCAAAAGGTACTCCCGGACCCCACCCCCATAGGGGGTAATTCGGGCCCCGCTTCATCGCTATGTATGACCCATTTTCAGAGGTTGGTTGTTGTGTAGTTATGGCTAATCCATCGATCACCCGTAAGCCTGAATGGCTAAACAAATCCCGCATGGCTGAAAGCCTGGGTATCACCACGCAGGCCTTCGATAAATGGGGGGTCGTGGCGATTGCCAAGATCGGTCGCGAGTCCTTTTATGACGTCCGGTCAGTGGTCGATAATCGCCTTCAACACCAAACCGGAAAGCAACAACCTGGCTCTGAAGAAGTCGATCCGCTCATTGGTTACAAGATCGATTGCGAGCGACTGCGATTGACCCGAGAGCAGGCCGACGCCCAGGCACGCAAAAACAAGGTCGGCGACAAGGAGCTTGTCCCGGTCGGATTCATGATCTTTGCATTGTCCAGCCTGTCGGCGCAGTTGGCCTCAACCCTGAACACCATCCCCAAGAGCGTAAAGCGTAAGCACCCCGATATCGCCGTGCGTCACCTTGATGCGGTCGAGAACGAGATTGCCGTTACGCGTAACGCTGCTGTCGGGTTGGCTGACCGCATACCGGAGCTTTTGGATGAGTACATCGCCTCCTTGGATGAGGCCACTGGTTGACGCTGTCCGGCGCGGGCTGAAAAGCCTTCACAAAGATGCCCCCATGACGGCGGTCGAGTGGGCAGACGAATATTTCTACATGTCGTCGGAGTCCTCCTACGGGGAGGGCAAGTGGACGACCGAGGCTTTTCAGGTGCCCTTGCTTAACGCCATGGGCAACGACCTGATCGAAGAGCTGAACCTGCTGAAGTCGGCGCGGGTTGGCTACACCAAGATGCTGGTAGCGAACATCGCCTACAAGATCGAGCACAAGAAACGCAGCGTCTGCATGTGGAGTCCGACCGACGACGACGCCAAAGACATCATGAAAAAGCACGTCGATCCGATGATTCGCGACGTGCCGGTGATCAAGGCTCTGGCGCCTTGGTGCGGAAAGAAACACGGCGACAACACCCAAGAATCCAAGGTATTCGAAAACCGCAAGGTGCTGTGGTGGCTGGGTGGTACAGCCGGCGGTAACTACCGGGAGAAAAGCCCGGATGAAGTCGGCTATGACGAGCTGTCGAACTTTGATGAGGATATCGACGGCGAGGGGTCGCCGACCTTCCTGGGTGATAAGCGCCTGGAAGGGGCGACCTACCCCAAGTCAATTCGCGGTTCCACGCCCAAGCTTGCTGGAACCTGCCAGATCACCCGGGCGGCCGAGGAATCGGCCTACCTGATGCGCTTTCACATCCGCTGCCCGCACTGCCGCACGGAACAGACGCTGAAGTGGGGCGGGCCGGATGAGCCGTATGGCATCAAGTGGCTGAAGGATGAGCGCGGCGAAGTCGTCAAGGCTTGGTATTTGTGCGAGTCCGGTCACGGCTGCACGTTCGAACATCACGAGATGATCGAGGCGTCACGTTCGGGCCGTTACATCTGCGAGAAAACCGGCATCTGGACGCGCGACAGCATGGAGTGGTTCGAGGCGGATAACGCGCCGATGCGCACGCCGCGCCGTCTCACGTTCCATATCTGGACGGTGTATTCGACCTTCACCACGTGGGTAAAGATCGCCGACGAGCGGGTCAAGGCCGGTAAGGATCGGGGCAAGATCAAGACGTTTACCAACACCACGTTGGGCGAGACATGGGAAGAAGACCAGACCGAGAAAGTCGACTGGGAGCTGCTGCACGCTCGGCGTGAGGTTTACGCCGCCCAGGTGCCGCCGCGCGTTGTCGCGCTGACTGGCTCGATCGACACCCAAGACGACCGATACGAGCTGCGTGTATGGGGTTGGGGGGCTGGCGAAGAGGCGTGGTTGATCGACCGCAAGATTCTGTACGGCGACCCTGACAGCGCGGTTCTCAAGCGCAAAGTCGGGCGCGAGCTGCACCGCATGTACACCCGTGCAGACGGCGCAAAAATGCGGGTAGAGCGTTGGTGCTGGGACTCCGGCGGCCACCACTCGGACGCTGTGCGGGCCGAAAGCCGCAAGCATGGCGTTCATTGGGTGATCCCGATTTTCGGGGCAAGCACCTACGGCAAGCCGATTGCGAGCTTCCCGCGTCGCAAGGAAAAGAAGTCCAAAACCTACCTGACGGAAATTGGTACCGACAACGCCAAAGAGGTGATCTACAACCGCCTCAAGCTACAGCCGGACGGCCATCGTCCGGTGCCGGGTCTGGTGCATTTCCCTGCCGACGACCAGATCTGCGACGGCGACGAGCTGAAGCAGCTCACCAGTGAAACCAAGAAATGGATCATGGCCCGAGGGCGCCGCGTGCTTCGCTGGGATGCCAGCAAGAAGCGCAACGAGGCGCTCGACTGCTTTGTGTACGCCTTGGCGGCGCTGCGCATCAGTCAGGAGAAATTCGGCCTCGATCTGGAGTATCTGGCTCGGCAGAACTCGGCAGCGAGTGATGAGGGCGAGCTGGACGAACCAGACGAGCAGGACGAGCCAGACGAATCGATCGACCTTGACGAGCCACAAGCACCGGCCCCCGCGCCGGAGCCTGAGCCAGCCCCGGCCCCGATCCAATCTCAACCAGACCACCAGCCTGCCGCCGGCGGCTGGATTGATACAGGAGCGAGCGCATGGCTGCGTTAACACCTCAGGAAATGCTTGATAAGTACCTGCAAGCCGAGGCGGACGTGCTGGCCGGCAAGGACGTGCAGTTCAACGGCCGGCGTGTCGTCATGGCGGATCTGCCGCAAATCAGACAGGGCAGGGTGGAATGGGAGCGCCGCGTGGCCCAGGCACAGCGCGGAGGCCGCCCGGCGTATTCCCTGGCGTCGTTTTAATGAACCTGCTGGATAAGGCCCTTGCGCCGCTGTTCCCGGGTTTTGTCGCTGAGCGGTTGCGTGCGCGTAACGTGATCATGGCGTTTGAAGCCGCCACGGTGACCCGCACGCACAGGGCCAAGAAGCAAACCAAAAGCGCTGATGCCTCACTGAACAAAACGCTGAAATCGTTGCGTGAGCAGTGCCGCAAGCTGGACGAAGACCACGACATTGTCACGGGGCTGTTTGATCGTCTGGAAGAACGGGTGGTGGGTGGTCCGGGTATTGCGGTGGAGCCGATTCCGCTGGGGTATGACGGCACGATCAACGTGGCGTTTGCCGCGCAGATCAAGGCGCTATGGGGGGAATGGTCGCTCAAGCCTGAAGCGTCCGGGGAGTTGAGCCGGCCGCAGATGGAGCGACTGGTGTGCCGCACCTGGCTGCGTGACGGCGAGGCGTTGGCGCAGATGCTGATGGGCAAGGTGCCCGGCTACGACCATCTGCACGGTGTGCCGTTTGCGCTGGAGCTGCTGGAGCCGGACTACCTGCCCATTGAATACACCGATCTGTCCAAGGGCATCGTCCAGGGCATCGAGCGCAATGCGTGGCGGCGCAAGCGCGCTTACCACCTGCTCAAGTCCCACCCGGGGGATCAGCGCGGGGTTCTCGCACAGAACACCAAGCGCGTGCCGGCCGAGCAGATGATTCACATCGCGCATCGTAAACGCATTGGTCAGAACCGTGGCCAGCCGTTGCTGCACGCGGTGTTGATCCGCTTGGCGGACATCAAGGATTACGAGGAAAGCGAGCGGGTCGCCGCGCGGATCAGTGCCGCGTTGGCCATGTACATCAAGAAGGGGCTTCCTGACGATTACATTCCGCCGGCAGAAGGTCAGGTGCGCGCAGAGCGAACCTTCCCCATCGCGCCGGGCATCGTGATCGACACGCTGCTGCCCGGCGAAGACGTCGGGATGATCGAAAGCAACCGCCCGAACCCGTTCCTTGAAGGGTTCCGCAATGGCCAGCTCAAGGCGGTCGCGGCGGGTACGCGCGGCACCTATTCCAGTGTCGCGCGCAGCTATGACGGCACCTACTCGGCGCAGCGTCAGGAGCTGGTCGAAGGCCAGTTGGGCTATGACCTGCTGCAACACGAATTCATCGACTACTGGTGTCGTCCGGTTTATCGCCAATGGCTGCAACTGGCGATTATGAGCGGCCAACTGGTCGTGCCGGTCGACGTCGATCCGCGAACGATCTACGGCGCGTTCTATCAAGGCCCGGTAATGCCCTGGATCAATCCGGTGCATGAGGCCACGGCGTGGAAACTTCTGGTTGAGGCCGGCTTTGCAGACGAGGCCGAGGTGGCCCGATCGCGGCAGCGCAACCCTTCAGAACTCAAGGCGTCGCGCAAGGCGGAAATCGCCGCGAACCGCGAGAGCGGGCTGGTGTTCAGCTCGGACTTTTACCACCAAATCTACGGGAAGAATCAGCCCAATGACGATGCAAAGCAAAGAGCCGCTGATGCGGCCACGGGGAGCGACCCCGTCGAAGGATGAGCCGGGCGCAGGGCAGAGCTGGTATCAGCTCCGCGCTGCTGCGCGTGGCGTGGTTGACCTGATGCTGTACGGCGATATCGGCGCCTGGGGTATCTCGGCCAACCAGTTTGCCCGCGATCTGAAAGCCCTCGGTGACGTGTCACAGATCAATCTGCACGTTCATTCCCCCGGCGGGGACGTGTTCGAAGGCATGGCCATGTACAACCTGCTCAAAAACCATCCGGCGTATGTGGAAGGGACGGTGGATGGTCTGGCCGCTTCCATGGGCAGTGTGGTGCTGATGGCGGCCGACAAGATCCGAATCCCGGCCAACGCCATGGTCATGGTGCATAAGCCGTGGGGGATTCAGGGCGGTGATGCCGACGAAATGCGCCGCTATGCCGACTTGCTCGACAAGGTCGAGGACTCACTGGTGGCGGCCTACACCAGCAAGACCGGCAAGTCTGCCGACGAGGTCAAGGCCTTGCTCGCTGCTGAAACCTGGATGACCGGCGCCGAGGCGGTCGAGCTGGGTTTCGCTGACGAGCTGGTCGAGTCGATGGACACCTTCGCCAAACTCAATTCACAACGCATGCAGGACTTCCAGAAAATGCCCGAATCTTTAAAAAACCTGTTCGATCCGCGCGGCTCGACGACTCCACCGGCTCCGATCGTACCGGCGCCAAACGCTCCGGCCCCGACTGCACTGACACCTGAGCAAATCATGGCGCAGGGCGTGGCGGCCGAGGCGTCTCGCCGTACCGCGATCAGCGCGGCTTTTGCCCCGTTTGCGGCGCATCAAGCGCTGCGTGACACCTGCCTGAATGACATTGCCTGCACCGTGGAGGGCGCTAACGCCAAGCTGCTGGCCGCGATCGGCGCAGCAACCACCCCGACCACCAGCGCGCGGCACCCGGGGCATGTCGGCAACGGCAATCTGGTGGGGGATTCGGTGCAGGCGTCGTTGTTGGGCCGCCTCGGCATCGAAGACAACCAAGCGGACAACGCTTACAACCACATGACCCTGCGCGAGCTGGCCCGTGCGTCCCTGGCCGATCGCGGCATTGGTGTGGCGACCCTGCGTCCAATGGACATGGTCGGTCTGGCGTTTACCCATGATGCCAGTGACTTCGGCAATATCCTGCTGGATGCTTCGCATCGCTCGCTGTTGGCGGGTTGGGAAGACGCCGAAGAAACCTACCACCTGTGGACGCGCCAAGGCCGTTTGAGCGACTTCAAGGTGGCCAACCGCGTCGGCTTGGGTTCGATGTCGACCCTGCGCGAAGTTCGCCCAGGTGCTGAATACAAGTACATCACCCTCGGCGATACCGGCGAGACGATCCGTCTGGCCACCTACGGCGAGATTTTCAGCATCAACCGTCAGGCCATCATCAATGACGACCTCGACGCCCTGAGCGCAATTCCGCGTCTGATGGGGGCCGCGGCTCGCGCAACGATCGGTGATCTGGTGTATGACACCCTGATCAACAACGGCAAGATGAAGGACGGCAAACCGCTGTTCGACGCCTCGCGCAAAAACCTGTTCACTGGTGCCGGGTCGGCGCTGTCGATCGCGGCCATGAGCGCGGCAAAAACCGCCATGGCGTTGCAGAAGGGCAAGCCGGCCAAGGAGGGCGAGAAAACCCGCACGTTGAATGTGCGCCCTGCATTCCTGTTGTGCCCGGTCGCGCTGGAAGATCAGGCCAATCAGTTGATCCGCTCGACGTCGGTGCCGGCCGCGCAAGTCAACGCCGGCGTAGTGAACCCAATCCAGAACTTTGCCCAGGTGATCGGCGAGCCGCGTCTTGACGACAATTCGTCGTCGGCCTGGTATCTGGCCGCGAAGCAAGGTAGCGACACGATCGAGGTCGCCTATCTGGATGGCGTTGATACGCCGTACATCGACCAGATGGAAGGCTTCACCAGCGACGGTATCGCGACCAAGGTTCGTATCGACGCCGGAGTGTCCGCGCTCGATGCGCGCGGCTTGAACAAGTCCAACGGCGCTTAACGCGTCACCCACCCCCAAACCCCCGCCCAGTGCGGGGTTTGTTGTTTCTGGACAGGAGAAAACTGGCTATGACCACGAACTATGTAAGCACCGGCGAAACCGTCACGCTGCCGGCACCCACCGGCGGATCTGTCGCTGGCGTCCCGCAGGTGATCAACGATCTGGCGGTGATGCCGATGGGCACCGGCTCCAAGGGCACGATCATCGTTTACCGCACTGGTGGCGTCTGGAATGTCCCGGCAGATGCCGCGCTGAAAGCTGGCATGAACGCCAGCGTCAAGGCCGGCGCGCTGGTGCCGGCCGGAACCGCTGATTCGGTCCCCTACGGCAAGATGCAGTCTGATTCGGTCGGCGGTTTGGCCGACGTGTTGATTGTTCAGTAATGCCGTTCGATCGGTTTCGGGCCTTGGCTGATCGCACTGACGCGTTGCTGGTGGCGCGTCTGGGCGACAAGGCGACTCTTGACGATGGCCGCACGGTCTACGGCGACTTCACGTCGCCTTTTGTCGGCGCCGAGATTGGCGGCGGCAAGGCAGGATCTGCGCGCTTGGGGGCGGCCATCAACGCCGATGCGGTGCTTGAGCCGAATCTGAATGCGCGGACGGTCGACGTGCAGGGCGTCAAAAAGGGCGACTTTCTTACCATCGACTTGCCGGCCCATTTGGGCGGTGGCCGCTACAAGGTCAGCCGCTTGAAGCCTGACGGTACGGGCATGGTCGATCTGGTGTTGAGTGTGGGCAATGAGCGAACTGACGACATTACATGAGGCCATCACACGCACGATCAGCGCGGCCATGCCGAGGTTCCTGCACGTCGAGCAATTCCCCGAGCTGGGTTCTGAAGTGCAGACGCCGGCACTGCTGTACGGGCTGACGGACATGACCCTTGGCACCGATCGCGGTGAAGGGAAAACGGCCCTGATCGGCCGTTTTCAGTCGTGCATTCTGGTCGATGCGACGCGCAAAAAGGCGTCGCTACAGGCGGCCATTCTGGCGTCTCAGATGGTCGCGATTCTGAATTACCAGATGTGGGATCTGGATTTTGTCACCGGCCCGCCGGAGAACATCCACGCCCAGCCCGAGGCGCCGACGCAAGACCTTGAACAGTTCGTCATGTGGTCGGTGCAGTGGACGCAAAACTTCGAAGTCGGAGAGCTTGAGTGGCCGTGGCCGGACGAGCCGCCGGGATCGCTGATGTTTGGCCTCAGTGGCGATTCGGAAGGCGAGTTTTTCCCGCCGGAGACGCCGCCATGAGTTTCGCCCTGGGTGAGCATGACCGCATGATCGCGGCCATGCTGATGCCGTGCGTGGTAGTGGGGGTGGATCTGGCGGCGGGGGCTGTGCGGGTGTCGAATGGCGAGTGGACAAGTGCCTGGGTGCGCTGGCACAGCCTCGCGGCTGGTAAGGCGCGGCACTGGCGATCGCCGAGCCTGAGCGAGCAGGGGGTGCTGTTCAACCCCAGCGGTCAGGCTGGTATGGGCACCTTCATTCCGGGGCTGTACGGCAACGCCGGCGCCCAGCCGGACAATCGCGACCACGTCGAGGTCTGGCGTTTTGATGATGGTGGTTCGCTGGTCTACGACTGGCAGGCCAAGAGTTACACCATCACCCTGCCGACCGGCACGGTGACGATCAAGGTAGGTAGTACGGAGGTCGTCGTTACGGATAACGCGGTGACGGTGAAGTCTGGAACGATCGACCTTGAGGGGGCTGTGAACATCAAAGGCCCGTTACGCGTAACAGGCAACATCGACGGGGCTGCGAACATCATGGCCGCCGGCAAGAGCGACAACCACCACACGCATTAATCAATCATTCATCCGGCCCGCCAAAGTGCGGGCTTTTTTGTGCCCGGAGGAAACCCATGGCCAAGGCCGCTGCAACACCTGTCGACGATCAAGCGCCGGCGGCGGATCTGCTGCTGAAGTTCCGCGACACACTCTTTACCTCGCGCACCCTGTGCATCCCCGGAACGGAGCGCACGCTGGCGGTGGCCAAGGCCGTTGTCGAGGTCTCGGCGTCCGATGAGCAGGCTGTCAGCTACCTGAAAACTCATCCCGAACTTGAAGCCCTGGAGTGACGTAGATGATCGGAATGGATCGCCACACCGGCCAGCCCATTTCCGGCATCGCGCATGTGCTTCAGGCCATCCAGGACATTCTCGGCACGCCGCTGGGTAGTCGTCGGGAGCGCCCGGACTACGGTAGCAAGCTGCGCACCTACGTGGATTTGCCGGTAAACGCCGGCTGGAAAAGCTCGGTGCAGGCTGAGGCGGCGCGCGCGATCGGCATGTGGGAGCCGCGCGTGAGGCTGAAGAGTGTCCGCGTGGTGGCCGTGCTGGGCGGGAAAATTAATTTGGTTGTTGCCGGCGAGTACCTGGGCGACAGCTTTGTGGTCGAGGTGAGCGCATGAGTATCTTGGATCTGTCAGCGCTGCCGGCACCGGACGTGCTGGAACCGCTGGAGTATGAGCTGACCTATGACGACTGCCTGAGCATCTTTCGCGGGCACATGGGCGACAACTGGACGGCTAGCCTGGAGTCCGATCCGGTGGTCAAGCTGCTGGAGGTCGGGGCCTATATCAAGCTCGGCAACCGTGCCCGGGTCAACGACGCGGCCAAGGCGCAACTGTTGGCCTATGCGACCGGGAGTGACCTCGATCAGCTTGGGGCCAACGTCAATCTGCCGCGCCTGGTGATTCAGGCCGAGGATCTGACGGCTGTGCCGCCAGTGCCTGAGGTCATGGAAGAACACGACCCCTACCGCGAGCGCATTCAGTTGGCCTATGAGGGGCTGACCACGGCCGGGCCGCGTAACAGCTACATCCTGCACACCCGCAACGCCTCGGGGATGGTGGCCGACGCCACCGCCGAAAGTCCGGCGCCGTGCAACGTTACGGTAACGGTGCTGAGTACCGAGGGTAAGGGTGAGGCCAGCGCCGAGCTGCTGGCCATCGTCGCGGAGGCATTGGACGACGAAGACACCCGCCCGCTCGGTGATCGGGTCAAGGTACAAAGTGCGGAAATCCTCGACTACCGCATTGACGCGATTCTGCACATGAGCAGCGCCGGCCCGGAAGGGGATGCCAGTCTGGCGGAAGCCACCCGGCGCCTCGCAGCGTGGATCAATCCGCGCAAACGGCTGGGGGTCGAGGTGTCGCGGTCGGCCGTGGACGCCCAGTTGCACATTGCCGGCGTTTCGCGGGTCGAGCTGACCGGATGGGCTGATCTGGCACCGACCAAGTCGCAGGCGGCTTATTGCACGGGTTACAGCGTGGCGATGGCGGGGGCGACATGAGAAGCCTGCTGCCGAGCAATAGCACGCCACTGGAGCGGGCAATTGAGGCGGCTTTCTATGAACGCACCATTGTCCCGCTGCGCACGCTGTACAACCCCGACACCTGTCCGGTGCATCTGCTGCCGCATCTGGCGTGGGCATGGTCGGTTGACCGCTGGGATTACCGGTGGTCTGAGGCGACCAAGCGCGCCGCGATCAAGGCATCGTTCTACATCCACAAGCACAAGGGCACGATCGGCGCGCTGCGTCGGGTGGTCGAGCCGCTGGGTTATCTGATCGAGATTGTCGAGTGGTTCAAGACCGTGCCCGAAGGCGTGCCGGGCACCTTCGCGCTGAAGGTCGGCGTGCTCGACACCGGGATCACCGAAGAAATGTATCAGGAGCTGGAGCGCCTGATCGACGATGCCAAACCCGTCACCCGGCACCTGACCGGGTTGGCGATCAGCCTGGAAACCCAAGGCGCTTTGAACATTGCGGTGTCCCTCTCCGAAGGCGACGTAATCGACGTTTACCCGCCGGTGATGCGTGACATCGAGGTCACGGGCCGCTTCGGTGTGGTCGGCCGCGAACACTCCATAGACACCCTGGACGTTTATTATGATTGATGCGAATTCGCAGTTTTTCGCGATCCTCACAAACGTGGGGATGGCCAAACAGGCGAACGCCGACGCGCTCGGCATTCCCTGGAAGATCACCGAAATGGGCGTGGGGGATGCCAACGGCACCGACCCGATCCCCAGCGCAACGCAAACCCAACTGATCAGCGAGTGGCGCCGCCGGCCGTTGAATCAGCTCAAGACTGACCCGGCCGACCCCAGGGTGCTGATCGCCGAGCAGATTATCCCGGCCGATGAAGGCGGGAAGTGGATTCGCGAAATAGGTCTGTACGACATCGACGGCGATCTGGTGGCTGTGGCCAACTGCGCACCGAGTTTCAAGCCGATCCTGTCGCAAGGATCGGGGCGCACGCAGATTGTGCGGATGAACTTCATTGTCACCAGTACCGGCAACATCACGCTTAAGATCGATCCGAGCGTGGTGTTAGCGACGCGTGACTACGTCGATCAAAAGGTGTTGGAGGAGCTGGGCAAGCAGGACTTTAAGCACTCGGTGCGGGTGGCGACTACGGTCAACATCGCGTTGGCGGGGCTTCAGACTATTGACGGGGTCACCCTGGTTGCCGGTGATCGCGTGTTGGTGAAAAACCAGTCCACAGCCAAGGACAACGGCCTGTATAGCGTGTCTGCGGCGGGTGTGTGGACGCGTAGCGCGGATGCCGATAGCAGTCTGGAAGTCACGCCCGGGTTGTTTGTGCATGTCGAGCGCGGCACAACCAACGGCGACAGCATTTGGCAGTTGGTGACGGATGCGCCGATTGTCCTGGGCGTGACGGATCTGCTGTTTGAAATGGCGGCCGGGCGCACTGGTGTCAATGCCGGAACGTACCGCAGTGTGACCGTGGACAAATACGGTCGGGTGGTGGGCGGGACCAACCCGACCACGCTGGCCGGTTATGGGATCACGGACGCCTTCACCAAAACCGAAACAATCGAATTGATTAACGGCGCGGGCCAAATCCCTTTAGTGGAGGTCAACACCTCCAAGTCCTTGGTGGCGGCCGAGTTGGGGCTTGTCTTGATTGATGCCAGCGCAGGGGCGTTGACGGTTGAGCTGCCCGACGCCAACTCGGCGCTGGGTGTTCGTGGTGTGGTGGTGCGGCGCGTCGACAACACCAGCAACCGGTTGATGATCAAGGCCGCCGGTAGCAATAAAATTAAGTTCCACACGCACTTGCGGGCCGAGGGTTATCAGTTTTTTGTCCTGATGGGGGCCGGGGATTATTGGCATTTGCGCAGTGATGGCAAGGGCAACTGGATACTGATTGCTCGCTTAGACGGTACGGCACTCGGTCGGCCCGTGTTTGAAACGACCACCGTATTGAATCCGGGTGGTCACGCTCCGTTGGGCAATGGCGTCTTGATTCGTGCCGATTGGCCATGGTTGTGGGACCACGCTCAACAGTCGGGAATGCTGACTACGGAAGCCGCTCGTGGGGGTATGGAGGGCGGTTGGACCTCGGGCGATGGCGCGACCACGTTCCGCTGTCCAGATGTGCGCGGTAAATTCTTCCGAAACCTTGACGAGTCTGCCGGGATCGATCCGGGCCGTGTGGCGGGCAGCTATCGGCTCGATGATTTCAAGAGTCACGCCCACTATTCAGCTTCCACAGGCTACGGCACGCAGGCGATGGGCGGCGGGAGCATCACCTATGCCACCCCGACTGGTGGCAGCACTGGCGCCGCTGGCGGCGCTGAGACGGTCCCGAAACACATCGCCTATCCGGGCCGAATTAAAGTGATCTGAGGTTCTAATGAATATCTATTTGTTCGACCCGCTCGGCATCCTGGCCGGGCCGTTTGAGTTGTCAGCGTTTCCAAAGGTCCCGGGATTTGGCCAGTATCTGCCGGGCAATGCCGTCCAGCTGGAAAAGCCTCTGAGCCAAGCCGAGGCTGGCCACGTATGGGCGCTGGTCGAGGGGAAGCCGCAACTATTGGCCGACTATCGCGGCATGGTTTACCACACGGACACCGGCGCCGAGGAAGAGCATTTCGAGCTTGGCGATCTGCCTGAAGGACTGACCGCCAAGCGCCGGCCAGGTCAGTTCTATGTGTGGGCTGGTGGGGATTGGGTTCTGGATGAGTCGGCGCAGATTGCAGCGGCGCAAGCGGGCGAGCGAGCATGGCGCAATGTACAGGTTGCCGCGACTGACTATCTGGTAATGCCGGATTATCCGATCACCGCTGAGCAGCGATCCGAGCTTTATGCCTACCGCCAGGCGTTGCGCGATTGGCCGGATGTGACGCAGTTCCCTGATCAGTCAGGCCGCCCCCAGCCCCCGGCATGGATTGCCAGCTTGGCCCAATAACGCCCCGCACTGACGGGGCGTTTTCTTTTCCGTTACGCGTAACACGAACACCCTCACAGCCTCGCTTATGCGGGGCTTTTTTCGTTTCTGGAGATTGACCCTTATGAGTGGTTTTTTTCACGGCGTCACGACCACGCTGATTGATACCGGTGTGCGCACTATCTCGCTGCCGTCGTCCGCGATCATCGGTCTGTGCGACACCTTTACCCCGGGCATCCTCGGCGGCGGCACGGCCAAAGCCGGCGAGCTGAAGCTGATCACCACCGAGCGCGAAGCGATTGCCGCGTTCGGCGCCGGTGCGGCGATTACCAAGGCCTGCCAGGCGATCTACGCCAAGGCCAAGGCGGTGATCGTCGCTGTCGGCGTGCCCAAGCTCGAGGACGCCGCGCTGCAAACCTCCGCCATCATTGGTGGCGTTCTTGCCGATGGTCAGCGTACCGGCCTTCAGGCGCTGCTGGACGGCAAGAGCAAGCACAACGCCCAGCCCAAGCTGCTGATCGCCCCGGGGCATTCGGCGACCCAAGCCGTGGCCACCGCCATGGATGCCCTGGCCGGCAAGTTGCGCGCGATGGCGATCATCGACGGGCCGAACACAACCGATGAGGCCGCCATGGCCTATGCCTTGAACTTCGGCAGCAAGCGGCTGTTTCTGGTCGATCCGGGTGTGCAGTTCTGGGACACGATCGAGAGCGCGACGATCGACGCGCCGGGTTCGGCGTGGACGGCGGGTCTGTTTGCCTGGACCGATGCCACTTACGGCTATTGGGCGTCGCCTTCGAACAAGGAGTTTGTCGGCATCACCGGCACGAGTCGCCCGGTCGAGTACCTGGACGGCGACGCCACCTGCCGAGCCAACCTGCTGAACAACGCCAATATCACCACGATCATTCGCGACGGCGGTTTCCGTCTGTGGGGCAACCGCACGCTGTCAAGCGATCCGAAATGGGCGTTCGTCACCCGTGTGCGCACCTGCGACATCCTCATGGATGCGATTCAGGCGGGCCACAAGTGGGCAGTCGACCGCTCGATCACTAAGACCTACGTCAAGGACGTGACCGAGGGTCTACAGGCGTTCATGCGCGACCAGAAGAACGCCGGCGCGGTCATCAACTTCGAAGTCTACCCGGACACCGAAATGAACACGGCCAGCCAGATCGAGCAGGGCAAGGTGTATTGGCGTATCCGCTTCACCGACGTGCCGCCGGCCGAAAACCCGAATTTCCTGATCGAGGTCACCAACGAGTGGCTGACCGAAGTGCTTGAAGCCTAAGGGGGCTAACCGATGATTCCTCAAGTTCTTAAGAACATGAACCTGTTTGTGGACGGCGTCAGTTTCTCCGGCGACGTGCCGACCCTGTCGCTGCCCAAGCTGACCCAAAAAGTCGAGGACTATCAGGGCGGCGGCATGTTCGCCCCGATCGAATTCGCCGTGGGAATGGAAAAGCTGGAGTCGGCGTTTACCACCAACGGCGTGCGCCGCGAGTCGCTGAAGTTCTTCGGTCTGGCTGACCAGACGGCGACCAGTCTGGTATTCCGTGGCGCCTTCGCAGACCTCAAGGGCCGCGTGGTGCCGGTGATTGTCACCCTGCGCGGTGGCGTGAAAGAGGTGGACATGGGCGACTGGAAGCCGTCCACCGTGGGTGAAATCAAGCATGGCGTGAAGATCACCTACTACAAGCTCGAAGTCGATGGGCGCCTGATGTACGAGATCGATCCGCTCAACATGATCATGGTTGTCGATGGCGTTGACCAATTGGCTGCTGAACGTTCGGCCCTCGGCCTGTAAGGACTTAGAAAATGACTCAAGCAAGTGCAAACAAAGTGGTGCCGTCGTGGCTGAAAGTGAGCGATGACAGCGTGATCGTCACCATGAAAGGCGCCGTCAATATCGGCGGGCTTCTGGTGGACAAGCTGACCATGCGCGCGCCGACGGTGCGCGATCAGCGCGCCGCCACTGCGACCGCAAACAACGATTACGAACAGATCGAAATCAACATGCTGTGCAGCCTGTTGACGGCGACCGAGGCGGAGATTGCGGCCCTCAGTGTGCGCAACTACAACCGCTTGCAGGCAGGCTATTTTCGCCTGGTCGAAGAGGACGAACTTTAACGCCGAGACCCAAAGGATCGCGGCCAAGCGCTTGGCGAGAGAGACCGGTTTCTCTGCCGCCGAGATTGAGGCCATGACCTTTGACCGGATGCTGTGGTGGCTCACGGATTGAGCCGCTTTCGACTCGACGACGAATAGGGCACGCACATGAGCAATAAACTCGCGCTCGGCTTGGTCATTGGCGGCGCCGTCAGCTCCACGGTGGGGGCGGCGTTCAAGGACGTCACCAGTCGCATCAAGAAGCTGGAGGACACCGGGAAAAAAGCCCGGGTGCTGGAAAAGACCATTGGCGACACCATGCGCCTGCGCGACGAATGGCTAAAGGCGCACAGGGCGGGCGAGAAGGGCGCCGATGCGCTGCGCAAGAAGCTGGAAGCCAATCTGGCCGCGCTGAAGAAACAGGGTGTCGAGGTTCGCAATCTGGGCAAGGCTTACACCCAGATGGGGAAAGCGGCGCGGGCCGCCGAGCTGAAGGCCAAGGGGCACATGCAGCTCGATGCCGGCAAGCAGCAGATGAAAAGCAGCATCGGGCAAGCCACGGCGGCCTCGGCCGCGATGATCATTCCGGCGAAGATCAGCGCGGACTATGGCGCGATCATTCGTGACATTGCGATCAAGGCCAACATTGCCAACACGCCCAAAGAGGCGGCGCTATCCAAGACGGTGATCGACACGTCACGCGACACCGGCATGGCGCGCAATCGGGTGGCCGAGGTGGTCAACGCCTTGGTGGGCGCCGGCATGGAGCTGGACAAGGCACTGTCGTATGCCCCGACGGCAGCCAAGTTCGCCGTGGGCCAAGGCTCGGATGGCGGCGAAACCGCCCGCATGATCAACGCCCTGGGGCAGAACGCCAAGATCACCGACCCCGAGGTGATGCAAAAGGCGCTGGAGGCGATCGCCTACCAAGGACAGGCGGGCAGCTTTGAGGCGGCCGACATGGCGCGCTGGTTCCCCGAGCTGCTGGCAGGCATGGGCAAGCTGGGCATTACCGGGATGGACTCGGTGACGCAACTGGGCGCGATGCTTCAGGTGCAGATGAAGACCGCCGGCGGTTCGGACGAAGCGGCCAACAACCTCAAGAACTGGATGGAGAAAATCGGTTCCGGTGACACCGTCGAGGCGTACAAGAAGGCCGGCATCGACTATCAAGGCTCGATGAATACCGGCCTGCAGAATGGCAAGTCCACCTTGGAATCCAGCTTTGCGTTGGCCCAAAAGTATATTGAGGCGACCGACCCGAAGAAGGCCGCCGAAATGGCGAAAGCCACGGCCGCGATCAGTAAGGAGTCTGATCCCGAGAAAGCCAAGGCCATGATCGCCGCCCTTGAATCGGCGCTGCGTACTGGCGACCTGTTCGCTGACATGCAGGTCAAGGGCGCCTTGACCGCGTACATGCAGAACAAGGATCTGTACGACAAGCTGAAAAAGGAGTCGGCCAGCGCGACCGGGATTCTGGACAAGAACCTGGCTGAGCGTCGGGAGTCCTCGGCGCAGAAACAGGCCGAGATGGTGCAAGGGCTCGATGAGTCCATGCGTGCCATTGGCGATGCCATGCGGCCCGTGACGGATGCGGTGGTGGACGGCATCACGTCCGTGGCTGGCGGGCTGGCCAAGCTGGCGGACGAATCGCCCCGGCTGGTGACGGGCATCGGTCTGGCCACTGCCGGCTTGATCGGTCTGTCGGCGGCGGTGAGCGGCTTCAAGATGGCCAAGGGGCTGATGAACATCGGCCGCGGCTCGCTGATAGGCAATCCGAACATTCCGCAAAAAGTGATCGTGACCAACCTACCGGCCGGTGGTGGCGTCGGTGATGGGCTGGACGTCGGCGACGTGGATGCCGGCGACGACAAGAAGGGCAGGAAAGGCAAGGGTGGCGGCAAGGGAGGCCGGGGTGGCGGCATGGGTCGCGGTGTCGGCAACGTTGTGAAGGGGGCGGCGGTAGTCGCTGTCGCTGACGCCGGGTTCAAGGCCTATGACACCTACCAGAACGCCGAGACGCAGGACGAGAAGGCCGTGGGTTACGGCGCGGCCGCCGGTGGTTTGGCCGGGTCGCTCTCCGGTGCAGCGGCGGGTGCGGCCCTCGGTACGCTGATCCTGCCGGTGATCGGTACGGCGATCGGCGGGCTGATCGGGGGTGTGATCGGCAACATGGGCGGCGACGCCCTGGGCGGCTACGTGGGCAAAGCGCTGTTCGGCGCGAACGATGCCACGAAGAAGATGCCCGACGCCGGTCCGCTGATGATGACCAACGCCGGCAAGGGCATTGCGCCGGTGATGGGCGACATCGCCAAATCGTTCACCAAGCCGCCGGGGTCGGCACCGCTGATGATGGCGCCGCCGGGTCAGTCGCCAGCACCGGCCGCGTCGGCGCAGATCGGCGATGCCGGGCGTTCGATGATGCTGCCGGAGGCCAGTGTCGACGCCAAGGCCGGGCCATTGGCCAAGCCAGCGCCGACCGCTACGCCGCCGGCCAACATCGAAGCCAGGGTGGACATTCAGGCGCCGTTTTCGTTGACCGTGCAGGGCGACGTACAGGACGCCAACGCGCTCTACAACAAGCTCAAGCCGATGCTCGATCAGCACTATCGCGATCTGGCCAAGGCGCAGGAAAGCCGCAAGTTGTTTGATGCGCCGCACGTTTAATCAGGGGGATTCATGGAAGCATTGGGGCAGTTGCAATCGGGGATGAAGTACTTGGCCACGGCCGGCGAGACGGGCCGGCGCAGCCTTGACGGAATGATGGCGCCGGTGAATGGCGCGATCGGAGAAATCACCGGCGCCGCGTCCGAGCTGGAGGGGTTGCCCTTTGTCGGGCCGGCGATCGGGGCCAAGCTTCAGCGCGTCATGCGTGGGGTCAATGCGGCACAGGCGCAGGTTGGCCGGGTGGTGGCTATGTACGGCACGGCCACCCGTGCGGCCGCACAGATTGACGAGCGCCTGGGCGTGCTGAAGGAACAGGCCGGCCGGGCTGCCACGGCCATCAACAAGATTGCCGGCAAGGCCAGCCCGGCGCTGGCCAACATCGTGCCCACCGGGGCCTTTGCCACGGATCAGACGCCGGCGCCGGAAGCGGTGAAGCCGTTCCCGCACCTGCTGATCATCCAGCCGCAAGACCCGAAGGCGCCGCAGTACACCTTCAACCTGGACACGGCCGCCTTTGACGAACTGCGCCGGTCAACCGAATTCCGCTGGGCCTCGCAGGAGCGCCTGTCGCGGCGTCCGGCGCAGCAGGCGGTGGGCATCGGCGACGAGAAAAT
This sequence comes from Pseudomonas sp. GW821-FHT03E01, assembly GCF_059420765.1. Classification (NCBI taxonomy): domain Bacteria; kingdom Pseudomonadati; phylum Pseudomonadota; class Gammaproteobacteria; order Pseudomonadales; family Pseudomonadaceae; genus Pseudomonas; species Pseudomonas sp. GW821-FHT03E01. Next base: position 278,086 of record NZ_JBWKUI010000006.1, on the reverse strand, counting down.
CACCCTCAAGGGGGCGATCTTCCCGGGCTTCAAGGGCGGGCTAAAGCAGCTCGACACCCTGCGCGCACTCGGCGCCCAGCTTCAGCCGCTGACCCTGACCACGGGGTATGGCGACGTGCTGGGAACGTGGTGCCTGAAGAGCGTGGACGAGGAACAGAGTTCGCTGATGGCCGGCGGCATTCCGCGCAAGCAGGCCTTTACCTTGGAGTTTGTGCGCTATGGCGACGACATGCAGAACGTCTGACGGGGATCTGCTGGATACCATTTGTCACAACTTTTACGGGCACCTGAATGGCTGCGTCGAGGCGGTGCTGGATGTCAATCAGGGGCTGGCCGATGAGGAGCAGCCCTACCGTGCCGGCGTGGTGATCGTCCTGCCGGATCTGGCGCACCCGGTGGCCGAGGCAATCACCTTGTGGGACTGATCCCATCCGCAGGCGCTGCCGGCGACCTCTCGCGTTACGCGTAACGCTCCGCTTACTTGGCCCGCCCCGTGCGGGCTTTCTTTTGGAAAAAATCCATGACCCCCCGATTCCGCATTGTTGCCGACGGCAACGACATCACGGCGCTGTTGAATGACCGGCTGATTCAGTTGAGTGTCACCGACAAGGTCGGCATGGAGTCCGACGAATTCGAACTGCGCATTGACGATCGCGACGGGCTGGTGACGTTGCCGCGCAAGGGCGTGGGGATTGAGGTCTATCTGGGCTACCTTGAGACGTCGCTGGCGCGGCTGGGCCGCTACGTGGTCGACGAAGTCACGGTGTCCGGCCCGCCGGATACCATCGTGATCAAGGGCAAGGCCAGCGACATGCGCGGCAGTGGCAAGACCACCCGTAGCGGGAGCTGGGAAGACGTGCCGCTGTCGAAGATCGTGGCCGACGTCGCCGCGCGCAATGGCTGGGCGCCAGTGTGCCCAGTCAATACGAAGGTGGCGCGGGCCGATCAGCTCAATGAATCCGACTTCAATTTCATCACGCGCCTGGCTAAGCAGTACGACTGCACGGCGAAAGTCGCCGACGGCAAGTTGCTGGTGATGCCGCGTCAGGGCGGGCAGAGCGCAAGCGGCAAGGCATTCGCACCGATCGTTATCACGCGCCGCGACGTCAGCCGCTGGCAGTTCCACCTGGGCGATCGCGACTCGCACAAGACGGTCGGGGCCAAGCATCAGGACAAGAAGACCGGCAAGCTCGCCGTGGTGTCGCTGGAGAACGACGACGCTCCGGCCGGCCTGCCGGCGGTGCATACCGATCGGCACATTCATCCGAACAAGACGGCGGCCGAAGCAGCGGCCAAGGCACGCTTGGCGGCGTTCAACCGTTCCACCGCCGGCGTGCGCTTGGAAATGCCCGGCCGTACAGACCTGTTTGCCGAACGGCCAATCGTTGCCCAGGGCTTCAAGGTCGGACTCGATGGCGACTATCTGGCCGAATCGGTGGAGCAGACCTACACCCAAGCCGGCTGGTCGACCACCGTTGAATGCAACGGTGGCAAGAATGGCAAGGCCAGCGCCAAGGGCAAGAAAAAGAAGAAGGAGGCGAAGCCGGTCAAAGTCGTGTCCCTGAAGTAACGCGAAAACGAATCCATAGCCGCCGAGTGCGGTTTTTTTATGCCTGGAGTTTGTATGTCCTTAACCGAGAAACAGCTGCAACTCATCATGCCGAACGCCCGCCGCCAAGCGGGCGTTTTTGTATCCGCCCTGAATACCGCGATGGCCCACCGGCTAATCAACACACCGAAGCGGCAGGCCGCATTCCTGGCGCAGCTCGGCCATGAGTCGGGTCAGCTGCAGTACGTCCGGGAGCTGGGCGGCGATCAGTACCTGAGTAAATACGACACCGGCAAACTGGCCGAAAAACTGGGCAACACCCCGGAAGCGGACGGGGATGGCCAGCGCTATCGCGGTCGCGGCCTGATCCAGGTGACCGGCCGCAACAACTACCTGCGGTGCAGCCTGGCCTTGTTCGGCGACGAGCGATTGCTGCGCACCCCGGAGCTGCTCGAGCTGCCGCAATGGGCTGCTGAGTCGGCCGCTTGGTTCTGGTGGGTGCGCGAGCTGAACGCTTTAGCGGATCGGGATGAGTTCGAGGCGATTACCCGCAAGATCAACGGCGGCCTCAATGGCCTGGCAGATCGGCTGCAATTGTGGGAGCGGACGAGGGCGGTGCTATGCGTCTCGTCGACCTGATCCCGGCGCCGTATCGGCTGCTGGCCATCGGTGTGCTGCTGACCGCATTTGCGGGTGGGTCTGCCACCGTGGCCTGGCAGGTGCAGGACTGGCGCTACGGCCGGCAGCTGGAGCAGCAAGCCCGTCTGCAGACTGAAACTCTCAACCAACTGACCCTGGCCGCTGCCGCGCAGCAACAAGCCGAGCAGGCCAAACGTCTGGCCCTGGAGCAGCGGCTCTCAGCCAGTGAACAAACCCATTACCGAGTTCTGAGCGATGCCCAACGTGATCAAGGTCGCCTGCGCGACCGCCTTGCCACTGCTGATCTGCGCCTGTCAGTCCTACTCGACGCCACCGCTGCAGCCAGTGGCCACACAGTGTCAGCCACCACCGCAACCGGCGGCATGGTTCATGGCACCACAAGAGCCCAACTTGACCCGGCGCATGCTCAACGAATTATCGGCATCATCGACGACGGTGACAGGGGATTGATAGCGCTCGCGGCGTGTCAGGCCTACGTCAAAGAGGTTTCAACATCGAAGTAAAAGGGCCGGTCTGTCTGAGTGCGACAACAATCAGCTCGACCGCCGGCCCTGCAGATTCATCTCTACACTTTGAAGCCCTGTAAGTCATTGGCAAGGCAGTAGTCTTTGATTGTCTGCACTACGCCCTCTGGTGAGTCATCCGCCCCATCTTCTGGATAGAACAACAAATCGCTACCTGCTGGATGAGGTACGAGCTTGTTGAAGTGTTCTACCAGCTCGCCTCGACCCTCTTCTGTGTCCGCATCGTCGATAGCTTCAATCAGGGCTTTGAATTCCTGTTCGGTGTACTCGGCAAGATTGCTCTTCAATTCCATTATTCAACCCCTCTGTGTATGTCGATATGGCGCCTTGGAGTAACAGCCCGCAAATTGTCGGAATCGTACACGGCGCCACCGTCCTTGATTAACTCTACGTGATGCAGCTCGAATGCAATTCGCTTCCCTGCATGCTCGATTTTGGGGGCCGCAGGAGCCAGGCCCTTTGCCATACCGGACAGATTGCGTGAACTGAATTGCTTGCTCAGCTCTGCGTCATTCGCTACAGCGATCCAGAACGCTTTCCTGAAGGCATCAAAGCTGCTGAATTCCTGCCCCAGGAGCTGATTGGCAATCTGCGAGGGCACAGAGGCTCCGAGTCCTGTACCGGCTCCAGCAAGCCAAATGCCCGTCAGGTCTTCACCTTGTCCCGTAGCAACACCCGGTGAGTTCCTGACACTCATCACAATGTACAGCGGCTGCACACCCGAGTCAGCCGGGAACACAAGGATGAAATCCTTGTATTCCGGCGGGTAAATCGGGTTGACGATGATGTTATCTGCCTGTTCGGTAGGCGGATAAATCCAGATATGAGGGGCTTGTGGTGCGCCCTCTAATGGGGGAATGCCTGAGGTGCTGGATGGGTCAACAGCTGGCGTCCATATCAGGGTTATCCCGTCACCGAAGTCGGCCACCTGCCGAGAGCCCTGTGCCTTGAACTGGACTACAGGAATCATTTCCCAGTCGCGGCGCTTCTGGGTGTTGTACCCGTACCCCTTCAACGTGCCGTCTGCTTGTTGCTCGACATGCAATCGAACACGAGTGCGGCCTTCCTTGAGTGATTTGAGCTGCTCTTCTGTGTACAGGGAGCTGTCGCCCAAGCTCGACGGCCACAGTAGCGCAACCACTCCCGCCAACGCTCCAGCAGCAACCCCCGCAGTAACTACACCAGCACCACCCGTTGTGGCAGTCCCGGTGCTTACCCCTGCAACCGCAGCCCCAGCGGTGCAGAGACCGCCACAAGACGCCCCGGCAGTAGCAACAGTCGTTCCGCCTAGTAGGAGGGTTCCCAGTGCTGTGGGTAACGCGTTACCGCTGATTTTCTTGAGAGGGATGTTCCCCTCTGTATCCGCTTCACGACCACCCAGGAGGGAGAATTCACCGTACTCGCTGACAGCATCCGTGGGGATCGATCCACCAGGACTGACGTAGTTAATGGTCCCGTCGGGCAGCTTGCAGGGTTTGGTAAAGGTACAGCCAGCCGCATTGGGTTTCGCGCCTGCCTTCGGTGGAAGGTCTTTGTATTCCGCCCAGCGTTGAGCACCAATATCTACAGGTTCAACGCCCTTGTTGCGGTAGCCCTTCGGTGGGTTGGGTACATAACCACTCATGCAGCATCCTTGTTCGTCCTTGGGGAAATCCCAGCTTGAGGCAGGGACAGAATGACGTTACCGGGAAGCTCAGGCGCTGGCTGTAGGACTTATCCTAAAAGCTGAGCTCCGCTTTCCCTGTGTTCCATGTCACTACTGGGGGGCGAATGGTAACCGCTCTAGCACGAGGGTTTGAATGGTGGCATTTTGAGGTTGCTACAGCCACGGCAATCATTACAAGCGATGGCTTCTGGCTGAGCGTCGGCAGCGGATCACTTACGAGGGGTGGCGTCGTCGTCGGCCGAATGTGTGACGCCGGCATGAGACCGTCCGGGGCTTCATTGAGCTGGCTTGTCTCCAAGGCGTGCACCGGGAATTCAGAAAACCGACATGCGGTGTACATGGTTCGTCACTTCATGTATAGAATCCGTCCCCTTTTATGATCATACGGACATGAATCAGCCAGCCGTGATAATGAATCACCATGAGGCTCTTATCCTTGAAGCTGCTCTGCTTCATGCCAAGGCCAATAAAAAGCAGATTGCTAAAGAATTTACCAATCCTGCCGTTTATAGGTCTGAGAAGAAGCCCGTGTCTGTATTTATGGCTGGTTGCGCTGGTGCTGGAAAAACCGAGGCGGCTATTGAGCTGATCGCATCCTTCGGTACTCCAACGATGCGAATCGATCCTGATGAGCTGCGAAGCCATTTTGAAAGCTACAACGGGACCAATTCTTGGCTTTTTCAGCATCCCGTATCTATATTGGTTGATAAGATTCACGACAATGCTCTTGAGCAATGCCAGTCCTTTGTTATGGATGGCACGCTCTGCAATTTCGGCAGAGCTGACCACAATATTTCAAGGTCTCTCAAGCGCGATAGGAATTGCGTCATTATTTTTGTCTATCAGAAACCTGAGCTTGCATGGAAATTTGTAGAAGCTCGGGAAAAGATCGAAGGTCGAAGAATTGCTGCTGAAATCTTTGTTGAGCAGTTTTTCGTTACCGCGCAGGTCGTTAATGACCTAAAAAAGAAATATGGCAAGAAAATCAGGGTTGACATCCTGATAAAAAATACTGATGGCTCTCCAAAGACTGAGGAGCAGAACGTAGACAAAATTGAAGATAACCTCCACGATGCGTATGACCGTGAAGGTTTATTGAAGCTAATCAGAGCTGGGGTATAGCAATGAGCAAAGCAAAAGTGGCAGCTTCCACACCTTTTTCGGACTTCTTCCGTAACGCGCCAGCTGAGCAGACAAAGCGCGTTTATCAGTCAGTGTTGCAGCGCTCCACAGAGCGTCAGCTCAAAGTGTTAGCAGCTGCAGCTCAAGCACGCTGAGAAAGAGAACGATAAAAAAAGCCGCTTAACGCGGCTTTTTTTATGCAGCATTAGATGTGAGAAACGGGGAGGATCAGTTCCGCGCCCTGGTTTTTTACATTCCCAACGGCCTGCGGCCTCGAACCACTCAAACACTTCAGTGGGCTCTCCCTCAAGCATCACCATCTGCTCCGTCCGTTCCTTGGGTATTGTCGGGTCGAGCCATTCCCTGGGATGAATCATTTAGGTTGAGGTGTTCGTCGGCACGGACGTTGCGCAAAACCTACTCTGGAGACCCCGGTTTATCGTTTGCATAAACACAAAAAAGCGGATGATTTGTCCCTGTGAAAAGGTGTAATATCCTTTTAATATCAATAGCTTACACGTCTACAAGCCCCAGCATGGGGTGCTAGGGGTCGAGTGTTCGAATCACTCCGTCCCGACCATATTTTTCAATGATTTAGGCCAATGTTCACAGCATTGGCCTTTTTCATGCGCGTGACATTTGCGTGATTTCTCGAGTTCTCACGTCTGCTTCCTTTTCAGAATCGTCAGCGCTAGTGCGCGCGAATCGGTTACTGATACCTTATTCGCAGCTTCAATCAGTTGGTCCAGCTCTGCGGCCGAGTAGTGACTGGTGATGCTGCCGTTCTTGTGTCCGAGCAATGCCTTTCGATCCTCTTCGGTCATGCCTGCTGCCCACAGCCTTCTGTCAAAGGTGTGCTTCAGGTCGTGAACCTGGATCTTGGTGAACGGTTCCTGTGCCCGGTGTTGGGTGATGAGCTCTCCGTGTTCAGGTAGAAGTGAACGCCGTCTAGGTGCGCTTGCAGGACTGTTTTAGCCATTGCGCACCTCGTTTCCTGTTTGGGCGATGTGTTCGCGCCAGATGGAGACAACACAACGTCTTGCGGAAGCTCTGACAATGCTAAAGAGACACCCTCAAGACATAGCGTCAGCGACTGCTGCTGATATCGAGCGGTCCATCCAGGCGCTGAACAAAATGGCCGAACGTATATGGGGGGATGGTCGAGAAGCCGAAGCGAAAGCCTCCTCGATGCTTTGGATGCGTTAAATCGGGCATTGGATCGAATCAGGATTGGCGAAAGTCGCAGGGCTTCAACTCTCCACTGAGCCGATCCATTAAAACTCATTTTATTGTGTGCATGCACACTGTTTGGGATATGGAAATTCTATGAAAACCACTAAGTCTGTGTTCGTCGCCTCGTGCTTTATTGCCATATCGCTTCTGAGCGGCTGCGCGGCCTCAGTGAAAAGCGGCGGTACCGAAACGCTTGCTATTCCTGAGTCAGCCAAACACAACCTGGTCGTAAAATTCCAAGGCAACAGCAAGGTTCAACAGAACGAGGACTGGCCTCGTTTGAAGCAAGAGTGGAGTGAAGCTCTGCACAACGAAGCAACCCGTGCCGGCTATAGTCTTGCTGAAGCACAAGCTTTAAGCCCCGCTGACAAAGACGGCGTAGGCATCAAGATCAACGTAACTAACTTTCGATACCTCACTCCAGGCGCTCGCTATGGTGCTGGCGTGATGGTCGGTAATGCTTGGGTTAACTCGAGTGCGGACTATTCAGATCTGAAGTCGGGACGCCTGATCGGTACCCGGACATATGACACTTCTTCGTCTGCTTGGGAGGGAGTCATGTCGGCCATGACTAAGGAGCAGGTGGAAGCCATCGCTCAGCAAATCATCAGCGATATCAAGAGCGCCAAAGCTAGGTAATCTGATGTTCTTGGCGAGTGCTGGAGACTGGCATGAGGTTGACCAACTGCCCTGCTGAAGTTGTCAGGTGTTGATCTGATGCAGCTATCGAAAGCTGGGCAGGCGAACGGCTAAGGAGCTTCTGAAGATCGTAGCAAGCCTCCAAGAGTCGAGGATCGGCTGGTCGGTTACGCTGATGAGGTGAAGGCGGGAAGGATTGTGCGTGCGAAAGACGCCGTAGAGCAAGCTCCAATAATAGAGAATGCCTGATTATCAGTACGCAACTCAAACAAATACTACCTCCTCCCTCTCCCTATAAATGCAAGTATCTGCTTGCATTTATAGGGGCGATGGCTATATTGCATGCTCAAACATCATTTGAGTTCCCAGCAATGGCCGACGAAAAGACCAAAAAACCAGCAAGCGGCAAAGCTAAAGGCGGTGAGGCTCGTGCGAAATCGTTAACTGCTGAACGCAGACAGGAGATCGCAAGAAATGCGGCTCTTGCAAAGGCTGAGATTGCAAAACTTCCTAGAGCAACTCACGGATCTTCCGAACATCCTTTGAAAATTGGAGATGCGGAAATTTCGTGTTATGTACTTGACAATGGAACGCGCGTGCTTTCTCAGAGGGGGTTGATTTCTGGCTTGGGGATGAGTCGAGGAACCAGCACCCAAGGTGGCGATCGAATGGTCACTTTTCTGGACTCAAAAGGTGTGAAGCCCTTTGTTTCTGAGGGCTTGATGGCGGCGATCAAAGAGCCAATCAGATTCTTATCCGGCACTACGGGTGGCGTTGTGACGTTTGGATACCCTGCAACAGTACTCGCAGATATTTGTGAAGCGGTATTGGCCGCAAGAAAAAGTGATGCACTTCATTACCAACAAGCACACATTGCAGCTCAATGTGAAATCCTCGTTAGAGGATTTGCACGCATTGGTATTATTGCACTGGTCGACGAAGCGACCGGCTATCAAAAAGATCGTGCGAAAGATGCTCTCGCCCAAATCTTAGAAGCCTTTGTAGCGAAAGAACTGCAGCCTTACGTACGTACATTTCCCGCAGAGTATTACGAACAGCTTTTCCGCCTGAGAGGTCTCCAATACCCTCCGGAGAACGCTAAGTATCGCCCTCAATATTTCGGAACCCTAACCAACGACATTGTTTACAAACGTCTTGCTCCGAGCTTGCTCACCGAGCTCAAAAATCAGAATGCCAAGGCCGAAAAGAAAGGAAAACTCTTTCAAAGACTGACTCCTGATATGGGCCACCCAAAGCTGCGCGAGCACTTAGCATCTTCTGTGACGATTATGAAGCTAAGCAGGGACTACCAGGATTTCATCGAGAAATTGAACACAATCCACCCTCGTTATGGCGAAACATTGGCTCTGGAACTGGAAGAAAACGATAAGTAATTGGAGAGATGCCCGGCCTAGCGCCGGGCTTTTTCGTATCTGCAACATGCTTTTCACCAAGCACTCACAGAACGGAGCGCAGATTGAACGGACAAAAGGATTTGACCCCATACAGAGAGCCCGCAACACGCGGGCTTTTTGTTGTCTGATCTCTCTCGGCTTAAGCTTCAGAGCTGATCTGGTTGGACAAAGGAAGGGCTACCACGATCTCGTTCATCGTTGCCTTGTCTCGTTCAAAGTAGGCTGCGCCGGCGTGTGTCATCGCTAGCTGATGCTCCCCAATCTCGACGACGTCCACCAATGCAAAGAGCGAGATCAGGTCTAGCCCTTCGGCTCTACCAATCTCTGTCTCTGGCGACTCATCCTCCTCATCCAACATGACAGCAAACTCTCTGGCTTCTTCTTGCGTGCGGAATAGCTCCAGTATTTCCGTCGACCAAGTTTTATAGCGATCCCGATGCATCACGGTCTCTGGGGACCCTGAGCTAACGAGATAATAGGCATGCCTGTTTGCGAGAGCTTGAGCGTCTGGATGGTTGGGCCCGCGCCGAATTATCCAGGCACCGTTAGGGCCCTTCCGGCTGATATGCGGGATGAGCGCGTACTGCTTGATGGTCGGTTCATCGTCGAACGGGTTGTATGGCAAGGCAGGGCGCCCCAGGAGTAGAGCTGTGGCCCCGCATCCTAACGTTACGCGATAGCTGTCTGAGGAGTCCCAGACTCCAAAGCGTTCGTGCTTTGTCATCAGTCGAATTATCGCGGGTATCAGCACCTGGGATTTCTTCGCCATCATGGGGGCGATCCGAAGGAGCTTTCTATCCCGCTCGCTGATCTCTTCTGTCGGTGCCGGCTCGAGGTCTGCCGCGGTGATCTCTATAAACTCCCATTCGAGAATTCCACGTTTCTCCAACGCAACTAATTCCTGAAGGCGTTCAGGCTCCATGTAGAGCTGTTCTGGTCGTAAGGGGATCGAGTCAGTCTCTCGTTCCGCGCGGCTGGCGCTGGGATCCGGCGTTATCAAATCAATAGCAGCTCTCCAATCACAGCCAGGTCCGGTCCAGATCTGAACCGCGCTCGTGAACACGACGCCAGACGTGCTGCTCTCCGGTGTCCCAAAGTAATAGCTAACGTACTGAGGCGTGCCGAAGAAAGTCCTGGTCATGGTCCGAGGCGAGGGATGCTGTCCTTCAACGACCCTGTACTCAAGAACAAGGTCCAAGTCTCCGCAAATCATCGCGCCTCGGGCATACGAGCCAACCACCCACAGCGAGGTGATCTCGACCTGGGATGTTGCTGCTTTGCTGAAGAAGTCTTTGTGAGCGATGGTGCGGGTCGATGCCTCGTCCAGCCTCTGGCAGATCTGCTCCAGCTTCTTGGTGAACGACTCGCGGGGGGAGCGCTTTTCGAGTACGGCCATGTTCTCACCTCTACAAGGGGCGCCCGGGGAGGGTTTGTAGCTTGACCGTATCATTCCGAGTAGCCAGTTCACCATTAGCAGACGATACAGCCGTTCCACATCCCGGGTTATGCAGCTAAAGTGAGACGGCATCTAGCCATCACTGATGGCAATGGAGCAGAGTCTGATCATTTTTTTGAGCTCCTCAGTCGGTGCCGTATCCAACAATTGAACAGGGATTTGTCATGAAAAGAGTTGCGGGTGTTCTATTTGCAATCCTCCTAAGCTCTCACGCCGGCGCAGAAACGAAACCGGTTACGGTTAGCCCGTTCCAGCAAGGGTTTATCGATGTGGTCAAAGACTACGCAGCACAGTACGAGCAGGCACCCAACGAACTAAAGAAGTCAGCTCTCGTGAAGAAGCGCTTGGAAGCTATTTCAAAGCTGCCAGGGAAATCGAACAAGGTTGATGGTTGGTATGGGACGGTCGAAAAAATGGGTACCACCGGCGACGGTGATGCGTATCTAATCATTCACCCAATGACAGACGATATGACTTTGGGTACTTGGAACAACAGTTTTTCTGATACCGGCTCGAAGACTCTTATCAAAAGCGGATCGCCTTTGTATGACGCGATAGCAGAGTTGGAGGAAGATGATCTGGTGGTGTTCTCCGGCGCCATCGGCAAGCCAAAAAACATGACAGAGAATGGAACGATGACTGATCCTGATTTTCTCTTCAAGTTTACCAAGGTGCAGAAAGTCCAGTGAGCCTCGCTGCAGCAACTCCTCGCCCGGCTCAGCGCCGGGCTTTCTACTGGGCTTGTAGTAGGAGGTAATCTGCATCACCTCCTCACACTGACGCTCTCCAGGCGTACCGCTTGATCACTGCTTCATTTTCAGCCGCGTGCGGGGCGGGTCGCCGACATGAGCGAGCATTCTGCCTGTGACCCTGAACGCCCTGTCCCATGGCATAGCGTCAGCCCTCAATCCTTCTCCGGGCATTTGAAGTTCCAGGAATAAATCTTCATTTCTTTAATCTTTTCGCCGACAGTTCCCACACCAAGGCAGGTTTCATTCTTGATGTAATTGAAGCTGCAGTACCGGACGCCCTCCGTGCAAGATTCGATCTCTTTGAAACCATTTCTCATGATGATGTTCTCGACCCCAAACTCACCTGAATAGGTTGGGTTCGGCTTCCAGCCATTTTGAATTAATGCTTTTCTGGCTTTTAAAAAGGGCATCCCCTCTTTTATAGGGACGTCTGTTGCGTTGGCAAAAAAACTGGCGCAGCAAAAAAGGCTGATGAGGAATGTTTGCAGCTTCATTTAACAGTACCACCAAAGTTTTTATATATTTTTTCTACTTCGCCGTACTCAGTATATGGTTGGCCCGATGGTTTTCCTTTGATTGGCCGATTCGCCAAGCCAGGGCCCATGGGTAAGGCTTCCCATTTTTTTGAGGCTTTTTCCACTGCAACTTTTAAGTCGCCATTGATTAATGGTTCGATTGCGTTCACGTTGCGCAGCAGTTCAACTGCAATCAAATCCTGTGTTCCTGGTGTGAAGTCGGATAATCCCATTGCTTTAACGCAGAGCTCCGCCCATGTGGCTTTCGTAACTTGATACCTTCCGGACGCTGTCGTTGAACCGCCATAACCTGCTCCGGGGTGGGTAGACTCATCACTGAATGTCCACTTTCCGGTTTTCCAGCCCTGTGCCCAACCATATCCAAATTTTGCGTGATAATCGCCACCTTCGACTTGTGCGAGGGTATCCAAAAAGGCTTTCACATTTTTGTTTTTTAGAAACTCAGCATTCTCGGCCCGTCTTACCTGTTGCTTGGCGTCCAGAGATACAGTTTTTGGGGTGGAGTCTTTAACGGGTGTCACCGTTCTTGTGGCTACGGGAGACATTTTTCTGCCATTCTTGCTAACCACTTCAGCCATGATGAAAGTCACCAGTAGAGATTTTGACGCTCTCTGTTTGTCCCTCTGGGGAAACAGAAATAATGAAATTTGTTCTTTGGTCTGGGGAGGATTGTGTGCAGTCGGTTGTATGAAGAGCATCCGCGGCCATGTCTTAGTCCTCGAGAAACAGTTTGATTGTTTCGGGCAGGTGCGAACTCACTACATGCGTATACCCCATCGGATCACTTACACCGTGTTCCATGCTGCCGTCAGCGCGCTGGATGGCGTAATCAAGATTGGGTAGAGGCTCGCCCGAGTCTTGGTCAACTAGTCTGAACTTGTCGCTGAAGTGCACAGGCATCGGCAGTAGGCCGCTGAAAGGGGCGGGTACGAAGGTGTCGCCAATAATGACCGTGCCGGATCCAGCCGTAACCACGCTGCCGTGGCTACCGGTGCTGCCTTGAGTCGCGGCATTCAGCCCATTGATGAGAACCGTAGCGCTGACGCCACCCGTGATCGGGCTACCACATGCGGACTTGTCGGTCATACGAGCGGCGGCAAGGCTATCGAAGTTCACATTGGGGGAGCCGCTGGCAATCGGATTTGTGCCATGTCCCGGAAGTGGGCAACTGGTGGGGTCTGTCACTCGGGCAGCAGGTTTGCCACTCATGGGAAGTTCCTTTTCAAGGTTTCAAATGGGGTAATAGTGGTCGATGGGCGAGTCGGAAAAGCGCCAGCACTCATCTGTGGGGTTGAACAGCGCTCGGTGGTTTTCGTGCGTGGGGCGGCAGGCCAACAACGTCTGCCAGGCGATTTCGACGCAGTTGTCCATGGCCTGAATGGAATAGCCATCAAGCTGGTTGAGCCAGGCGTTGTAATTGGGCATGCCAACGCTGCGGAAGGCGTCGATCAGTATCTCGGCGACTTCTTCGCCCCAGTGGATGAAGCGCCCCGGGCTCCAGGGGCCTGTCTGGACATGGATAAACCAGCCCAAGCTTGGCAAGTCACCATTGGCGAGTCGTAACGTGCCGTGCTGCGAGGAAAAACCACAGGTAATGTGGACGGTCAGCCAGCCCTGGTGTTGCTGGATAAATCCAGTGGGGTCGAATTGCGCCAGCGGTACGACGTGATAGCCCGTGCCGGGCATAGACCTGACGACCAACTCAGCGTCCAGTCTGGAAATGAAGGCCTGGATCGCCTTGCCTTCGCCGGACATCGTGCAAAGAATTTCAACCGGTGTGCTCGCAGGTATGTCGCTGAACCCGAGGATGCGAACTAACCCATAAAGACGTAATGAGGTTTTCAGGCCGCTGGGATGATGCGAGGTATCGAGCGTGCAGGCGCAGGGGGCAGGCACGTCCATAGGTGAAGAGCGCATCCAATTTTACCGTCCATGTAAATTTGCGTCGCGAAGGATGCCCCAGGCAGAAACTGCGTACAACAATATTTACAATGTTTAAGTTGACAGCTGATTACGTGAGCCATAGTGCCATAGTTAGTCACGGTATGGCTTCGATTGCAGTGGGCACCGTCCCCAATGACTGGTCCGTATAGCTTTTTGGCGCCCCTGCAAGCATGGGTGTTTTACCCTCACAGAACGGCTGGTTCTGGATGAATTTTTCGAATGTGATACCAATTCGGTATTTGTCCCGCCCCAGCTTGTTAATTGAGTTGCTTCTGTCCGTAGGCGGACACTCGATGATGGGTTTGGCACCGTCAGATGTCGATGCTCACACGGCGTAACGGTGGGCGAGCTTATTGACTCATCTGATCCATCATGAGTGCAGATGGGATGAGTAAGGTGTTGGTGTAATAGGCTTTATAGCCATACGCCGTTATGCGGACCTTGCAAGGAATTTCTGTTTGGGCTGCAATTAGCAGCTTGATTACGTCATAGCTATTTAGATCAAGTTGGGTTCCATCACGATTGGTATGATAAAAAACAAGATCTGCTAGAAAGGTATGGTTGGTTTTGTTTTTTCTCTCTGAGGTCACTCGTCCCTCTGCTTTCACGTTGATGGAGTGATCCACCGAGAAGTCCAAGTCATTGTCCAGAGAGCAGGTCAACATCGGCGTTAACTGGTTGGCGTTTTCGTATGTGTTGAAGGCGTTCAGTAAATCGATGTTTGACGTGAAGATGATTGTGTAAAGATTATTTGGCCCAAGCCCAAAAGACGACAGGGTCAGGTCGGTTGGCGGGATGCCGGCTGTTTTTGCGCAAGCGGTGCATAGGAGTGTCGATGCGTAAATGAGGCTGCGATGTAGGGTCATTGGTCAAAAATACATCGCTAGTCCTCTACTTGCATAGGTAGGTCCGCCCCGACATGCAACTCTACGGGTGCAGAGTGTCTGTATACGGATCGGGTGACACTGATTTTGAGAATATTCCCCGTGGCGATGGTATGCACCCTCGCCACAGGGCACGACGATTACTCCTTCAATTCGACGTGATCCAGTGCCTGGTTCACCGCCAGTTCACCGAGCATGACCACTTGCGCAATGCCCAGCAGGGTCTTGCGATGTGAGGTTTCCAGCAGCGCCGCGAAATTGTTGAGCATGACGGTAGCCGAACCGAGTGTTTCGCTGGCGTTGGCCAGCAGGGATTCGGTGTTGTACTTCGGGTTGGCGAGGTACATGGGCTCGGGTTCGTTGGCCGTGGCCATGATCTGGGCGGCCGGGTTGAGGTAGTGGTCGAGGGCGCGTTCGGCGGCTTCGTGGAGCTTTTTTGAATCGAGGGATTCGTAGGGGGATGTCGGGTCTGTGGCAGGCGGATTGGGTGTAGGTTTGAACATGGATGAAACTCCTGATGCGAGTTTATTTAAATGGGAGCCATCACATTCGCTACCAAACGAATTAGGGTGATGGCCATACGCGGGTTGGTAGACCGGTCGCATCAGGAACCCGGCGCCCTCGAAAGAGCCCCGCGCATGGCCACCATAATAGGTGATGCCGTGCGCCGTGATACGAACGGGCTACCAAACCCGATCACTGTTTTTCAGTGACCGGGAAACGATAAAAGCCGCAGCCAAAGCGCACAAGCCGGCGGATTCTGGCGCAGGCGTAGGCAACGACGCAAGGCGTTGTAGCCTCGATGAAGTAACACCGGGTGTACTTAAACACGCAGCTAAACATCCAGGGTAAGGCGAGCGGATATACAGAGCTACGGCCTGCCTACGCACCAGGCTGGTAATATTCAGCAACTGCCGCCGCATAGGTGGCAACGGGTATCATTAGGCAGAACGGTGTTCCCGGCACATCAGACCACCACATTCCCTTACTACGACGAAAGAGCTAAATCCCCATGAAAATGACTGTTAGCTGCACGTTTCAGATTACTGGCTGGGACGAGAAGCCGTCTCAAGAACTTGAGGGCACTCCGAAACTCTCACACGCCAAAGTCACGCAGTCCTATTCTGGCGCCATCGAGGGAACAAGTAGCGTCGAATACCTCATGTCTTATAGCGTCGACGGCACAGCTAGCTTTGTTGGTTTTGAGCGGATTTGTGGTGTGGTAGCAGGTAAGAGCGGAACATTTGTTGTTCGGCATTCGGGATCATTTTCGGAGGGAAAGGCACGCAGCACTTGGAGTGTCGTGAAGGGGGCAGGCACGGGGGATCTAGTCAATCTTAGCGGTAATGGTAACTACGTTGCTGGTCATGGTGAGCCGGCACAAGTGTCATTTGAATATTCGTTTGAACCTGACAGCTAAAGTGTATTGGCTGGACGCATCCACTCTGGCACAGCGATGCGATTATGGGTGGGGGGTGTCCATCCCATTGCTTACGAAAGATCAGCCTTAAAGTCGTCAGCCTCATAATCACAGAAACCCTGCGAGGCTGGAATTCCAGCCCCGCAGCGCCAAGACATTGATCCTATTTTTGGCTGAGCGCCGCTATCGATACTCCCGAAGCGACGAAGGTGAGTCCTGCCCCTACGTTCAGGCCATTTACCAGCCGTGGGCTCTGACGCAAAAAACGGGACAGTACAGTGGCAAATACGCCCATAAGCGCGAATCCCACTGCCGTAAGTACAGCGAACCATATGCCGTACACCAGCATCTGCACGCTCACTGAGCCGCGTTGTGGGTCGACGAACTGCGGGATGAACGCAAGGACGAAAAACCCAGGCTTCGGATTGAGTGCTGCCGAGAGTAATCCCGTGAGGAAAATGCTCGGCAGTGATTGCCGAGTCGCTGGCTGGAAGCTGATCAGGCTACGGGAGCGTAGGACTTTTATGCCAAGCCAAAGCAAATAACCGGCACCGATAAGCTTGACGACCCAGAAGGCAACTGCGGACGTCTGCATCAGCAAAGTCAGTCCTAGCGAAGCGGTTGCCACATGAAAGAGAATTCCCGCCCCGGATGCCATCCCCGACACGATAGCGGCGATCTTGCCTTGGCTGAGTCCTCGGCCTACGGCCAGCAGATTGTCCGGGCCTGGGGCGAGCACCAATAGTAAGCACGCGGCAGTATAGGCAAGCCAGATATTGATCGGAAACACGGCATTCTCCTTAAGCCTCACCGAGGCATCCATCCTCACGTAGCGCCAGAATGTGCCCGTACCAGGCTGCAAAGTCAAAGCCACTGCATTGGAGAGTAACTTCAACCGCCGATTGACTCGTGCGTCTTAATGCAGAGTCGCAATCCTTCGACTTTCTCCAATCCTGATCCGGTCAAGCGCCCGGTTTAGTGCGTCCAAGGCATCAAGGAGGGCCTTCGCCTCAGCTTCCCGGCCATCCCCCCAAAGGCGTTCTGCCATTTTGTTCAGGGCCTGGATGGAGCGCTCAATTTCAGCAGCTGTCGCCGCTTTGCTTTCCGGTTGTTTCTTCGGCATTGAGTAACCTTTCTGCAGGGCAGTACTTGCCTTCAGTTTCTAGCCCAAGAGTATCGGCCACCAGGGACAACTACCCCTCGCCAGATATCACTTCTTCGACGATTTGCTGCTGGCAGGAATATGCAAATAAGACATCACGCTCTCGGTCAGCTCGGTCGCCAGCTTGACCGCTTCTTTATTACGCGCCATCACACCCGCCACCAAACCTTCAATCAAGGCGAGTACGGCGATGTTGGAGCTGGTCATTACCGGATGGTCGGCAGGGGCAAACAGCACGTGTTCGGCAATGCTGGTGAGCGGCGATGCGGGTGAGTCGGTGATTGCCAGCACCGAGGCGCCGCGTTCATTGGCGAAGCGGGCGAGTTGCAGGGTGTCGAGGGAATAGCGCGGCAGGGAGATCGCCAGCAACACATCCTGATCGGTGATGGCGGCCAGGCGGTAAGCGGCATTTTCGTTGCCGCCCTCCATGCTGATGGCGGTGGCGTCGGCACAGAAGGGCATCAGGGTCGAGGCGGCGAGGCCGGCGAAGTAGACGCTGTTGCCAAAGCCCAGGATGTAAATTTTGCGCGCTTCGATCAGGCGGGTGACGAACGCTTCAAAGGTGTCGGCGTGGTTGTTGGTGGCTGCCGTGGCGAGGTTGCTGGTGGCGCTCTGGATTTGCTCATGCAGGCCAAATGCACCGCCAGGACGATGCGCCAGTTCGTTGCGCAGTTTGTCGACCGGCGACACCATCTGCTGCAACGTCGCGACCAGCTCGGCCTTCATGCCGGTGTAGCCACCCAGGTTCAGTGCCTTGGCCAGACGATTGACCGCGGCCGGCGAGGTGGAGGTTTCATGGGCCATTTCTTCGATGGTCAGCGTCGCGGCCCTTAGCGGGTGACGCAGGATAAAATCCGCCACCTTGCGCAGTGAAGGCTGTAGATCGGAAACGATTTCCGCCAGTTTACGCATCACCGGCGCGGCATAGACCGTGGTGTCTTTCGAAGGGGTCGGCATGTCCGGCTCTACAGTTCCTGAGGGTTGGAGATGGGGCAGGCGCATAACCTGTAGGAGCGAGGCTTGCCCGCGAAGAACGATAACGCGCAATGCCTGAAAAACCGCGGTGTTCGCTTCGCGGGCAAGCCTCGCTCCTACGGGGTTTTGCGCGGGGGCATAAGTTGGCTGGAGTGTATGATTATTTCAAGCTGCCGGCCAGAAACTGCCGAAGCCGCTCGGACTGTGGATTGACCAGCACTTCACGCGGATTGCCGCGCTCTTCGACCAGGCCCTTGTGCAGGAACACCAGCTGGTTCGAGACCTCGCGGGCAAAGCCCATTTCGTGGGTCACGACCACCATGGTGCGGCCTTCGAGTGCGAGGTCCTGCATGACTTTCAGCACTTCGCCGACCAGCTCGGGGTCGAGGGCCGAGGTCGGTTCATCGAACAGCATCACTTCCGGCTCCATGGCCAGCGCCCGGGCAATCGCCACCCGCTGTTGCTCACCACCCGACATATGCGCCGGCCAGGCGTCCATGCGGTGTGCCACGCCGACTTTGTTCAGGTAATGCTCGGCCTTTTCCCGCGCTTCTTTCTTGTTCATGCCCAGCACATGCACTGGGGCCTCCATGACGTTTTCAAGGGCGCTCATGTGCGACCAGAGGTTGAAATGCTGAAACACCATCGACAGTCGCGAACGCATGCGTTGTAGCTGTTTGGGCTCGGCAGCCTTGAGCCCGCCGAGTTTGTTGGTCACCAGCTTGAGCGGTTCGCCATTGAGCACGATGTTGCCGGCGTTGGGCTGTTCCAGCAGGTTGATGCAACGCAGGAAGGTGCTTTTGCCGGAACCGCTGGAGCCGATGATGCTGATCACATCACCGGCCTTCGCCTCCAGGGACACGCCCTTGAGCACTTCGTGGCTGCCGTAGCTTTTGTGAAGATCCTGAATTTCAAGTTTGTACATGGTTTCAACTCTCTGGAATCAGTCGCTGAGCAAGCGGCCTTGGCGAATAGGGCGAGTACCGGCCACTTTGGCCAGCCACAAACCGGGCTGGGCAAAGCGCAGACGTTCACGGGCATAGAGGATGCCGTCGGTGCTGGCGCGCACGATGCTGTGGCGATCGGTCAGCGGATCAATCACTTCGAACAGCGGGTCGCCGACCTTGACGCGGGCACCCAGCGGTTGCAGAAAACTCACCACGCCGGGGTGCGGCGCATAGGCGTACTGCGCGCCGGCGAATGGCGTCGCTTCACACTCGGTCGGTGGCGCGGCGGGCCAGTCACCGCTGATCAGGCCTTGCTCGGCGAGATAGCCGAGAATGGCCTGCGCGCTGTCGATGCAGGGCTCGCGTTCGGTATCGGCCATGCCGCGCAGTTCAATGGTGGTCGCCACACAGGCCAAAGAAATATCGGCTTCAGGAAAGAGTTCGGCCAGGCGCAACCAGGGAATCGCGCAGGCTTCATCAAAGGCACTGCCGCCCGCATCCTCGGCCAGCAATGCGGCGCCGGCACCCAGTCGAGCGGCCAATGAGCGCAGGCGCGGCCAGTGTTGCGGCATGGCGTAAAGCAGCATGATCGACTCGAAATCGCAGTGCAGGTCCAGCACCACATCGGCGTCACAGGCATGTGAAAGCAACAGGTGGCGCAGGCCATCGAGTTCCGAGGTCGGCGGTGGCATGTCGGCGAGAACATCGGCCATGGCGCGGCGGATCAGCCCGGTGTTGACGTCGGCGTGGGCGCCCAGTTGACCTTTCACCAGCGCCGCCACAGCTTCGGCCAGCTCTGGAAAATCACGATTGAAGTTCTTCCCGCTGGAGAACTCAAAACGACCTTGATGGGTGGCCTGGAACATCTGGGCGATACCGATCGGGTTGGCCATCGGCACCAACTCGACGACCCCATTCAGGCGACCTTGTTCTTCCAGCACGCGCAGACGCTGCTTAAGTTCAACCGCCACGCGCATCCCCGGCAGCTCGTCGGCATGCAGGGAGGCCTGGATGTAGGCCTTGCGTGGCCCGCTGCCAAAACGAAACAGCGACAGCCGTCGTTCTGTGCCCGAGGCCCCCCACGGCAACAGGTATTCAATGTGCTCCATAACAGCTCCTTAGTGCTTGCGCGGTGCCAGATAGGCCAGCCAGCGGCGCTCGGCCAGCTTGAACAGACGAACCAGGATGAAGGTCAGGGCCAGGTAGATAAGGCCGGCGGTGATGAACGCCTCGAATGGCAGATAGAACCGCGAACTGACCGTACGAGCGGCTCCGGTGATGTCGACCAGGGTGACGATCGACGCCAGGCTGGTGGTCTGCAGCATCATCAGCACTTCGTTGCTGTATTGCGGCAGTGCCCGGCGCAAGGCCGACGGCAGGAGCACGCGGCGGTACAAGGTAAAGCGCGACATGCCCATGGCCTTGGCGGCTTCGATCTCGCCGTGGGCCGTGGCCTTCAAACTGCCGGCCAGCAGTTCCGCGCTATAGGCGCTGGTATTGATCGCGAAGGCCAGGCAGGCACAAAAAGTTGCGCTGGACAGGTAAGGCCAGAGCGCGCTTTGGCGTACCGCTTCGAACTGCGCCAAGCCGTAATAGATCAGGAACAATTGCACCAGCATCGGGGTGCCGCGAATCACATAGGTGTAGAGCCAGGTGGGGAAGCTGATCAACGGCGATCGGGAGACGCGCATCAGCGCTAAAGGAATCGCCAGCACCAGGCCAACGGCCAGGGAAATCAGTAGAACTTTGAGGGTCAACAAGGCGCCATTGAGGTACAGCGGCAGGTTTTCCCAGATCAGGTTGTAGTCGAGAATCATGGCTGTGCTCCCCGTCACAGTTCGGCGGCTTTGACGCCGACCGAGTAGTGGTTTTCCAGATAGCGCAGCACCAGCAATGACACGCTGGTCAGCATCAGGTAGAGCGCGGCAACCGCGAGGAAAAACGTGAACGGCTCATGGGTAGCGTCCGCTGCGTTTTTGGCTTTGAACATCATGTCCTGCAACCCGATCACCGAGATCAGCGCGGTGGATTTGGTCAGCACCAACCAGTTGTTGGTGAACCCCGGAATGGCGAAACGAATCATCTGCGGCACCAGAATCCGCCAGAACACCTGAGCGCCGCTCATGCCATAAGCCACACCGGCTTCGGCCTGACCTTTAGGGATCGCCATAAAGGCGCCACGAAAGGTTTCCGAGAGATAGGCACCGAAAATGAAACCCATGGTGCAGACGCCGGCGATAAAGGGGTTGATGTCGATGTAGCGGGTGTAACCGAGCGCGAGGGCAATGCGGTTCACCAGATCCTGGCCGCCGTAGAAAATCAGCAGGATCAACACCAGGTCGGGAATACCGCGAATCAGGGTCGTATAGCCTTCGCCCAGCACCGCCAGCCATTTAAACGGTGACAAGCGAAAGGCGGCGCCGATCAGACCCAGGGCAATCGCCATGGTCATGGAAGTCAGGGCCAGATGAATGGTCAGCCAGGCGCCATCGAGAATGCTCGATCCGTAGCCGTGAAGCATGATGAAGTTCCTCAAGCGAGCGCCGGGAGGCGCGCGAGACAAGCCAGAAGTGGCACCCGCAAACGCCGGCGCCAGGGTTTCGGGTAACGGCTTATTCGCCGTAGATATCGAAGGCGAAGTACTTGGCCATCACTTGCTGGTACTTGCCATTGGCGCGGATGGCGTCAATCGCTGCGCTCAGGCGTGCAACGTTCGCACTGTCGCCTTTACGCACCGCGATCCCGGCGCCTCTGCCGAAGTATTTCGGGTCGTTGATGTCCGGCCCCACCAGAGCGAAACCTTTACCTATGGGGGTTTTGATAAAGCTCTCATCGGTGTTGACGATGTCGGCGAGGGTGGCGTCCAGGCGACCTGATGCCAGATCGAGGAAGGCTTCATTTTGTGAGCCGTAGCGGACCACCAGGGCGCCGGCTTGCGCCAGTTGCTCGGTGGCGAAACGGTCGTAGGTCGAGGCGCGTTGCACGCCGACTTTCTTGCCTTTGAGATCGACCAGCGGGTCGTTGATCACGCTGCCGCTCTTCATCGCGAACTTGCCTGGCGTGTGGTAGTACTTTTTGCTGAAGTCGACCGACTTCATCCGGTCTTCAGTGATCGACATCGACGACAGCACAGCGTCGATCTTGCGCACTTTGAGCGATGGGATCATGCCGTCGAATTCCTGGATGACCCACTCGCATTTGACCTTCATCTCTGCGCACAGCGCGTTGCCGATGTCGTAATCGAAACCACTGACATTGCCCTCCGGCGTCTTGAAGGAGAAGGGCGGGTAGGCGGCTTCGATGCCGATACGCAGGCTGTCCTCGTCGGCGTGCGCCAGCAAGCTTGCGGCGCACAGTGCCAGAGCACCTAGAAGTTCTGTCTTGTTCATATTGTTGACTCCTTGGATGGGGCGTTGGTGATACGGGGCTGCCGTCCGGTCTGGCGAGGTGGACTGTCCTGATGATTTGCGAGGCTATAAATGACATAAAATATTTCACAAATCAACTGTGTGAAAATAAACATATCAGTGCAGGACGACAAGCGGAGTACTCATGGGCAGTAACCGCAGCCCTGCCAGCGAGCCTTTGAATAAAAAACGGGCGCCGATCAGGGCGCCCGTTTTTTCATTCCGGTATCAAGGTATTTGTTTTGCTCATCCCTCGGCTTTCGTCGATTTGATGAGGTTGTTGCGCAGTTTCACGATCGCGTTCTGCAACTGTGCGAACTCTTCCGGTTCCAGACCCGTTGCGTGGGAAAGGCCCTTCTCGGGGCGGTCTTCGCGTAGCTGTCGACCGCTTTTCGTCAGGCTGATCCGCACCTGTCTTTCGTCCTCGGGATCACGTTGCCTCTGCAGATAACCCATCGCTTCCAGTTTTTTCAGGATCGGTGTGAGCGTGTTCGATTCGAGAAACAGCTTCTCACCCAGGCTGCCCACGGTTTGGTGGTCTTCCTCCCATAGCGCAACGATGGTGATGTATTGCGTATAGGTGAGCCCCAAGTGCTCGAGTATCGGCTTGTAGGCCTTGCCGAAGGCCAGGTTCGTGGAATAGACCGCAAAACACAGAAAGTCGGAGAGCTTCAGATCAGCGGGGACGGTCTTGTCAGTGCGTTTCATGTGCTTCCTCGTTGGCCAAAGTAGAAGGCTCGCAAAGGCAAAATATACCTCGTATACGATTGTGTCGGAATGGGGTTGGCCTTGTTATTCGCATGCGCTTAAAGCGCATGCGATATATGTGAGTAAAAAAAATGCCAATCGCGGTGCGTTAAACCGTGAGGACGTTCAGGGCCACGTCGATATTGCCGCGCGTCGCCTTCGAGTACGGGCAAATCTGATCGGCGGTGTGCGCCAGTGTCGTCGCAACGTCGTGCGCCAGCCCCGGCACGCGGAGCGTCAATCGAGCCTGAAGGAAGTACGCCGCACCGGTCTGGCCCAGATCGACTTCGATGTCGACCGACAGATCAGACGGCAGCACCACGTTCATGTCATTGGCCACCAGCCCGACAGCGGCGGTGTAACAGGCCGACCATGCACCGGCGAACAGTTGCTCGGCGGTCGGGTGTGGCTGAACAGCGGCGAACACGTGCGCCGGTTTCGCGCTTCCAGGCGACGACAGCGTGATGTCGAGGCTGCCGTTATGGCCACGCGACGTGTTGCCAGCGGCGCTGGCGGTGGTGTGAGTCTTGCCGGTCATCAGGACTTTTTCGATCTTGCTCATGGGGTGGATCCTCAACGTTTCGAATGATGTGATTTGTGTGTCGTATACGTTTGTATCGCATGCGATGTAATAATAATTGCGCAGGCACCCATCGCTGTCAATCAGTCGGGTTGCGTCGCCCGACGAGTGGCCTGTGGATGCCACCCCTGCCTGCCGGCTTACTGTCATGAAATGAAAAGCCATTGTCGTCTGATGAGAAGCGGCTCGTCAGGCGGCGTCCTACAGTCCAGTCAGCGCAAATCGACGCTGCACGCCAACCTTGCAGACTGGAGAATAAGAAAACATGGCCAAAGCCGTACGCTTCTACGAAACCGGTGGTCCCGAAGTACTCCGTTATGAGGAGGTCGAAGTCGGTGAGCCCGGTCCAGGCCAGGTTCGTCTGCGTCATGTGGCGGTGGGCCTGAACTATGCCGATACCTACTTTCGCAATGGCACTTATCCGATCCCGATGCCCAATGGCATGGGGGTCGAAGCCTCCGGCGTGGTCCAGGCGATCGGCGAGGGGGTTACCAACGTGCGCGTGGGGGATCGCGTCACCTACACCGGTTTTCTCAATACATTGGGTGCCTACAGCACCGAACGGTTGATCCCGGCCGCACCGCTGATCAAGTTGCCGGAAACCATCAGTTTCGAGACCGCCGCGGCGATGACCATGCGCGGCCTGACGTCGTCGTACCTGATGCGGCGCATTTACGATTTCAAGGCCGGCGACAGCATTCTGCTGCACGCCGCCGCCGGTGGTGTGGGCCTGATCGTGGCGCAGTGGGCCAAGCTGCTCGGCCTGACCGTCATCGGCACCGTGTCCACCGAGGTCAAGGGCGAAATCGCCCGGGCCCATGGCTGCGACCATGTGATCAATTACAGCCATGAAGACGTCGCCCAGCGTGTGCGCGAGTTGACGGACGGCGTTGGTGTCAACGTGGTGTTCGACAGTGTCGGCAAGAACACCTTCATGGGTTCCCTGGATTCGCTCAAGCGTCGCGGCCTGATGGTGTGCGTCGGCACGGCTTCCGGTCCGATCCCGGCCGTCGATCCGGTACTGCTGGCGATGAAAGGCTCGCTGTTCATGACCCGTCCGGCCCTGGCCGACTACATCGCCGACCCGGCGGAAAAAAACGCGTTGGCCAATGAGTTGTTCGACCATGTCGGCAGCGGCCGGATCAAGATCGAGATCAACCAGCACTATGCCTTGCAGGATGCCGTCCAGGCCCATCGCGACCTGGAATCACGCAAGACCACGGGCTCATCGATTTTCGTCATTTAAGGGAGTCGTCTTCCATGAAAGTCGAACAGTTGACTTGCAGCATTGGCGCGGAACTGCTGGGCGTCAACCTCGCCGATGCGGTGCATGACGACGGTCTTTTTGCCGAGATCCGTGCTCAGTTGCTCACGCATCGCGTGGTGTTCCTGCGTGATCAGGAGATCACCCGGGCCGAGCACGTGGCCTTCGCCCGGCGCTTTGGCGAACTGGAGGATCACCCGGTGGCCGGCAGTGACCCGGATCATCCAGGGCTGGTGCGCATCTACAAGCGCCCGGACCAGCCGATGGACCGTTACGAGAACGCCTGGCACACCGATGCGACCTGGCGCGAAGCGCCGCCAATGGGCTGTGTGTTGCGTTGCGTGGAATGCCCGCCAGTTGGCGGCGACACCATGTGGGCCAACATGGTGGAGGCCTACGCGCGGTTGCCGGATGACGTAAAGGCGAAGATCGCCGACCTGCGTGCGCGCCACAGCATCGAAGCGAGTTTCGGTGCCGCGATGCCGATTGAAAAGCGTCTGGCGCTCAAGGCGATGTACCCGGATGCCGAGCATCCGGTGGTCCGTACTCATCCGGAGACTGGCGAAAAGGTGCTGTTCGTCAACGCCTTTACTACCCACCTGAGCAACTACCACACCCCCGAGCGGGTGCGCTTCGGCCAGGACGCCAACCCGGGTGCCAGTGAGTTGCTGCGCTACCTGATCAGCCAGGCTTACATCCCCGAGTACCAGGTGCGCTGGCGTTGGAAACCCAACAGCGTCGCCATCTGGGACAACCGCAGTACCCAGCACTACGCCGTCATGGATTACCCGCCATGCCATCGCAAGATGGAACGCGCCGGCATCATCGGCGACAAGACTTAACGATCGACCGCAGCTGCATTCGCTCTCACAGACACGTCCGCCCGGCGCGATCCGGGCGTGTGGACAACCATAATAATAGGAGTAACCCATGCAATTCTTCGACGATTCCCTGCACCCGGAAAACATGGAAAAGGTAGTCATCACCGTGGCCCCGTATGGCCCCGAGTGGATGCCGGAAGACTTTCCCGAAGACATCCCGTTGACCATGGATGAGCAGGTGCAGAAAGCGGTCGATTGTTATGAGGTGGGTGCCACGGTTTTGCACCTGCACGTGCGCGAACTGGACGGCAAGGGTTCCAAGCGTCTGTCCAAGTTCAACGAGTTGATCGCCGGTGTGCGTGAAGCCGTGCCGGACATGATCATTCAGGTTGGTGGTTCGATTTCTTTCGCACCCGAAAGCGATGGTGAAGCGGCCAAGTGGCTGTCTGACGATACGCGCCACATGCTCGCGGAGCTGACGCCAAAACCGGATCAGGTGACGGTGGCTATCAACACCACCCAGATGAACATCATGGAGTTGCTGTATCCGGAATACCTGGAAGGTACGTCCCTGGCCAACCCTGCCTATCAGGCGGCCTACAGCGAAATGACCGTACCGGCAGGCCCGGCCTGGGTCGCCGAACACCTCAAGCGTCTGATGGACAACGGCATCCAGCCGCATTTCCAACTGACCGGCATGCATGCCATGGAGACCCTTGAACGCCTGGTACGCAAAGGCGTGTACAGGGGGCCGTTGAACCTGACCTGGATCGGCATCGGCGGCGGTTTCGATGGCCCCAATCCGTTCAACTTCTTCAACTTCATCCATCGCGCGCCGGACGGTTGCACCCTGACCGCTGAATCGCTGCTCAAGAACGTACTGCCGTTCAATACCATGGCGCTGGCGATGGGGCTGCACCCTCGCGTGGGGATTGAAGACACGATCATTGATCAGAAGGGCAAGCGTTTCAGCTCGGTGCAGCAAATCGAGCAAACCGTACGCATTGCCCATGAACTGGGTCGCGAAATCGCCACCGGTAAAGAAGCCCGCGAGATCTATCGCATCGGTGTGCAGTACCAAAGCATCGAAGAAACCCTGTTGGCCAATGGCATGGCCCCCAACCGCAAGGCTGGACAAAAGGGTGTGCCGCAACGCGGCTGATCGACTGATCGACTGATCGACTGATCGGCAGACGAAGCGGGCGGTTAAACGCCTCCCGCTCGCTGCATGGCAACACGCTTGATAACAACAATAAAACGAAGCTTTGAGGAGGCTGCATGGCCTTTCACCCAATCGCCGCAGACGATGACGACGGCAGTGGCGTCGGCGTTGCGCGCAAGTATGCCTGGATCGTCTTCGCACTGACGTTCGGCCTGCTGATTTCCGATTACATGTCGCGCCAGGTACTGAATGCGGTGTTCCCGATGCTCAAGGGCGAGTGGGCCCTGAGCGACGGTCAGCTCGGTCTGCTCAGTGGCGTTGTCGCCCTGATGGTCGGCCTGCTCACCTTCCCCTTGTCGTTGTTGGCGGATCGCTTCGGTCGGGTCAAGAGCCTGGCGTTGATGGCGCTGTTGTGGAGCCTGGCCACACTGGGCTGCGCGTTGGCGCAGGACTACCAGCAGATGTTTATCGCCCGCTTCATGGTGGGGGTCGGTGAGGCGGCCTATGGCAGCGTCGGCATCGCGGTGGTGATTTCGGTGTTTCCCAAACACATGCGTGCAACGCTGGCCAGTGCCTTCATGGCGGGCGGCATGTTTGGCTCGGTATTAGGCATGGCGCTGGGCGGTGCCATCGCCGCCAAACTGGGCTGGCGCTGGTCGTTCGCCGGCATGGCGCTGTTCGGCCTGCTGCTGGCGGTGCTTTACCCGATCATCGTCAAGGAAGCACGCATTGCTCCGCAACGTGCCGCGCAGGCGGCGAACAAGGCGGCTGCCGCGGTCAAGCGTCCGCTACGTACGCTGTTTTCCAGCCGCTCGGTGATCGCTGCCTACATCGGCAGTGGCTTGCAACTGTTCGTCGGCGGCACCGTGATCGTGTGGATGCCCAGCTACCTCAATCGTTATTACGACATGGCCACGGACAAGGCGGGCGGCGTCGCGGCGATCATCGTGCTGTGCAGCGGCGCGGGGATGATCCTGTGCGGCATGCTTAGTGATCGACTGTGTCGCCCTTCGCCGGAGCGCAAAGTCGCTTTGGCCATCGCCTATTGCCTGGGCAGTTGTCTGCTGTTGTCGACGGCCTTCGCCCTGCCGCCAGGGCCTGTGCAATTGGTGCTGATCTGCCTGGGGATGTTGATTGCCGCCGGCACGACCGGTCCTTGCGGAGCCATGGTTGCCAACCTGACCCATTACTCGGTCCATGGCACGGCCTTCGCCACGCTGACCTTGGCCAACAACATGCTGGGGCTGGCGCCTGGGCCGTTCATCACCGGCCGGGTGTCCGACCTCATCGGCTTGCAGGCGGCTTTTCAAATGGTGCCACTGGTCAGTATCGCGGCAGCGGCCGTGTTCTTTTACGCCAAGTGTCATTACCACAAGGACATGGCCCGGCTTCAGGGCGAGCAAGTCCACGATTCGATTGGCAAAGCGGTGTTAGAGGTGAAGTTGTGAGTGGTCGTTTACGTATTGATGTGTTTTTCGATTTCATCTGCCCCTGGTGCCTGATCGGCAAGCGCCAACTTGCGCGCGCGCAAGACCTGCTGCGTGTCCGGCAACCCGGCGTGGAAATCACCACGGTGTGGCACGGGGTGCAATTGCTGCCGCAGCTGCCGGCACAGGGTGAACCCTTTGTCGATTTTTACCTCAAGCGCCTGGGCAGTCTTAAAGCCGTAGCGATGCGCCTGGCCCAGGTGCAGCAGGCTGCGATGGCGGTGGGCGTGCCCATCGATTTGAGTCGTATCGTCCGCATGCCCAATACCGCCGACGCCCATCGCTTGCTGGAGCATGCGAGGGTGCTGGGCAATAGCGCCCAATGCGATGTTTTGCTTGAGCGTTTGTTCGCTGCTTACTTCCAGCTCCAGGGATCAGAGAGCGGTGAGGATCTGGGCTGCCAGGAGACCTTGCTTGCCATCGCCCGGTCGTGTGGTTTCGACCCTGATGCCATGGCCCCCTGCCTGCAAGGCGACGGCGATCCTTACATTGGCAACGAGGCGGGAGCCGCCAGCGGCGTGCCCAGTTTTCAGTTCGATGGTCGCCTGACAGTGGTGGGCGCTCAGCCTGCCGAGGCGCTATTTGACGCCATGTGCGAAGCCTTGCTCGACAGTCATCGTGCGCGGCAATCGGCATGAGTCTTCGAATCCCCGTGCCCGCTGGAAAACTCCCGCCGGCAGGCGGTCGTGCGCTGTTCGAATGCGATGGTAAAAGCCTGGCGTTATTCAACATCGAAGGAGACCTGTTCGCCATTGACGACAGTTGCCCGCACCAGGGCGCCTCGTTGTGTGGCGGGCGCCTTGAGGGGCGGGTGATCCAGTGCTGCGCCCATGGCCTGCGCTTCGATCTGCGCAGCGGTTACTTGCTCAATTCAACCCAGGTCAAAGTTGCCAACTATCCGGTCGAGACAATTGACGGCCAGGCATTCATCGTCATCGCTTGCGAGGAGCCCGCACCATGAACGCTATCGCGCTTACCCGTATCCACAGCCGAACGCGCGAATTGGCGCCAGGCTTTATCGTCAGCTTGATCGTGGCGGCCGCCGCGTCCTTTTTGTCCGAGCACTACGGTGCGCCGGTGATGCTGTTTGCCTTGCTGTTGGGCATGGCGCTGAACTTCCTGGCCAGTGAGGGTGCCTGCAAGGCTGGTATCGAATTCACTGCACGCACTGTGTTGCGCATTGGCGTGGCCTTGCTCGGCATGCGCATCACCCTTGAGCAGATTGCCGCGCTGGGCTGGAAGCCTGTGGCGCTGGTGGTGATTCTGGTGGTGGTGACGATCGGCGTCTCGGTGATCGCGGCCAAGGCGATGGGGTTTCAGCGCTTGTTCGGCATGCTCACCGGCGGGGCCACTGCGATTTGTGGTGCCTCGGCGGCGTTGGCGCTGGCGGCGGCGTTGCCCAATCATCCACAGAAAGAACGTGCGACGTTGTTCACGGTGATCGGGGTGTCGGCGCTGTCGACCCTGGCAATGATCGTGTACCCGATGATTGCCAATTGGCTGTCGTTGTCGCCGCAAGTGGCGGGGGTGTTCCTGGGGGCGACCATCCACGATGTCGCCCAGGTCGTCGGCGCTGGTTACAGCCTGTCGACCGAAACTGGCGATACCGCCACGGTGGTCAAGTTGATGCGGGTGGCGATGCTGCTGCCGGTGATCGTTTGTGCGGCGATGGTCACGCGCATGCAGGGTGCCGATCCGACCGGCAAGCGACCACCGCTGCTACCGTGGTTCGCCGTCGGTTTTCTGCTGTTGGCCTGTATCAACAGCACCGGCTGGATCGCCCCGGTGGTGCAAGGTTCGGTCAATGAACTGTCGCGCTGGTGCCTGGTGGTTTCCATCAGCGCCCTGGGTATGAAGACTCAGCTCAAGGAGCTGGCGGCGGTCGGTATCAAACCCATTCTGCTGATGGTGGGGGAGACGGTGTTCCTGGTCGTGCTGGTGTTGCTGTTGCTGCGCTGGGGGCTGTAGGCACACAAAATCCTGTGGCGAGGGAGCAAGCTCCCTCGCCACAGGACTCTCGGCCGGTGTCACTGATACCGGTTCTTTTACGGCGACTGTGCCAGCAGTCGCCGTTTTTTTTGGCTCAGGTTTTTTGCGGTGCGGGCAGGGTGGTTGGGGCAGTCGGTGACTTGACGGTGTGTTTTTGTGCGCTGCGCCATGTAGCGGGCGGCATGCCGAACTGGGTGATGAACCAGCGTGTGAAGGAGCTCGCCATGGAGTAGCCGAGCATGTCGGCGATCCGGCCCAGCGAGTAATTCGGATTGTCCAGGTAGCGCAGCACCAGGTCGCGGCGCACGTCGTTGATCAGGTCGTTGAAGGCGCAGCCGTCGTCTTTGAGGCGGCGCTGCAGAGTCCGGACATTCATGCCCTGGGTCTGGGCGATCTGCTCGATGGTGGCGCGTCCCATCGGCAGCAGCAGGTAGATGGCTTTGCGCACCTCGAACAGTATCGACGGGCCTTCGTGGTTGAGCAGCGAGTCGAGGTAACTCTGGGCGTAGCGTGCCATGGCCGGGTCGGCATTGGGGTTGGTCATGTCGAGGCTGGCGTCGGAGCAGACAATGCCATTGAACTCACTGCCGAACTCCAGCGTGCAGCCGAACAGGCGGCGATGCAGTTGCAGGTTGTCCGGGGGCTGGTGCGTGAAGTTGACGCTGTAGGGGTGCCAGTGTGTACCGAGCAAGGCAGCGCACAGGCGGAACATGACCCCGATGGCCAGCTCGGTGGCCTGGCGGGAAGGCATTGGCGATTCAGTGACTACCTCCTCGCGAATGATCACCATCTTGTCGGCCTCTTCAATGAAGATGGCCAGCGAATCATTCATCAGGTGACGGTAATTCACCACGACCTGCAAGGCATCACGCAGCGTACGTTGGTGGCTGAGGAGCAGGCTGACCACTCCGAAGTCCGAGAGCTGGCGCGACTCGGCCATGCTCAGGCCGAAATTCTGGCAGCCGCTGGCGGCGGCCGAGTCTTCCAGCAGGCGTACGGCGGCATCAATGGGAATGCGGTGTTCGGGCGCTTGCAGCAGGGCTTTGCTCAGGCCGACGCCGGCCAGTACATCGCGCGGGTTGAACCCCAGGTATTGAGTGACTTCCAGGTAGTTGGTCAAGACGGCGGCGCGAACAAGCTTGGGCATGCGAAAGTCTTTCCTGGGCCGGTTGCGATTCAAATGAGCGTGGCGACTATATCCAGCACATCAGCAATTGAACAGTTGCGAGGTTGTCGAGGGCGCTCGCTCAAATCTGTCCAGGATCACCTCCGTTGTCGTGGCGCAATCGACGCTCACCCGTTGATTACAGTGACCCGCAGGGAACCTGAGGGGATTTACGACCAATGGTCGCCGCGTGCCGATCCCTGGAAATTTGTCATGAAAAGAAAAGTGCCTGACGTCCAATGAAAAGCGCTTCGGGTGGGCGCTCTTTAATGTCAGTCCTACAAAAAGCCCCTGGCCAATAGAGCCAGTCGAGTCATCGAGAAAGCGAAGGTGTTGACGTGGACAAACTGCAAACTGCCGCAACCGTTCTGATCGTACCGGGCCTGCGCGAGCACGTTGCCGAGCATTGGCAAACGCTGCTTGAAGCCAGGTTGTGCAAGGTGCGCAGTGTGCCGCCGCAGGCAACCGACAAGCTCGATTGCGCCAAGCGGGTCGAAGCGATTCAACACCAGCTGGAGCAGATCGATGGGCCGGTGATTCTGGTGGCCCACAGCGCGGGCGTGTTGATGGTCGCACATTGGGCTGCGCAACACAGCCGGCCGATCAAGGGCGCGCTGCTGGTCACTCCTCCGGATCTCGATGCTGATTGGCCGCAAGGCTACCCATCCGCTGAAACCCTGCGTACCCAGGGTTGGAACCCTCTGCCAAAAGGGCCGCTGCCGTTCCGCAGTCTGGTGGCCGCCAGTACCAACGACCATCTCGCCAGCCTGGCCGCCGTCACTCAGCTGGCTGAAGGCTGGGGCAGTGAACTGCTCAACGTGGGCGACGCAGGTCATCTCAATCCGGCTGCAGGCTTTGGCCACTGGCCTCAAGCCGAAGCTCTCATCCTGGAGCTGGACCGCTAGTTCAGGCGCCGGGTGGCCCCCAGTCATCCGGCATTTGCCCTCATTCCTGAAAAACGCAAACCCCTGGAACAAGGGGGTGTGAGGGCGGCTGCGCTTAAAACAAATACAAAAAGGCGGAGACAACGCAATGCACAACAATAAGAGTCACGGGTTCGCCCCCTCGCGATGCACCTTGTTGGCCTCGGCCATTCTGGGCGCCGCCGTGCCGGTCGCGCAGGCGGTCGAGCTGGACACAGGTAACCCGGACTGGACCGCGCGCCTGGATAACACCGTCAAGTACAACTACGGTGTGCGCACCGAAAGCGCCGACAAGCGCCTGTTGGCGACGCCGAACAACAACGATGGCGACTACAACTTCCGCAAGGCGGGAACCAACATCACCAACCGCGTTGACCTGTTGACCGAAATGGATGTGGTCTACAAGGACCACATGGGCTTTCGCGTCAGCGCCGCCAGTTGGTATGACAAGGCCTACGAGAACACCGGCTCCAATTCCAACCCGTTCGTCAATGGCAATGACGCAAGGTCGGGTCTGGTCGCCAACGATCCGCGCCTGGCCGGGGTCACGGGCGACAATGTCGGCAATGGCAGCCCCCACCTGAGCCACTACGCCGAGCGTTACTACACCGGTCCTTCCGGCGAAATCCTCGATGCCTTCGTGTTCTACAGCACCGAAGTGGGCGAGGAGTCGCTGTTGAGCGTCAAGGCCGGTCAACACAACGTGTTCTGGGGCGAGACCATCCTCAACCCGGTGCACTCGATCAGCTACGGCCAGTCCGGGCTGGACCTGGCCAAACTGGCCGCCTCGCCGGGAACCGAAGCCAAGGAACTGTTCGTTCCGCGTAACCAGCTGTCGATGTCGTTCACCGTCAATCCCGAGTTGACCGTGGCCGCTCAGTATTTCCTCGATTGGGATGCCGCCCGCCTGCCGGAAGCCGGTACTTACTATGGCGGCTCCGATCTGGTCGGCTTCGGTGCGCAGTCGTTCCTGCTGGGCAACACCAATGGCGTGGTGCCGGGCAGCCCGTTGGGTTGCGGTCTGGCACCCTGCAACAGTTTGACCAATGTGCGTCGCGGTCATGACCTGACGCCGGACAAGCGCGGCGACTGGGGGGTAATGGCCAAGTGGTCGCCGGCCTGGCTGGATGGCACCCTCGGTGTTTATTACCGCAATACCTCGGAAATCCTGCCGCAAGCCTGGCTGAACGCCACCGGGCTGACGTCGGCCAATCCCAACGGCACCCCGCCTGCCGGCATGGTGCCGGCGGTGGTCAACACCCTCAATTCGTTGAGCACCAGCACCTATCAACTGGCCTATGCCGACAACATTCAGATCTTTGGCCTGAGCCTGTCCAAGGATGTGCGCGGTATCAGTGTGGGTTCGGACCTGAACATTCGTCACAACATGCCGCTGGCCAGTATTCCGGCGATTGTCAGCTCGACCGGGCCGCAGGGTTTCGGCGCCGGTCTGGGCCTGCTGCCGGCCCGTACGGTGGCCACCGGTGTGATCTATGACACCCCGCAAAAGGGCGACAGCCTGAGTGCCACCGGTGACACGTTGCACTGGACGCTCAACGGCCTGATGACATTCCCGAAAACACCGGTGTTCGATTCGGCCAGCCTGCTCGCCGAGTTGTACTACAGCAACCTGCTCAAGCTCGATAGCAAGAACGAAGCGCTCTACAAGGGCCAGGACAGCTATCGCGGCATCGACCAGCCGACCCGGGACAACTGGGGCATCGCGGTCAACTTCACACCGACCTGGTACCAGGTATTCCCGGGGGTCGATCTCAACGCCCCGATGTCCATCAACGTCGGCCTCGCCGGCGTGTCACCGGTGTCCGGTGGCGGTGCCAAAGACACCGGCAACTATGCCTTGGGCGTGGGTGCTGTTGTGTACAACAAATACTTCATCGACCTGAAGTACGTGGACTCCTTCGGCAAGACCGACAAGTGCGACGTCAGTGGTTTGAGCACCGGCGCGGCCAATGCCGGCAGCGGAGACGGCTCCACACCCAATGCCTTTAGCGGCAATGAAAACTACGCGTGTTACGGCGGTGGCTACTCGGCCTTCTCCGGTGGTGGTGCCACGACTGAGGACCGTGGCGCCGTTTACCTGACGATGAAAACCACTTTTTGATTCACCACTGGCTTACGCAAAGTAAGCAGGAGAATAACAAGATGAAATGTGTGCAAACCGTGTTAGCCGCCTCGTTGGCGATGGTTATTGCCTCCCAGGCACAGGCCGCTGTATCGGCTCAGGAAGCCGCCAGGCTCGGCACCAGCCTGACCCTGGTCGGGGCTGAAAAGGCCGGGAATGCCGACGGATCCATCCCCGCCTATGACGGTGGCCTGACCACGCCGCCGGCCAGCTTCAAATCCGGTGACAGCATGCGCCCGGATCCCTTCGCCAACGAAAAGCCGCTGCTGGTGATCGACGGCAAGAACGTCGATCAGTACAAGGGCTTGCTCAGTGCAACCACCGCGGAGCTGGCCAAGCGGTTCCCAAGTTTCCACGTCAATGTCTACCCGACCCACCGTACCGTCTCTTTGCCCAAGGCGGTGCTGGACAACGGGGTGAAAAATGCCACCGGCGCCAAGTCCCTCGAGGGCGGATTGGCCGTCGATAACGTGCTGCCCGGCGTACCGTTCCCGATTCCGCAGACGGGTAACGAGGCGATGTGGAACTTCCTGTTGCATTATCAGGGCGTCAGCATCAACTCCAAGTACGACTCCTGGAACGTCGACTCCGCAGGCATTCCGAGCCTGGCGACCACCGGGCAGGCGTTCATTTCCTATCCGATCTACGAGAACCTGGCGCAGCCGATCAGCAGCGCCGACGTGTACTACCAGATGAAGCTGTCCTACACCGGCCCTGCGCGCCGGGCCGGTGAAGCGGTGATGCTCAAGGACGCCGCCAACCCGCTGCAGCAACCGCGCCGTGCCTGGCAATACTTGCCTGGCCAGCGTCGGGTCAAGCTGGCACCGAACCTGGCTTACGACACGCCCAACCCCGGCACCGCCGGCGCGGGCACCTACGACGATGTTTTCGTGTTCAACGGTGCACTGGACCGCTACGACTGGAAGCTGGTGGGCAAGCAGGAAATGATCGTGCCCTACAACACTTACAAGCTGACCTACGCCCAGGACCCCAAGTCCCTGACCACTGCCAATCACCTGGCACCCGATTATGTGCGTTGGGAAAAACATCGCGTCTGGGTGGTGGAGGGCAATCTCAAGGCTGGCGCCCGCCACATCTATCAGAAGCGTCGCTTCTACCTCGATGAAGACAGTTGGACCGCTCTGGCCTCTGACCAGTACGACGCCCGTGGTCAGCTGTACCGTGGCTCTTTCGCGTTCCTCAGCCAGAGCTACGACAAGCAAGTCCCGGACTCCACGCCCTTCATGATCTACGACCTGGTGGGTGGCTCCTACAACATCAACGGTGTGGTGGGCCCTTACGGCGGGATCAAGTACATCGAGCCGCTCTCCAAGGCGCAGTGGTCGTCGGAATCCCTGGCAGGTAGCGGGATTCGCTAAGCAAACCGTGACAACGCGTCCGTGCGTTCCGTTGCCCGCAAGGCAAGGGAGCGCACGACGGTCGGCGTATGCCGACCGTTTCGGGCGCCAGGTTTGAAAGTCAGGCACACGGATGTGTGTCCCGGCGCGGTTATCCGAAGAGGACGCGGTATGTGTTCGTACAAAAATTATCTGCGGCTGGCGCTCGGCGCACTGCTTGCAATGTTGCAGGGCTTGAGCCAGGCCTCCGGTTATGTCGACGTGCTGGATCTGCCGGCCAGGGTCAGCGCCCTGGCTATCAACAGCCCGCTATCGGGCATGGCCCGCGCCGGCGATCGTCTGGTTGCAGTCGGGCAGCGTGGGCACATTCTGTATTCCGATGATGCCGGCAAACACTGGCAGCAGGCCGCCGTGCCGGTCAGTGCCGACCTCAATGCCGTCAGTTTTCCCTCCGCCACCCAAGGCTGGGCAGTGGGCGGCGACGGTGTGGTGTTGCACAGCAGTGACGCGGGTGCGACCTGGCGCAAGCAACTGGACGGCCGCGAGATCGGCGCCTTACTGGTCAAGCATTACCAGGCGTTAGCCGGTGCAGAACCGGGCAATGAACAATGGCCGCTGCTGGTCGCCGAAGGTGAACGCCTGGTGGCGCAGGGCGCCGACAAACCCTTGCTCGATGTCTGGTTCGCCAACGACCGCCTCGGTTATGTGGTCGGTGTGTTCAACCTGATCCTGCGTACCGAAGACGGCGGCCAGAGCTGGACGCCGTTTCAGGATCGCACCGACAACCCGCAGGGCTTTCACCTCAACGCCATCGCCTCCACCGGCGATGCGTTGTACATCGCCGGTGAGCAGGGCCTGTTGCTCAAATGGAACAACGCCGATCAGCGCTTCACCGCCGTGCCGACACCCTATCAGGGCAGTTTTTTCGGCGTGCTCGGCAAACCCGGCGAAGTGATTGCCTACGGCCTGCGCGGCAACGTGCTGCGCAGCACCGACGGCGGCCTCAACTGGACCCCGCTGGACAGTGGCCTGCACGTCAGCATCACCGCCGGCCTCGTCGATAACCGTGGCAACTATCGCTTGTTCACCCAGGGCGGGCAGATGCTGGTCAGCCAGGGCACAGGCGCGCAATTGCACCTGGTTCAGCAACCGGCATCGACCCCGGTGACCGGCGCCGCTCAGTCCGCCGACGGTGCGCTGGTGCTGGTTGGCAGCCGTGGTGCACGGACGCTGTCCGTTGATTAAGTCCTCGAACCCTTAGAGCGAGAACCCAGACATGGGCCATACCAAACAAGAAACCATGCCGGTGATCCGCGATCTGCGGGATTTCGACCGCCATTCCGGCAACCGGCTGGAGCGGCTGGTGTTCAACTATCGTCCGCTGTTCATGCTGCTGATGGCGCTGGTCACCCTGATGCTGGGCTACATGGCCGCGACTCGCCTGGAGCTGCGTCCAAGCTTCGAAAAGATGATTCCGCAGAGCCAGCCGTACATCCAGAACTTCCTGGAAAACCGCCAGTCGCTGCGCGGTTTGGGTAACTCGGTACGGGTGGTGGTGGAGAACACTCAGGGCGATATCTTCGACCCCGGTTACCTGGACGTGCTCAAACAGGTCAACGACCGATTGTTCCTTGCCGAGGGTGTCGACCGTGCCTGGATGAAGTCGTTGTGGAGCCCGGCGGTGCGCTGGACCGAAGTCACCGAGGAAGGCTTCCAGGGCGGCCCGGTGATGCCCGATACCTATCAGGGCAAGCCGGCAGAAATAGAACAGCTGCGCCAGAACATTTCCCGCGCCGGTATCGTCGGCAGTCTGGTGGCCAGCGACTACAAATCGAGCATGCTGATCGTGCCGCTGCTGGACAAGGCCACGGCCAGCGGTCAGCGCATCGACTACCACGCCTTTTCGCAAATGCTCGAAGAACAGTTGCGCGACCAGATCGAGTTTGCAGGAGATAGTGCTGCACGCAAGGCCGGGGAGGAGGGCAAGGGCCCGTACAAAGTCCGGGTGATCGGTTTCGCCAAACTGATGGGCGACCTGATCGACGGGTTGATCCAGGTGATGATGTTCTTTGGCCTGGCCGTCGTCACTTCGCTGATCATCATTTACGCCTACACCCGATGCGTGCGTAGCACCTTGCTGGTGGTCGGCTGCTCGCTGATCGCGGTGGTCTGGCAGCTGGGCATCGTCGCCTGGCTCGGCTATGCCATCGACCCGTACTCGGTGCTCGTGCCTTTCCTGATCTTCGCCATCGGCGTGTCCCACGCGGCGCAGAAGATGAACGGCATCATGCAAGACATCGCCCGTGGCACCCACAGACTGATCGCCGCACGCTACACCTTCCGCCGCCTGTTCATTGCCGGCGTTACCGCGCTGCTGGCCGACGCCGTCGGCTTCGCGGTACTGATGCTGATCGATATTCCGGTGATCCGGGATCTGGCGATCACCGCCAGTATCGGTGTGGCGGTGCTGATTTTCACTTCGCTGTTGCTGATGCCGGTGGCGCTGTCTTATGTCGGCGTGGGCGCCAGGGCTGCCGAGCGTGCGCTGAACATCGACACGCGCGCCGAAGGGCACAAAGGCTTCGGCAAACTGTGGGACTTGCTCGACCGCTTCACCACGGCCAAATGGGCCACGGGGGCGGTAGTGGTCGCGGTACTGATGGGCATCGGCGGTTTCATGATCAGCCAGCAGCTGAAGATCGGCGATCTGGAAAGTGGCGCACCGGAGTTGCGTGCCGACTCTCGCTATAACCGTGATAACGCCTACATCACCAGCCACTACGCGCTGTCCAGCGACCTGTTCGCGGTGATGATCAAGACCGCGCCGGAAGGCTGCCTGAGCTACAAGACGCTGATTCTCGCCGATCGCCTGGCCTGGGAGCTGCAGCAGTATCCGGGCGTACAGGCCACGACTTCGCTGGTTAACGCGGTGCGCCAGATCACCGCCGGAACCTATGAAGGCAACCCCAAGCTCAACAGCATCCAGCGCAATCAGGACGTATTGAATTACGCCGCGCAGCAAGCCTCGGTCAACTCCCCGGAGTTGTTCAACACCGATTGTTCGCTGATGCCAGTGATCACTTTCCTCAAGGACCACAAGGCCGAGACCCTGGATGCCGTGGTGGGCATCGCCGAAAAATTCGCCCAGGAGAACAACAGCGACGATCGCC
The DNA here is from genome assembly GCF_059420765.1 of Pseudomonas sp. GW821-FHT03E01. Lineage (NCBI taxonomy): Bacteria > Pseudomonadati > Pseudomonadota > Gammaproteobacteria > Pseudomonadales > Pseudomonadaceae > Pseudomonas > Pseudomonas sp. GW821-FHT03E01. The sequence continues at coordinate 238,986 of NZ_JBWKUI010000006.1, read as the reverse complement.
AGTTCCTGCTGGCGGCCGGGTCGGCCGGGATTGAGGCGGCGACCAACATTGTGGTGCGCGAGGCCAATCGCACCATGCTGCTTTACGTCTATGCGGCGGTGACGCTGTTCTGTCTGATCACCTTCCGCAGTTGGCGCGCAACCCTGGTCGCCCTGTTGCCATTGGTCCTGACCTCGATCCTGTGCGAGGCGTTGATGGTGGCCATGGGCATTGGCGTGAAGGTCGCGACCCTGCCGGTGATCGCACTGGGCGTGGGCATCGGCGTGGACTACGCCTTGTACCTGCTCAGCGTGCAATTGCATTTCCAGCGCCAGGGCCTGCCGCTGAGCCAGGCCTACCGCAGCGCCGTGTCGTTCACTGGCCGGGTGGTGGGCCTGGTGGGCATCACCCTCGCGGCGGGCGTGGTGTGCTGGGTCTGGTCGCCGATCAAGTTCCAGGCCGACATGGGCATCCTGCTGACCTTCATGTTCCTGTGGAACATGCTCGGCGCGCTGATCCTGATCCCGGCCCTGTCGTACTTCTTGCTGCGTCACCCCGTTGCGCAAGCTGATGTGGCGCAAACCGCTGAAACCGATACAACCCAACGTCAGGCCATGTCGCATGCCCTGACCACTTCTGAGTAAGCCAACTATGTCTGATTACAAAGCTCCCTTGCGCGACATGCGCTTCGTACTCAACGAGGTCTTCCAGGTGTCCCGGCTCTGGGCCAGATTGCCTGGCCTGGTCGAGGTGATCGATGAAGAAACGGCCGCCGCGATCCTTGAAGAGGCCGGCAAGATCAGTGCCGAGGTGGTCGCGCCACTGAACCGCAGCAGCGATGAGCAGGGCTGCACCTGGAGCAATGGCATCGTCATCGCTCCCGAAGGTTTTGTCGCGGCTTATCAAGCGTTCGCCGCAGGCGGTTGGGTGGGTGTCGGCGGTGATCCACAGTTCGGTGGCATGGGCATGCCCAAGGCCATTTCGGCTCAGGTCGAGGAGATGGTCAACTCGGCGAGTCTATCGTTCGGCCTGTACCCGATGTTGACCGCCGGGGCGTGCCTGTCGATCAATGCCCACGCTAGCCAGGAACTCAAGGAACGCTATCTGCCGAACATGTATGCCGGCACCTGGACCGGTTCCATGTGCCTGACCGAGGCGCATGCCGGCACCGACCTGGGCCTGATTCGCACCCGAGCCGAGCCTCAGGCCGACGGCAGTTTCAAGATCAGTGGCAGCAAGATTTTCATCACCGGCGGCGAGCACGACCTGACCGAAAACATCATTCACCTGGTGTTGGCCAGACTGCCGGATGCACCCGCCGGCCCCAAGGGCATTTCACTGTTCCTGGTGCCCAAGGTGCTGGTGAATGCCGATGGCTCGCTGGGTGAACGCAATGCACTGTCCTGCGGTTCAATCGAACACAAGATGGGCATCAAGGCGTCCGCGACCTGCGTGATGAACTTTGACGGCGCCACTGGCTGGATCGTCGATGCGCCGAACAAGGGGCTGGCGGCGATGTTCACCATGATGAACTACGAACGCCTGGGTGTGGGTATCCAGGGCCTGGCGTTGGGTGAGCGCTCGTACCAGAACGCCGTCGCATACGCCCGTGACCGTCTGCAAAGCCGTTCGCCGACGGGCGCGCAGAGCAAGGACAAGTCTGCCGATCCGATCATCGTGCATCCGGATGTACGGCGGATGCTGTTGACCATGAAGGCCTTGAACGAAGGCGGGCGGGCGTTTTCCAGCTACGTGGCCCTGCAACTGGATACCGCCAGGTACAGCGATGACGCGCCAACCCGCACCCGTGCCCAGGAACTGGTGTCGCTGCTGACACCTGTGGCCAAGGCGTTCCTCACCGACATGGGGCTGGAAACCACGGTGCACGGCCAGCAAATCTTCGGCGGCCACGGTTACATCCGCGAATGGGGCCAGGAGCAATTGGTTCGCGATGTGCGCATCACTCAGATCTACGAAGGCACCAACGGCATTCAGTCGCTGGATCTGGTCGGGCGCAAAATAGTCGCCAGCGGCGGGGCGCTCTACCGCTTGTTCGCCGCCGAAGTTCGCCACTACACCGCCAACGCCTGCGCTGACCTGGGTGAGTTCACCAAACCGTTGAACGCCGCGATGGACACCCTTGACGAACTGACCGCGTGGCTGCTGGATCGAGCCCAGAGCAACCCGAATGAAATCGGCGCGGCCTCGGTCGAGTACCTGCATGTGTTCGGCTACACCGCGTACGCCTACATGTGGACGCGAATGGCCAAGACTGCGATGAGTACGCACTCCAAGGACGTTTTCTATGCCAGTAAACTGGCCACCGCGCGCTTCTACTTCGCCCGCCTGCTGCCGCGCATCCACTCGCTGAGTGCATCGGCCAGGGCCGGTAGCGAATGCCTCTTTGAACTGGAAGCAGCGCAGTTCTGATCGAAAGGGCACTGTGCCCATTTCGTCACCCTCCGTCCCTAAACCGATCAAGCCACCGCTCCTTGGATAGACCACGCTGAACGGTCTGTCCAAGGAGATGACCATGATTCGACTGACCCTGATCGAAGCCCGTGAATTGGCCGAATCGATCCTGTTGCACAACGGTTTTAACCTGGCCCATGCGCAAGCGGTGGCGGCGACGGTGATCGCTGGCGAGCGCGATGGCTGTGCGTCCCACGGTTTGTACCGGATTCTGGGCTGCGTGAATTCCCTGCGGGCCGGCAAGGTGTCGGCCAACGCCGAGCCACGGGTGATCGACCAGGCACCGTCGATTGTACGGGTGGATGCCGGGGGTGGTTTTTCGCAGTTGGCGTTCCAGGCGGGGCTGCCGTTACTGGCGGAGAAAACCCGGGCCAACGGGATTGCGGCGTTGGCGATCAATCGCTGCGTGCATTTCTCGGCGCTGTGGGTGGAGATCGAACAGTTGACCGCCGCCGGGCTGGTGGCGCTGGCGTGTAATCCGAGTCATGCCTGGGTGGCGCCGGCCGGGGGACGGGTGCCGGTGTTCGGCACCAATCCCATTGCCTTTGGCTGGCCACGCGTGGGGCAGGATCCGTTTGTGTTCGACTTCGCCACCAGTGCAATTGCCCGTGGCGATGTCGAGTTGCATCGGCGTGCCGGCAAGGCGATTCCCGAGGGCTGGGGCGTGGACGCCGAGGGGCGGCCGAGCACCGATGCCAACGTGGTGCTCGATAGCGGCGCGATGCTGACGTTCGGTGGGCACAAGGGCTCGGCGCTGGCGGCGATGGTGGAGTTGATTGCCGGGCCTTTGATCGGTGACCTGACCAGTGCCGAGTCACTGGCTTACGACGCGGGCAGCAAGTCATCGCCCTACCATGGCGAGTTGATCATCGCGCTGGATCCGCGACGTTTTCTGGGAGCGGCCACTGAAGAGCACTTGGCCCGGGCCGAGGTGTTGTTTCAAGGGATTGAAGGGCAGGGCGCGCGCTTGCCGTCGCAACGGCGTTATGCGGCACGGGCGCACAGTTTGGTGGAGGGCGTGCAGATTCCCGAGGCGCTGTACAACGATCTGAAAGCACTGCTGACTTGAATGCGATGAAAATCCTGTAGGAGCGAGGCTTGCCCGCGAAGAACGACGACGCGTAATACCTGAAAATCGCGGTGCATTCTTCGCGGGCAAGTCTCGCTCCTACAGATTGTGTTACAGCGAGGCGTGCTGGATGTTGCCATCAACCAGGCGGGCAATGCCCAGCGGGTTGGCGTTTTTCAGGGCGTCGGGCAGCAAGGCATCCGGGCAGTTCTGGTAGCACACCGGGCGCAGGAAACGCTCGATGGCCAGGCTGCCGACCGACGTGCCACGGGCGTCGGAGGTCGCCGGGTAAGGACCGCCATGCACCATCGCATCGCACACTTCAACGCCGGTGGGGTAGCCATTGAACAGTACCCGGCCGACCTTTTGTTCCAGCAGCACCAGCAGATCGGCGTGTTCCTTCAGGTCCTGTTCTTCGCCAATCAAAGTGGCGGTGAGTTGACCGTGCAAACTGTTCAGCGCTTGTTGTAACTCGGCTTTATCGGCCACTTCGACGACGAGGGTGGTCGGGCCGAACACTTCTTCCTGCAACAGCGGATCACCCTTGAGCAGCAGGCTGACGTCGGCCTTGAACAGTTGCGGCCGGGCTTGATTACCGTGCTGGTCCTGGCCTGCCAGATGGCTTATCCCTGGATGGTCGACTAACGCCTGCACACCTTTTTCGTAGCTGGCGAGGGTGCCGGCGTTGAGCATGGTTTGCGCCGGCTGTTCGGCCATCAAGGCACTGAGCCGAGCGGTGAACGCGCTGAACTGTGGTGAGCCAATACCGATTACCAACCCCGGATTGGTACAGAACTGACCGCACCCCTGAACCACCGACGCCACCAGTTCACCGGCGATTTTTTCGCCCCTTGCGCGCAGGGCTTCAGGCAATACCAGCACCGGGTTGATGCTGCTCATTTCGGCGAATACGGGAATCGGTTGTGGCCGTGCGGCGGCCATGTCACAGAGGGCGCGACCGCCTTTGAGCGAGCCGGTGAAACCGACGGCCTGGATCGCCGGATGCTTGACCAGCGTTTCACCGACGCCCGCGCCGTAGATCATGTTGAACACGCCTTTAGGCATGTCGGTTTGCTCGGCGGCGCGGATGATTGCGTCGGCCACGTGTTCAGCGGTCGCCATGTGTCCGCTGTGGGCCTTGAACACCACCGGGCAACCGGCGGCCAGAGCAGCCGCGGTATCACCGCCAGCGGTGGAAAAGGCCAGCGGGAAGTTACTGGCGCCGAACACGGCCACCGGACCGACGCCGATCCGGTATTGGCGCAGGTCGACCCGTGGCAGAGGCTGACGTTCGGGCAACGCGCGGTCGATACGCGCCCCATAGAAATCGCCCCGGCGCAGCACCTGGGCGAACAGGCGCATCTGGCCGCTGGTACGGCTGCGTTCACCCTGGATGCGTGCGGTCGGCAGGGCAGTTTCGCGGGTGACCAGGGCGACGAATTCGTCATCCAGGGCATCCAGTTGCGCGGCGATGGCCTCGAGAAATTCTGCACGGCGTGTCGCCGGCAAGCTACGAAAGGTAGGGTAAGCGGCAGCGGCGGCTTGGGCTGCGGCGTGCACTTCCTCGGCGGTGGCTTGCATGAACGAATAGGGCAGTACTGCGCCGGTGCTGGCGTCATGGCTCTGCATCGCGATGTTGCCAGCGGCGCTGCGGGCACCGCCGATGTAGTTGTGGCCGATGATCTCGGGCATGGAAAACTCCTGTCGAAAAAGGTGGGGCAGGCCCCTTGTAGGTCAATCAAGGGTATGGAGTCGTGCGCTGTTTTGTGGCGAGCGAGCTTGCTCGCGTTGGGCTGCGTAGCGGCCCCAAAATAGTGGCAACCATTGCCTATTTTGCGAGTGCTGCGCACTCGAGCGGGAGCAAGCTCCCTCGCCACAGGGTGTGGGGTGTGTCAGGTTCAAGCCAGCGAATCACCCCGGCGTGCAGCGGCCGGCACGGCGTTATCCAGCGCAGCAATACGCGCAGCGGATTCGGCATCCACCTGGTGCAACGACTTGCCACGGGTTTCCCGGGTCAGGCCGACAGCCACGATGGAGATCAGCGCAGCGCCCACCAGGTACCAGGCGATCGGTGTCGAGCTGTGGTACTTGTTGAGCAGGGTGATGGCGATCAGCGGCGCGAGGGATCCGGCGAAGATCGGCGCCACCTGGTAGCACAGCGAAAGGGCGGTGTAGCGCACGTGGGTCGGGAACATTTCGGCCATCAGCGCCGAGTAGGGCGCATAGGTCATCGACTCGATGGCCAGGCCCAGGGTGATGGCCCCGATGATCAGCCAGTTGTTGCCGGTGTCCATCATCGGGAAGCCGATGAAGCCCCAGAACGCAGTGAGCACCGCGCCGATCAGGTACACCGGTTTGCGGCCCACGATATCCGACAGATAGCCCATCAACGGAATCAGGAAAAAGTGCAGCAGGTGCGCGCCGAACATCAGCAATAGAATCTCTGAGGTGTCCTTGTGCACCACCAGTTTCAGGTAGGTGATCGAAAAGGTGACCACTGTGTAATAGAGGATGTTCTCGGCAAACCGCGCGCCGATCCCCACCAGCACCGAACGCCAGTGATGACGCAGCACTTCTACCACGCCCAGTTGTTGCTGCTTGGTCTGCGCTTGCCGGGCCTGGGCCTCCTTGAAAATCGGCGCGTCATCGACGCTGGTGCGAATCCAGTAGCCGATCAGCACCACCACCGCCGAGAACCAGAACGCCACGCGCCAGCCCCAGGCGAGGAATTGTTGCTCCGACAGGTTTGACGACAACAGCAGCAGGGCGACGGTCGCCACCAGGTTACCGGCCGGCACCCCGGCTTGCGGCCAACTGGCCCAGAAGCCCCGGCGATTGTCCGGGCAGTGTTCGGACACCAGCAGAATCGCGCCACCCCATTCGCCACCGAAGGCAAAGCCCTGGATCAGCCGTAGCAGCACCAATAACACCGGCGCGGCATAGCCGATGCTGTCGAAGCCGGGCAGGCAACCCATCAGGAACGTGGTGATGCCAACCACCACCAGGCTCAGTTGCAGCAGGCGCTTGCGGCCGAATTTGTCACCGTAGTGACCGAACACCAGACCGCCCAACGGACGGGCGAGGAAGCCGACGGCGTACAGGGCGAAGGCGGCGATGATGCCGTCGATCGGACTGTCGGTCTGACGGAAGAACAGCTGGCCGAAGACCAAGGCCGAGGCGGTGCCGTAGAGAAAGAATTCATACCACTCGGCGACAGTGCCGGCCATGGCGGCGGCCACCACGCGTTTGAGTCCCGAGGGTGTGGTTGCGCTGGAGGTGCTGTGAGGATTGGACATGCTGACGTTTCCTGTAGAGGCGCGAAAACAGGTAGCCGGGCCGGACCCGCGAGGATCCGCCCGGCAATCACTCAGAGACCGACGTCCGGCAATTCCGGACGGTTGGCCATGGCCTTGGCCATGATCTGTTCGACGAACTCCCGATCAGCTTGCGGCAGTGCCAGGCGTGGCGGACGGGTCAGGGCGCTGCCGCGACCGGCGATGGCTTCGCAGAGTTTGATGCACTGCACCAGGTCGGCACGGGCATCGAGGTGCAGGATCGGCATCAGCCATTCGTAGATCGGCATGGCTTCGGCGAAGCGACCGGCCTTGGCCAGGCGGAAGATGGTCTCGCCTTCTTTCGGGAATACGTTCGACATGCCCGAGACCCAGCCTTCGGCCCCCACCGCGATGCTTTCCAGCACCACGTCATCGAGACCTGCGAACAGCACGAAACGGTCGCCGACTTCATTGCGCACGTCGATGAAACGGCGGGTATCGCCGGAGGAATCCTTGAAGCACACCACGTTGTCGCAGTCGGCCAGGGAAATCAGGATGTCCGGGGTGACGTCGTTTTTGTAGATCGGCGGGTTGTTGTAAACCATCAACGGTACGTCGGCGTTCTTCGCCACGTAGCGGTAATGCTCGGCGGTCTCGAACGGCTTGGAACCGTAGACCAGCGCCGGCATCAGCATCACGCCGTCGACACCGACCCTGCGCACCGCGTTGGCCACCTTGGCCGCTTGCACACTGGTGAACTCGGCCACACCGCAAATCACCGGCACGCGGCCGCGGGAAGCGTCGACCGCAACTTCGGTCACGGCGATTTTTTCTTCGGCGGTCAATGAGGTGTTTTCCCCCACCGAACCACACACCACCAGGCCCGATACGCCGTCACGGATCACGTTGGAAATCACCTGGTGGGTTTTTTCCAGGTTGATGGAGAAGTCATCGTTGAATTGAGTGGTCACCGCGGGGAAGACGCCACTCCAGTTAATGCGCTTGCTCATTGTTGCCTCCGGTTCGTTTTTGTATTTCGTATACGATATTTTAAATGCCGATACTCGGCCAGTGGTTTTTTCAATCAATCAGGGTTTTTTATAGCCGTTGGTCTGGGGGAGTTTCAGGCGCCGGGCCAGGTGTCTGACAGGCGATAGCCCTGTGGCCAGGGATCGCTGGGGTCGAGCAGCAATTGGTGGGTGCCGGTGATCCAGGCCCGGCCGGAAATGCACGGGTAGATCGCCGGGCGGCCGGCCACTTCGGTCATCGAATCGATGCGGCAATGGAATTCGGAACCGAGGATCGAACGGCCGATAAAGCGCTCGCCAACCTGCATCAATCCCTTGGCCTGCAACACTGCCATACGCGCCGAACAACCAGTGCCGGTGGGCGAGCGGTCGATCTTGCCGGGTTGAATCACCACGGCGTTAGCCCCGGTGGCGATGCCATTTTCAACCACGATGGGCGCGGCAATCTGGCAGAAGGAAATATGCGACCACTCGGGGTTCAGCGGATGGACGAAGCCCAGTTGTTCATTGGCCGCGCGGGTGATTTTCAACCCGACCTCGACCAGCTCGGCCGCCTCGTCAGGGCGGATGGAAAAGCCCAGGCGTTTGGCGTCGGCGATGACAAAACTGTCGCCACCGTACGCGGTGTCGACCTGTAACGAGCCGAGGCCTTCGACTTCGATCCAGGCGTCGAGGCGGTCAGCGAAGGAGGGCACGTTCTTGATTTCCACCCGTTCGACCTTGCCGTCGCGGCAATCGGCCACGGCCTCGATCAAGCCGCCGGGCGCTTCGAGCACCAGCCGGGTTTGCGGTTCGGTCATCGGCAGGATGCCGCTGTCGAGCAGCACCGTGGCGACGCACAGCGAGTTGGAGCCGGACATCGGTGGCGTGTCGGCCGGTTCCATGATGATCCAGGCCATTTGCGCCCGAGGGTCCTTGGCCGGCACCAGCAGGTTGACGTGGCGGAACACGCCACCACGGGGTTCGTTGAGGACGAAATTGCGCAGGGTTTCATCCTTGGCGATCCAGCGCGATTGCTCCCACACGGTGGCGCCGGGCGGTGGGGCGACACCGCCGACGATCACATCGCCGACTTCGCCTTCGGCGTGGCAACTGACCACATGAATGACTTTCGATGAACGCATGGCTGACTCCTTTTATCGCCGGTCGTTATTTCACTGATTTGAGAAACGCCGCCGTTTCCGCATGTATCGGATTGCCAATCACCTGATCCGGCGAGCCGATCTCGTGCACCAGGCCATTGCGAAAGAACGCCACACGGTCGGACACATCGCGGGCAAAGCGGATTTCGTGGGTCACCAGCACCATGGTCATGCCGTCTTCGGCGAGCATGCGCATGGTGTCCAGCACCTCGCCGACCAGTTGCGGGTCGAGGGCCGAGGTGGCTTCGTCGAACAGCATGTAGTCCGGTGACATGGCCAGGGCGCGGGCGATGGCCATGCGTTGCTGCTGGCCTCCGGACAACTTGCCGGGGAAGGTCTTGAGCTTGTCGCCAAGGCCCACGTGGGTCAGTTGCTGCACCGCCAGCGCCTCGGCGTCGGCCTTGCTTTTGCCCAAGACCTTGCGCGGTGCCAGCATCACGTTTTCCAGCACGGTCAGGTGCGGGAAGGCATTCCATTGCTGGAACACGATGCCGATTTTCTGCCGCAGGCGGTTGAGGTCGGTGGCGCTGTGATGAACCTCGACGCCATCGACGCGGATGTTGCCTTTCTGGATCGGCTCCAGGCCGTTGATGCACATCAGCAGGGTCGATTTGCCGGAGCCCGAGCCGCCGATGATCGACACCACTTCGCCCTTGTCCACCGTCAGGCTGACACCCTTGACCACGGCCAGATCGCCGAAGGATTTATGTACGTTGTCGATCTCAATCATTTTCTTGCCACCTTCTTTCCAGACGAGCGCCCAGGCGTGCAACCACCAGGCTCATGACGTAATAGATAAGGCCCGCGACGCACAGCACCAGCAACGGTTCCTGAATGCGGGTGACGATGGTTTGCGAGGCGCGCAGCAGTTCGACGATGCCGATCCACATCACCAGCGCGGTGTCTTTCATCACACCGAGCACCAGGTTCAGCCAGCCGGGGAAAGCCACGCGGGTGGCCATCGGCAGGACGATCCAGCGCAGGTCCTGCAAAAAGCTCAGGCCCAGCGAACGACTGGCCCGCCGCAGGGTGAACGGCACCGACAGCACGCCGCTGCGCACGATCTCGGTGAAGTACGCGGCGGTGTAGACCCCCAGCACAATGCAGCCGACGCTGAAGGCACTGATGTTCAAGCCGACGATGCTTTTGAGCGAGTTGAACAGCACGAACTGGATCAACAGCGGCACGCTGCGAAACACATCCAGCACCCAGGCCAGGGGCAGGCTGGCGCGTGGCAACAGCGCTCGCAGCAGGCCAAACAACAGCCCGGCGAAGGAGCCGAGGATGATCGACCAGAACGTCAGTTGCAGGGTGACCCAGGCGCCATCGAGCAGGAACAGCAGGTCATTCCAGGAAAAACTGGTGGAAAACATGGTCAAGCCCTCAGTAACGGAACAACCGCCAGGCCATCAGCCGGGCTGACGCGACGATCGCCTTGGCAATCAGGTAATACAGCGCGGCGGCGATAGCGAAGTATTCGAAGGTGCGGAACGTTTTGACGTTGTAGTCCTGGGTCACCCCGGTCAGGTCATTGTTCAGCCCGACGATCACCCCCAGCGACGTCATCAGCACCGCCCAGACCATCTGATTGGTCAGCGGGTAGAAGACGATCCGCAACAGCTGCGGGACGATGATCATGCGGTAGGCCTGGAAGGCACTCATGCCCAGCGAACGCGCGGCGCGCACTTGCGTGTCGGGTACGGCCTTGAGGCCGCCGCGAAAGTTCTCCGCCAGATACCCGGCATTGTTGAAGGTGATCCCGGCGAGCAGGGCGAACCATGAGCTGACGTGCAAGCCCAGCGAGCCGAGGCCGAAGTAGAGGACGTAGATCTGGAACAGCGACGGGGTGTTGCGCGCGATCGATACCCAGCCGTTGCCGATGCCGCGCAGCAGCGGGGTTTTGCTTTCGCGCATCACCGTCAGGGCCAGGGCGATCAGCACGCCGAAGATCATCGACAACGCGGCGGTCTCGAAAGTGACCCAGGCGCCGGCGAGCATGTCCGGCAGGGCGCGCAGGGTGGCGCGCCATTGGAAAGTGTAATCAAACATGCGCGAGCGTCTCCTGAGGGGTGGCAATGTTCAGCCAGGCCGGCAGACGACCGCTGGCCGTGGCACTGCAAGCGGTATCGACGCATTCAGCCAGGCTGGCGAAATGCACCTTGCGACCCACCAGGCCGGGTGCGTAATGGGCGTATTTGCCGGAGTTGGTCATCAAGGTTTTTGCACCCGGCGGGATCACCGGTTCGCCGAGCATGCACCAGCAGGTATCGGTGACCAGGGTCGCGCCGAAGGCTTCGATCACGGCGATATGCCCGGCTTCGCGAGCCTGCTCCAGCACGGCGCGGCCGCAAGTAATGGCGAGGACCACGTCGGGGTGTTTGTGCCGACCGAGGCACAGTCGCGCCAGGTGAGCGAACTCGCTGAGAGAGAAATGCGGGTTACCCAGCGAGACCACATCCACCCGGCTGTCGCGGGCACTGTTGAGTTCGCGCCAACTGACCAATAGATCCTTCAGACGGATTGTTTCCACGGGCAGGGCTACATCTCCCTCCAGCACCTGCGCCGGGTCGATAGCTTCCGGGGTGATCCCGGCGATATGGAACAAGGGAGCGGCAGAGGTGGTGGCAAACGCCGCGCCGAACGCCTTGAGGTCGTCCAGGCTCGGTTTGCGGTTTTCCAACCCGCGCACCAGTGGAATCCGGCTGCCCGCCAACGCGCCGATGTGGTAACCGAGCAGCGGGTAGAAGGCATCGTCCAGTTCACCCAGGGCGGGCACCTCGACCTGCAGTCGGGCCTTGCGTTGTGCGTCCAGGTGGCAGCCGATCAACGGGGCGCGGCCGGTCAGGGCGATGCAGATATCCAGGTAGTCCGGGTACTTCAGGGTGCGTGCCCCCAGCACGCTGTTGGCGTAGACCACAGCGTTGGATTCGGCCCAGACGATCTGCTCGCCCGCCTTGGGTGCGCTGTCGAGCAGGTAGGGCGCACAGGTGAAACTGAGTTGCGCACCCATCGCCATATAGGCATCGCCCAAGGCGCTGGCCGGTTCGCCAAGCGCCGGGTCGATGCCCAATTCGCGCCAGCGGCGCTGGTCCACGGAAATCGAATTGAGGGTGGTGGGCACCCGCACGTTGGCGCCCCATTGCACCAGTTGTTCGGCAAAGCGCAGGCTCGCAGGTCCGGTGTAGATGCAGCCGTCGATGTGCGCCTGGGTGACATCCACCAGGCGGCGGGCACCTTGTAGTTCGGCCATGCGCAGAACAATCTGCATGGCCACTTGCGCAGCCTTGCCATGCTGGCCGTCGAGCAGCGCCCGATCGTGTTCGGTGAGTTCGAGCGGGGCGCTTGGATCTTGCGTTTGCAATGGGCTGTCGAGTGCCTGCCAGGCATCACCCGGCAGGTGTTCGAACACGGTTACCGAGGCGCCGTCGACCCGAGCGAAGGCCTTGCCGCGCAACGCGGCGAAGGCCTCCCGGCCGATGCACAGCACCGGCAGGGAACGCTCGAAAATCGTCTGCGCCACGAGCACGCCCAGGGTCAGGATCTCATCGGGCTCAGCCAGCACCAGTGCTGCCGGTGCGTGGCCGTTGCTGATCAGTTCCATCAACACGCTGCTGCCGGTGCACGAGCCGCGACCGCTGGGAATGGCCAGCACGCGGCCGGCCAGGTATTCGCCGCTGAGCGGGTGGTGACGGTCAATGATCTCGCCGCTAAACGGATCGACCCCGCCCCAGAAACTCAACCCGATATCGGCGAACAGCAGGGCGCCCTCGGCGGCGCCCGCGACCAGGCTGCGACCGGTCAGAGAAGTGGGCCTAGGCATGCCGGACACCTCAGTAGTAGACCTGTGGCACGGTCAGGTTGGTCGGCGGGATTTCAGTGCCGACCCATTTGACGAACAGCTCTTTGTAACGACCGGTGCGCACCTGTTGGTTGACGAACAGGTTGAGGTAGTTGAGCAGGCCATACTCGTTACGCTTGGCGCCGAGGGAGACGTAGTCGATCACGTACGGCGCGTTACCGGCGACTTTCAGGTTTTTGTATTTGCCCGATTTGAGGGTGGCGGCGGCCACGGTGTTGGTGACCACGGTGGCGTCGATATGGCCTTGGGCAACCGCCAGCAGGGTGTCGTTCTGCGACTGATAGGCGCGGAAGGTGCCGGTGCCCCAGTTCTTCACGTCTTTCTCTAGCGCGATGGCCTCATAGGTGCCGCTGGTGTTACCCACGGGTTTGCCCTTGAGGTCATCGAAGCTGTTGATGCCGGTGTCGTCGCGGGTCAGCACCACCATCTGGAAGGCGAAGTAGGGCACGGTGAGGCCGACGGTCTTGGCCCGTTCGAGGGTGTCGGAAGTGGAGGCGACGATCACATCGGCCCGCCCGGAGACCAGCGCCGGAATACGGTCCGGGAACGGCGTCTCGACCACTTCGGCCTCGACCCCGAGGATTTTCGCCAGGTCATGGCAATAGTCCACGTCGAAACCGGCCGGGTTGTTACCGGCATCGCGGAAACCCATGGGCGGGAAGTCCAGGGTCACGGCGCAGCGCAGCTTGCCCGAACCGATGATGTCGTCGAGCTTGTCGGCCTGGGCGGTGGCAATGAAGGAGGTACTGAGAACAGCGCTGAGGGCTACGGCAAATGCGGGGTTTTTCATAGAGGCCTCGTTGATGTGAAGTGCTGTTGGATATCGTATTGGGGATTTCGTATACGATATTAAATATAGCAATCAACGTGCCCGTTTCCAGGCCGAGGCGTGAATTTGTTGGCAGACCTTGGAGTAGAGGTGTTGCGGTGCGTCAGAGTGACGCCGTGAGGGGCGGGGGCCGCGATGGTGGGTGTTACAGATGGGAGCAATGGTTGTGCGGGGCGCCCCTTTAGGGAACATCGGCGCCCTGCGATCACCCCGTGCTCTGACACACCCATGTGGCGAGGGAGCTTGCTCCCGCTGGGTTGCGAAGCGACCCCAAATCCAGCAACCGCATTTTTCTGGCACACCGCATATGCCGGTTTTGCGACTGCTGCGCAGCCGAGCGGGAGCAAGCTCCCTCGCCACAGATGCCCAATCACTTCAGATCCAGTGTCAGTCTTGTGGATCGAAATTATCCAGCACCCGGTTGACGGCCAGCTCCCCGAGCATGACCACCGATTGAATCCCCAACATGATGTTGCGATGGGGCATGTCCATCAACCCGGCGAACTCACTGAGCATCATGCTCGCTGACGCCAGGGATTCGCAGGCGTTGACCAGCAGGGTTTCGTTATCGACCTTTTCACCGACATGGTAAATGGTGCTGGGTTTGCGCTGGGTGTCTTTGGGGATGGGTGGTTTGAGGTAGTGATCGAGGGCGCGGTCGGCGGCTTCGTGGAGTTTTTTGGAATCGAGGGATTCGTAGGGGGAAACGTCGTCGGGTGCCGGTGGATTGGGTGTTGGTTTGAACATAGATGGAACTCCATATGTGATTAGAGGAGCCATCACTCTCGCTACCAAACGAAGAGGTGGTGGCCATACGAAGGTTGGTAGACCGGCCCACATGGCAAAACCGGCGTGCCCGAGGGCACCCTACGCATGGCCACCATAAATACAAATGCTGAAGAAGCACCTGCATAAGGTGAAGCTATGCGACATGTGAACGGCGGGCTACCAAACCCGATCGCTGTTTTTTTCAGCGACAGGGAAACGATATAGCCCGGGCCACAGGCGCACTAGCCGGCGGATTCTGGCGTAGTCGTAGGCAGAGGCGCAAGGATGTGTAGCCTGGGTGAGTGTCTGGAGATGTCTATTAAACATCGCCTGTTTATTGGTCTTACTGTGGGTTGATCATTCCCATGCTCCGCGTGGGAACGATCCTTAGCGCTGAGTATCGCGATACTGACTCGGCGACAAACCGGTCAACGCACGAAACTGCCGGCTGAACGCACTGTGGTCGGTGTAACCGCAGCGCAGGGCGATCTCGGTGATCGGCAGGTCGCTGTGCAGCAACAGCCGAGAACCTTCATCCAGGCGCGCCTTGTTGATCATCTGCCGTGGCGTGAGCTGGAACACCCGCTTGCAGTGACGCTCCAGTTGCGCCACGGAGTAACCGGCGATGGCGGTCAGTTCGGCGAGGCTGATGGGGCGGGCGAAGTGGCTGCGGATGTGCGCGTCCACGGCGGCGAGTTTCTGGAACGCGGGGTGATTGGACTGCGGCGATTGCAGGTCGCGGGAGATCCCGGCCAGGCCCACGATGTGACCCTGTTCATCCTTCAAGGCGAGTTTGTGGGTCAGGCACCAGATCGGCTGGTTGCCGTAATACAGGTGCAGTTCCAGTTGGTCGGCCATCTCGCGACCGCTGGACAACACCCGCCGATCCTGTTCGGTGTACAGCGGGCCGAAGCGTTCGGGGAAGACCATTTCAGCGGTGAGCCCCAGCAGATCCTCGCGATGTTTGAAGCCGCAACGCCGGGCCAGGGTCTGGTTGACGAAGGCGTAGCGGGCTTCGCGGTCCTTGATGAAAAACACCACGTCCGCCAGGGTGTCGAGCAGCGGCGCAATCGGCTGCAGGCTGTTCAACAGCGTGGGCAGGTCGCAGGGTTTGAAGGTGCTGAGCGAGGGGTACATGGCGCTGGGGTCTGAGGGCGACCCCGGGATCATAGAGGCTCGACAGCGCGGCTGAAACCCCCGAGGGGGTTTCAGGCTGGCGGGGTGTCGTCCAGGCACATCAAGGTCTCGATTCGGGCCGGGCTGAAGGGCGGACGGGGCGCCGAGGGTTGCCAGCCAAACAGGTGCTGCACCGCGCCACCACACACCCGGCCCTGACAGGCGCCCATGCCACAGCGACTGGCCAGTTTGGCTTCACGCCAGTCGGTGTGCCCGGTCAATGCGCCGTAGGGCACGTCTTCGCAGCGGCAGACCAGGGTGTCGGGGCGGGCCAGGGATTTGAGTTGTGGGTCGAGGGCGAAGGCCTGATTCAGTGCCTTGGCAAAACCCTGCCAGCGCGCTCGACGTGGCCACAACTGGCGTGCCGCTTCAAGGTCACCGACCGCCGCGTGGCCCGCAATGGCACCTTCGACCAACGCCAGTTCACTGCCACCAAACCCGGTGCATTCTCCCGCCGCATAATGATCGACGCGACTGGCCTGCCAGGCATCCACGGCCAACGCCTGACCCTCGATGGCGTAACCCAGTGCCTGGCCCAATTGAATGTTCGGGATCAAGCCGAAACCACAGGCCAGCCGATCACAGGCCAGTTCGACGATTTTGCCCTGCTGTTGCAGGCGCACACCTTCCAGTCGGTCAGTGCCAAGGGCGGCCAGCACATGCGTCGCGGTGCGGTAATGGCGGTCGAACAGGCTGAACGATTGCAGCCATTTGCCAGGCCAGCGGGGCAGTTGTGCGGCGAAACCGGCGACGGCGGTGCGCGAGGCTTGCTCGGCGATGCGCTGGATCTGCGCGCCGTGTTTTTTCGCGGTGGCGGCAGTCGCCAGTAACAACGGGCCGCTGCCGGCGATCACCACGCGCTCACCCTGCACCGGCAGGCCCGCCTTGATCAGCGCCTGCAAGCCACCAGCGCCGGTCACGCCGGGCAACGTCCAGCCGGGGAAGGGCAGCAGCAACTCGCGGGCGCCGGTGCACAGAATCAATCGGTGATAACTGATCAGCCAGCCGTCATCGTCATTTTCGACCAGCAGCTGTTTCGGACCGGGACTGGCGATCACCCGGGTGGCGGCGTGACGGCGAATGTTGCTGCACGCATGCAATCGCTCACGCAGGCGACGGGCCTGATCGGGCACATTGGCTTGAGGGCCGTCACGCCAGATTTGCCCGCCCGGCAGCGGATTGTCGTCGAGCATGACGATGCGTGCGCCACTGGGGGCAGCGGCAAGAGCAGCGGCCATGCCAGCGGGGCCAGCACCGATGATCAGCAGATCGGCGTATTCGTTCATGGGCATGTCTGCACCTGCATGCCGTCACGGCACAGAGTCTGGCAGGCCAGGCGTCGCCGGCCGTCGATGGTCACCCGGCATTCCTGGCAAATGCCCATGCCGCACAGCGGTGCGCGGCGTTGGCCACTGACCGAAGTGCGTGTGCATCCGTCGCTGCCCAGCGCCAAGGCTGCGGCGACGCTGGTGCCCTCGGCCACCTTCAAGGCGCGGCCGTCCAGCAATAATTCAGGCATAGACAGGTTCTCCGAGGAAACGCTGGGGCAGATACGGTTGCGCGGTCAGTGGCGGGGTTTCGTTGAACAGCTGCGCCACCAGCAAGTCGGCCGTGCCGGGGGCCGTGGTGACGCCCAATCCTTCGTGCCCGACCGCCAGCCACAAGCCCTGCTGCTGTGGGTGCTGGCCCACCAGCGGCAGGCCGTCGGGGCTGGCGGCGCGAAAACCGGTCCAGGCGCGGATGCCGTTGAGCCGGGCCAGGCCTGGCATGTACTCGGCGGCACGCTTGAGCATTTTCGCCAGCATCCAGCCTTCGACCTGTGGGTCGGTGGTGCCGAATTGCCGCGAGGCACCGATGAACAATTGCCCGGTGGGGCGCGGCTGAATATTGCAGGCGGTCGATGGGCCGGTGGCGTTGTGCGCGCTGGTGACGTAACCCAACTCCACCAAGGTGTGGGTGACGGTGCCGGGGTAGCGGTCGGTAATCAGCAGGTGACCTTTTTTCGGCTCGATGGGTAACTCCGGGCACAGGTCGCTGGCCTGAATGCCGTTGGCCAACACCACGGCTTCGGCCCGCAACCAATGGCCGTCATCGAGGTAAACGCGATTGCCATCGACCGCGCTGACCCGCGCCCGGTGCTGACGGATGTTCGGTGTGTCGAGCATCCAGCGGGCCGTCGCCGGCGCATACAGAATGCCGTCGCCATTGATGAGCAAGCCGCCTTCCAGATCCTCGCGCAGTTCCGGTTCACGCTGACGCAAGGCGCTGGCGCTGACCAGTTCACACGCCACGCCCTGGGCTTTCAGGTTCAGGTATTTGCTGTGGGCGACCGCCATTTCCTCGGCGTTGGCCGCCAGCCACAGTGTGCCGTTGTTGCGGTAAGCGCAGCCGTCGGGCAGGTCCGGCGCCAGTTCACGCCAGCGTTGCAGGGAATATTGGCTCAGGGCCAGTTCGGCCGGGTTGTCATCGAGCACCAGCAGGTGGCCCATGCCTGCCGCCGTCGCACCGTGCAGGCCGGCGTCCAGCACCAACACCTGCAAGCCACGACGGGCCAGTGCCTGGGCGCAGGCGGCGCCGATGATGCCGGCGCCGATCACGATTACATCGGCCACCAGGCCCTCGCTCATGGGCGAATGCCCCAGGCGAACGGGTCATCTTGTTCGATGATCAAACTGGCTTCAGCGCTGATAAAGGCATGGCCACGAATGGTCGGCACGATGCGCTCGCCTTGCCATTCGTAAGAGCCTTCGAACTCGCTGCCGATGACACTGGCCTGACGCCAGATCTGCCCCGGTTGCAACTTGTCGTCGGCGGCCAGGCAGGCCAGTTTGGCACTGGTGCCGGTGCCGCACGGTGAGCGGTCATAGGCCTTGCCGGGGCAGAGCACGAAGTTGCGGCTGTCGGCGTGATCGTCATCGGCGAACAGTTCGATATGGTCGATCAACCCGTCGTCTTCGCCACGAATGCCCTGGGCTTCCAGCGCTTGTTGCACGGCGTAGGTATAAGCAGTCAGCGCGTCGAGGTTATCGCCGGCGACTCTCAGGCCATGCTCGGCGATCAGGAAAAACCAGTTGCCACCCCAGGCAATATCGCCGACCACCTGGCCGATGCCCGGCACCTGCAACACCAACGCCTTGCGGTAACGGTAGGCCGGCACATTGCGCACGCTCACCGAATGGTCTTCGTGCAGGGTCGCCTGCACCGTCCCCACTGGCGTCTCGATGCGGTGCACGCCGGGGCCGATTTTGCCCAGATGCGCCAACGACGCCACCAGGCCGATGGTGCCGTGGCCGCACATGCCCAGGTAACCGCTGTTGTTGAAGAAAATCACTCCGGCACAGGCGCTCGGGTCTACCGGTGTGCAGAGGAGGGCACCCACCAGCACGTCGCTGCCTCGTGGTTCCAGCACGCAGGCCGCGCGCCATTGATCGTGATGGTCGGCCAGCAACTTACGTCGTTCAGCCATGCTGCCGGTGCCCAGGTCAGGAAAACCGGCGGTCACCAGGCGGGTCGGTTCGCCGCCGGTGTGGGAGTCGATCACGGTGATGCGTTTCATGGGAGGGCCACGTCCGTTCAGATGAGTGAACGCAAGAGTGGCCTGTGTAGCGGGGGGGCGGCTTGATGGATTTATCCTGTGCCGATGACGAAATCGGCACAGCGGTCAGTGGGCGTGAGGCAGGTGCTCGAACAGGGTCTTGCAGACCCCGGCAATGTGTTCGTCCAGCAGCTTCACCGCCAGCTCCACATCGCCGGCACGGCAGGCCGCGAGGATCTCACGGTGTTCGTGATCGGCCCGTTCCTTGCCAGCCGACAGGCTCATTTGCATGCGCAGGTAGCGCTCCAGCTTGTCGTTGACCGAACGAATCAGGCTGACCAGAAACGGCCGTTGCGCCGGTTCATAGAGGCAGGCGTGCAGCTCCCAATTGAGCTCGGCCCAGCGGCCCACGTCGTCCTCGCCGATGAATTCCTGACAGATGCGCTCGGCACGGGCGAAGGTTTCTTCGGTCATGTTGGGGATGGCCAGGCGCAGTATTTTGTCTTCCAGCAACATGCGCACTTCGAACATCTGCGCCAGCTCGGCATCGGAAACCCGCGTGACCATCGCCCCGCGATTGCGCTGGAACATCACCAACCCTTCGGCTTCCAGCCGCTTGAGGGCCTCGCGCACCGGAATCTTGCTGACGTTGAACTGGCGGGCAATGTCGTCCTGGCGAATCGGCTCATCTTCGGCGAAATGCCCGGCGACGATCGCGTCGCGCAGATGACGGGTGATGATTTCCGAGGTCGAAGGCGTATTGCCAAGGTCGGGAGCGTTGAGTTTGGGTAGGTTCACGGCGGCGATCGTTTGGAGTGAGATAGCGATAGGGTATACGAAATCCTTTCGCTGATCTTCCCGGGACCGCACGAACGTCAGGACGCTGGTTGTGTTGGTCGAAGATTTGCTGCTTTACCGCATATACGGAAAAACATATATTCGGCAAAACGCATATTGATGAGGCTTGCCTGTGTCGCGAAGCCCGTGTTGCTGTATGAAACCCAAACGCCGAGACCCGAAATGGCTGACTCTCTGACGCCGACCACTGTTTTCAAATGCCTGGCTGACGACAACCGTGTTCGCATGATGCTGCTCATCGCCCGCGAGGGAGAGTTGTGTGTCTGCGAGCTGACCTGTGCGTTGGATGAGAGCCAGCCGAAAGTCTCCAGGCACCTGGCGCAGTTGCGCACCAGTGGATTGCTGTCGGACCGTCGACAAGGCCAATGGGTTTACTACCGGTTGCACCCGAGCCTTCCTGACTGGGTGCTTCAAATGCTGACTGTCGTGCTTGAAACCAACCAGCATTGGCTAAGCGCTGATGCCAAACGTCTTGAAGACATGGGTGAGCGCCCTGAACGGGCAGCCGCCTGCTGTCCGGTTCGATAATTTCAAGAGCCTATCCCTGACAACAGATACAGAGCACACCAACATGACTATCAAAGTGGGCATCAATGGTTTTGGCCGCATCGGTCGTCTCGCCATGCGCGCCGCCTGGCACTGGCCGGAGTTTGAGTTCGTGCAGATCAACGACCCGGCAGGCGACGCGGCGACGCATGCGCACCTGCTGAACTTCGATTCGGTGCATGGTCGCTGGAATGATCAAGCCAGCGCCGAGGGCAACTGCATTGTCATCGACGGCAAGCGCATCAAGGTTTCCGCCAACAAGGCGATTGCCGATACCGATTGGTCGGGCTGCGATCTGGTGATTGAAGCCAGCGGCAAGATGAAGACTGTCGCGGTGCTTCAGGCGTACCTCGACCAGGGCGTCAAGCGCGTGGTGGTCAGCGCTCCGGTGAAAGAAGAGGGCGCGCTGAACATCGTCATGGGCGTCAACCATCAACTGTTCAATCCGGCGGAGCATCGCATCGTTACCGCGGCGTCGTGCACCACCAATTGCCTCGCGCCAGTGGTCAAGGTGATCCATGAAGCGCTAGGCATTCGCCACGGCTCGATCACCACCATTCACGACTTGACCAACACCCAAAGCATTCTCGACCAACCCCACAAGGATCTGCGCCGTGCGCGGGCTTCGGGCATGAGCCTGATCCCGACCAGCACCGGTTCGGCCACCGCCATCGCGGAAATTTTCCCGGAGCTGCGCGGACGTCTGAATGGTCACGCGGTGCGCGTACCGTTGGCCAATGCTTCGCTGACTGATTGTGTGTTTGAGGTCGATCGCGTCACCACGGTTGACGAAGTGAATCGGTTTCTCAAGGACGCGTCCGAGAACGAACTCAAAGGTATTCTCGGTTTCGAGGAGCGTCCGCTGGTGTCCATCGACTACCGCACCGATCCGCGCTCATCGATCATCGATGCGCTGTCGACCATGGTCATCAACGGCACCCAGGTCAAAATCTATGCCTGGTACGACAATGAATGGGGGTACGCGAACCGCACCGTCGAATTGGCCAGGATGGTCGGTCTGGCCGTTTAAGGAGCGTTGATGAAAGCCTTGTCAGCCCTCGCGCCGTCAGTGCGGCAATACCTGCTTGTTACGGGCAATTACTGGGCTTTTACCCTCACCGACGGTGCCTTGCGCATGTTGGTGGTGCTGCACTTTCACGGGTTGGGCTACAGCCCGTTGCAAATCGCGGCGTTGTTTCTGTTCTACGAACTCTTTGGCGTGATCACCAACCTGCTGGGCGGTTATCTCGGCGCGCGACTGGGGCTGAACCGGACCATGAACATCGGGCTGGGGATGCAGGTGGTGGCGCTGTTGATGCTGACGGTGCCAGTCGCTTGGCTGACGATTCCTTGGGTGATGGGGGCGCAGGCACTGTCGGGGATCGCCAAAGACCTGAACAAGATGAGCGCCAAAAGCTCGATCAAGCTTCTGGTGCCCGACGGGCAACAGGGCACGCTTTATCAATGGATAGCCATCCTCACCGGCTCGAAGAATGCCCTCAAGGGCGTCGGTTTCTTTCTCGGCGGGGCATTGCTCGCCCTGATCGGTTTCAGAGGGGCGCTGCTGGCCATGGCAGGCGTTCTTTCGCTGATCTGGCTCGGCAGCCTGATCCTGTTGAAAAAGGACCTGGGTAAGGCGAAAGCCAAGCCCAGGTTCCGTGACATCCTGTCCAAGAGCCGGGCCATCAACATCTTGTCGGCGGCACGGATGTTCCTGTTCGGTGCCCGCGATGTCTGGTTCGTCGTGGCTTTACCGGTGTACTTGAGCAGCGTTTTTGGCTGGGACTTCTGGAAGGTCGGTGGATTCCTGGCGGCCTGGGTGATTGGCTACGGCATCGTGCAATCGCTCGCGCCGCGGATCACCGGCAAGCAACGAGGGCATGTCCCGGATGGCCGCGCGGCGTTTCTTTGGGCGGTTGCCTTGGCAGGCCTGCCGGCGGCAATCGCGCTGGGGCTGAATACCGGGTTGTCGCCGCAGTGGGTGCTGTTGGGTGGTTTGATGATCTTTGGTGCGTTGTTCGCGGTGAATTCCTCGCTGCACAGCTACCTGATCGTGTCCTACGCCAAGGAAGACGGCGTATCGCTGGATGTGGGCTTCTACTACATGTCCAACGCCATGGGACGGCTGATCGGCACCGTGCTCTCCGGTTGGGTTTTTCAGGTCTTCGGGCTGGAAGCGTGTTTATGGATATCCAGCGCATTTGTTATTTTCGCGGCACTGATTTCTGTTAGGTTGCCGCGGCATTCCAACGTGCTCTAAATCGCTCTAAAAGTACTGTTTCACGCGTTTTACACTTATTAAGTGCAACTTCCATTTATATTTATTTTGGCGCATGTGACATTTTTCAGGCGCCAAATATTTGAAGTTTTTTATATGTAACGAAAAGCGATTGTTCTTAGCGCAATAAATTCATACACACGCTTACAACCTAAGCCATACATTACGCACCAGAACAGGCAGCGAGGAACAACTACAACAACCTGATCACTAAAAACCTGACACAACAAAAACTAAAATCTCCTTATAAGTCGGTGAACATCATGATTAAAATCATGGCCTACTTTTTAATAGGAGCTGGTATTGCAGGATGCAACGGTATGGTAAAACCCGACTTGTCGGGACCTGCCAACGATTCATATTTCTCAGTCTTCTCAGGCTTTCCCTTGCCCTATCTGTACACCGCCTCGGCCGTGCAATGGAACGAGGATTACGCCGTCACCACCCGCCACACCCCACTCATTCGCAACGTGATATACAGCTGCAGCACCGGTTGCGACCTGGTCTTCATCAAGCACAAGGCTGACGGCCATTATCCGTCATGGCGCGCACCGCGCGTGGGTGAGCACATCACTGCCGTGGGAACGAGCCCGTATATGACAACGGTCAGCGGGCAAGGCAAGGTGTATCCGGCGCCTTTCATCAACAGTGATGAAGGCAGCGGCGAACGCTATGCCATCCATGATGCCCCGATGATCAAGGGGATGTCGGGTGGGCCGGTTATCGCCAATGACGGCAGCATTGTCGGTATTAATGTCGGATTCTTCTCCACCACACTTCACGATGTGAGTTTTCACCCTGGGGTAAAGGGCGCTGAGCGGATCAGTATCTTTATTCCTTACTCGATCATTCAACGTGAGTGGGGGCTGATGCAGGCACAGCTTAACGATTCGCACGGCACGAAATACGCGCAGAAGTAGTGTTGGGTCATCACCGAATCCGGAACATCGGATTCGGTGTGACGTGGCGCGTCTATCACTCGCTTATTCAATCAAGGCGTATATTGATAGTGTCGATCCCGTTAGTTGAGGCGATAGCCAATCGTCGGTGGTGTGACAGGCGAGAGCGTTGGGGGGAGTTAGATATCCCGGAACGTTTGGAGGTGTTACATGAGCCAATATCAACGACTCTTTCTGATAGCCGGCCCAGCCATGCGTCACACCCCGGCGTTGGAACGAGCTGTCGCCATCGCCGAAGCCACTGGCGCAGCGCTGCACATCACGGTGTTTATCGAAGACTCTCACCTTTTGGGGTTGATGAGCGCCGGTGCGCGGTTTCGTGAGGCCTGTCAGCAAGAGAACGAAAAGTGGCTGAAGGATGAAGCAGATCTGATACGCGGGCGCGGGGTCACGGTAAGCACCGAAGTGCTTGTAACCCGCAGCGCGTTGCAAGAAATCCTTCGGCACGTGGCAGAAATGCAGCCGGATCTGGTGATCAAGGACGTGCAGCACGAGTCTGCACTCAAGCGTGTTTTCGTTACACCTCTGGATTGGCACCTGTTGCGCGAATGTCCGGTGCCTGTGCATCTGGTCAGCGAAGTCAGGTGTCCGCTGCCGCGGGTGATCGTGGCGGCGGTCGATCCGTCGCAACCCGATACGCAGATCACCGGCATCAACGACCGCATCATCCAGGCAGCGAACGGACTGGCCATGCAATGCAACGCAGAACTGCATTTGCTGCATGCCTATGATCTGTCGCTGACGCATATAGCCGACGCAGGCGCGGGTGCAGTGACGATGCCAGGCTTCAACAGTGACCTGCGCAAGTCTCTGCATCAGTCATTCATCGCATTGGCCGACCACTTTGGCGTGCCCACCGAGCGACAA
Source organism: Pseudomonas sp. GW821-FHT03E01 (assembly GCF_059420765.1). NCBI lineage: Bacteria > Pseudomonadati > Pseudomonadota > Gammaproteobacteria > Pseudomonadales > Pseudomonadaceae > Pseudomonas > Pseudomonas sp. GW821-FHT03E01. The sequence goes on along the minus strand of NZ_JBWKUI010000006.1, from coordinate 214,346 downwards.
CACTTCGTTGCGGGCCCGCCCGGCAAAGCGCTGGCTGACTTTGCAGCGCATCACCGGGCCGATGTGATCGTCATGGGCAATGCGCATCGCAAGGGGTTGGGCAAGTGGGTGGGCAGTACGACGGAGCATGTTCTGTATCGAGTGCCCTGCAACATCTTCGCGGTCACGGGGGCAGCGGATCAGTGAATGGAGTCGTTGTTAAATGATTCGCGAGGGACGCCTCGGCGACCGGGGCGGTTTTTTTTGTGGGCACGTGCCGAGATGTCCTCGAAGGTATCGCTATCGGTTGCCGCCAGGAGCTTGCCACCGTCCTTCAGGGTGGCCATGAAGGTCACTTCCGTGTTGTTGCCCGCGAGCAGATAGCCAGCGATGGCACCGACCGGCCCCAACAACATCGCGCCCGCAATGCCCAGGCCGATGGCGCTCTTTATATTCTTGTTGGAGTCCGTGTTCTGGATCGTTAGATCTTTAAATTCCGAGACCGGGAAGCTTTTCCCCAGTCGTGGCTTAAGGGCCGTTTTGAGCGTGATGGTACCCGAGTGATATTCCCCGTCGCACTGCGGGAAGTCACCAGCGAGCACTATGATCTTTGCCATGTGGAATGTTCTCTTGGGCGATCATTTTGGGGGTAGACATTGCGCGCGCCCAAACTCAAAACGTCAACGAGCTGACGATGAGTGGCAGCCATGGATTTGCGATACACAAGTGTCAGTCTTCCAGGTCAATTTCATCTTCAGGCGCCCATCAAGCGTCGAGCAGGGCGGGGGGAGGATCGTCCGGCATGGTTATTCCTCCAGTCATGAACGCAAAGCGTAGCAGGCGGGTAGGGCTGTCGAGGTGGTCATAGCCCTGGTCATGGACGTTTTATAACGTTTGCCTCAAGCCGGCAGGTAATGCGTTTTAATTCTCCGTTGACCCGACAGCTGCTCGGAACCAACAACAGACCTTTCAGCCGAAAGGGGTTAACGGGGGATTAATGGACTTCTGGACCACCACGCAAGTATCGATTCTAGGGCTGGTTGAAGGACTCACAGAGTTTTTGCCGATCTCCAGTACAGGCCATCAGATTATTGCCGCGGACTTGCTCGACTTTGGCGGTGAGCGAGCCATGGCGTTCAATATCATTATTCAGTTGGGCGCTATTCTGGCGGTCGTCTGGGAGTTCCGTCGCAAGATTCTGGACATCACCACGGGTTTGCCGACCCAGCGTAATGCGCAACGTTTTACTCTGAATTTGCTGATCGGTTTCTTGCCGGCGGTGGTGCTGGGGGTGATGTTCGCCGACAAAATCCATCAATATCTGTTCAACCCGATCACCGTGGCCGTGGCGCTGGTGATCGGCGGGATCATCATGTTGTGGGCTGAACAGCGCGAGCACGTGGTAGTGGTCGATCACGTTGACGAGATGCGCTGGACCGATGCCTTGAAAGTCGGATGTGCACAATGCCTGGCGATGATTCCCGGCACTTCGCGTTCGGGATCGACGATTATCGGCGGGTTGCTGTTTGGCCTGTCACGCAAGACGGCCACCGAGTTTTCGTTCTTCCTGGCGATGCCGACAATGGTGGGGGCCGCGGTGTACTCGGGCTATAAATATCGCGACCTGTTCCAGGCCGCAGATTTGCCGGTGTTTGCCCTGGGATTTGTCGCCGCTTTCGTCTTTGCGATGATTGCCGTGCGCGGGTTGCTCAAGTTCATCGCCAACCATAGTTATGCGGTGTTTGCCTGGTACCGGATCGCCTTCGGTTTACTGATTCTGGCGACGTGGTTTTTGGGTTGGGTGGACTGGAATCACCTCTCGGAAGGGGCGTAGGTTTTCCTGTGTTGATAAAAAACGCCGCTTGTTGTTGAGCGGCGTTTTTGTGTAAGCAGCTAAAAGCGTCTAAAGCTTGTTGACCCGCGCCAGTGGCAGGCTAATTTGCTGTTCACGCTGCAGCAAATTCATCATCAGCAGTACCCGTTCTTCACCGTCCATGGCCAGGAACACCGCTTCGAGATCGCAGAACGGACCTTCAGTGATGCGCACCGCATCTCCGTGTTTCAACAGCGTGGTCACGATCGCCTGGCTGTCCGGTTCCTGGAGTTCGTCGATCAGCGCATCGCGGATCGGCAATGGCTGACCGCCAAACCCGACGACCCGCGAAACGCCGCGGGTCGAGCGCAGTGGACCCCAGCTGTCCTGAAGGCTCAGTTGAATAAACAGGTAGCCCGGAAACAGCGACTCGCTGATCACTCGACGTTGCCCGCGCAACATGCGCTCACGTCTGTAAGTCTTGCGAAAGCATGCATAGCCTTGGCGCTGCAAATGTTCTTCGGCGCGCTCATCTTGTTTGGGCTTGCACTGGACCAGGTACCAGGCTTTGGTGGCGTGTTCGGCAATCGCGTTCATTCAAATGCCCTCCCTGCATCGATCTGCCCCAGCAGCTCGGCGGTTTTGCGCTGCAGGAGCGAGCTGTCGCCCCGACTTTCCACGGTCAGGCAAGCTACGCAACCCTCGCCCGAGAGGCGCAAGCTGAAGCGCCAGTCGGCAAAGACCAGGTTCAGCCCGCTGCTCTCGTTGAGGTCAAGGGCGTCGCGGGCATAACGCTGCTTGATGCTCGCCAGCAGCGCCGGACCATCCTTGACTTGGCGGCGGATCTCCCCGGAGGAGGGGAACGCGCCGATGCGTTCCACCAGCAGTACCGGTGGTTTTCGCACGCGGGGGAAAATCAGTTCCGACGCATAGGCGCGCACGATGCGGTACGCGAGGTTGTGCTTAAGGTCAGCGCTATACGGGTGGCGACTGTCATCTGCCTTGAAACCGCTCAACGTATTCATAGAGGCTTCGTCCATAAGGTGATAAAGACCATATCGGGGGACAGCAACATCACAGGGCGTTTTGATGCAGATGCTCGAAGCAGAAGTTGGTGGCTTCGATATAACCTTCGGCACCGCCACAGTCGAAGCGTCGACCCTCGAACTTGTAAGCCAGTACGCAACCGTTCTGGGCCTGCTTCATCAGCGCATCGGTGATCTGGATTTCACCGCCCTTGCCAGGTTCGGTGTCAGCGATCAGGTCGAAGATGTCGGGGGTCAGAATGTATCGACCGATGATCGCCAGGTTGGACGGAGCGTCTTCCGGACGGGGCTTTTCGACCATGCTGTTGACCCGGTAAATCCCCTCGCGAATCAACTCGCCGGCAATCACGCCGTACTTCTGAGTCTGCTCGCGGGGTACTTCCTGGATCGCCACGATCGAACAGCGGAACTGCTCATAAAGCTTGAGCATTTGCGCCAGAACTCCATCCCCCTCCAGGTTCAGGCACAGGTCGTCGGCCAGCACCACGGCGAATGGCTCATCACCGATCAACGAGCGGCCGCTGAGAATGGCGTGCCCCAGGCCTTTCATTTCCACCTGACGAGTGTAGGAAAAACTGCAGGTATCGATCAGCTCGCGAGTGCCGTGCAGGAACTTTTCCTTATCGGTGCCACGAATCTGATGCTCCAGCTCGTAGCTGGTATCGAAATGATCCTCCAGCGCGCGCTTGCCGCGACCGGTGACGATGGCCATGTGTTGCAGGCCGGCGTCACGCGCTTCCTCGACGGCATACTGGATCAGCGGCTTACTGACGATCGGCAGCATCTCCTTCGGCATGGCCTTGGTGGCGGGTAAAAAGCGGGTCCCATAACCGGCGGCGGGGAACAGGCATTTACGAATCATGGAAGCGTCCTTGAAAGTAGACTGATGGAATAGCTGATGGCAGTAGGAAAGATTCGATCCAGGCTGGCCGAACCGGTCACGCTGGGGAGTGCGGGCTCGAAGCGGCCCGGTCACTCAAGAACAATGTTCGCAACGCGCCAGGGGCTGCGAATGGTCTGCACGCCATGCTTCTCGCCAGGCGCGGGCAGGGGAGACATCGAGCAGCCGATTGGCCGGCGAGCATGCCCGGTTGTTCCACGGCATGCTCGTGACGTAACCCGCTGTAAATAGAGTTATTGCCCAAGGCGTCCCTTACCCAACTACTAACCAAATGTTCGACACCCTGGCAATGCAGTAGCGGAACGGCTATACATTAGTCATTCGCTATTTCAGTATAATTTAGATTGAACAGTCGCCAGAAAACGACAACCGTTAGAAATTGTCTGAATAAATTCACTAACTGTTATTTTTGTACTCTGGAGAGTGCGATGTTATTTTTTGTCTGGATAAAAAGTTGAGGGCTGTTCAAGCGTCATGGTAATAAATACGCATTGATTGTTTGAAAGTTTCAGTCGCAGTTCCTGGTCGTTATAAATGCCCGGGCTCATTCGTAATTTAAAGCTCTTATGTTCGGCAAGTGCTAGGTCACCGCCAATGTTGACAAGACGGGGAAGGTCATCTTGCTTAAAAGGGTTTTGATTGTCTGTGTTGGCAATATATGCCGCAGTCCCACCGCGGAGCATTTGCTGCGTGGGGCACTCGTCCATTCCGATATTCAGGTCAGTTCAGCCGGCCTTGCCGCCCTGACGGGCAAGCCCATCGAGCCGACAGCACACGCCGTGCTCACAGAGCATGGTCATCTGCCCCATGAGCACCAGGCCGTTCAGCTCACTTCTCAAGCCGTCAGTGAGGCGGACTTGATTCTGGTGATGGAGCGGCGACATGTCAGTGGCGTGCTCAACATTGCCCCTGAAGCGCGGGGCAAAGTGTTGCTGTTGGGCAAATGGCAGGACGATCGAGAGATCAGCGACCCCTACCGTCAAGGCAAACCTGCTTTTGTGCACGCTTATGCGTTGATCGAAGAAGCCGTACACGCATGGGCACAGCGTCTGGCACGCTGATGGCCACTCCTTTTTGAATCGTAATCAAGGCAAAGAATCCGACTTATGCAGCAAGCACCGGTAGTCAACGTGCGGGACGACGACAATGACGAGATTGATCTTCTCGGCCTGTTTGGAACACTCATCGACCATAAATGGCTGATTGCCGCGGTTACAGGCGCCTTCATGGTCGCAGGGGCCGCGTACGCAGTGCTGGCGACACCGGTATTTCAGGCGAATGCGCTGTTGCAGGTCGAAGCGAAGAAGAACGACTTATTGGGCTTCTCGGATATCGGCAGCATGCTGGGCAAGGAGTCTCCTTCGGCCACCGAAATCGAGTTGATCCAGTCCCGCTCCGTGATTGGTAAAACTGTCGATAACTTGAAACTTGATATTGTCATACAGCCAAAGTATTTCCCGGTTTTCGGTGAGTTCCTGGCGCGTCGATTCCAGAATAATAATCCCGGTGAAATAGCCGAGCCCTTGTTGGGGTTGAACAGTTTCGCCTGGGGAGGGGAGTCGCTGAAGATCTTCAAACTGGATCTCCCCGATTCGCAACTGGGCAAGAAATTGACCCTGACCACGGGTGAAAATGGTCATTTCACGTTGGTGGATGAAGATGACAACCTATTGGCGGCCAGCCGGGCCGGAGAGCTTTTCGAAAAAAATGGCGTAACGTTTCAAATAGAGGAACTGCACGCCAATCCTGGTACCCGCTTCCGCATTATCCGTAACTCCCGCCTGACCAGTATCCTCGACTATCAAGAGGCCCTGGATGTAGTTGAGCGCGGAAAAGAGTCGGGCATGATCGGTCTGGCGCTGGAAAGCACAGATCCGGACCAGGCGATTAAAATACTCAATGAAATCGCCGCTATATATGTACGGCAAAACGTAGAGCGCACTTCAGCAGAGGCTGCGCAGAGCCTGGCGTTTCTCAAAGAGCAACTTCCTGAGGTCAAGAAGGATCTGGAAAAAGCCGGAAATGCGTTGAATGAGTACCAGACGCGCAGCAAGTCCGTGGACATCACGCTCGAAACCAAAGCCATTCTTGATCAGATAGTCGGGCTCGATACCAATATTTCCGAGTTGAAGTTGCAGCAAGCCGAGATGGACCGCAAGTTCACCCGTCAACATCCTGCCTATCGCGCATTGTTGACCCAGATCGGTGAGTTGAGCAGCAAGCAGAAAAGTTTGGCGTCCAAAGTGGAGAGCCTTCCCTCTACCCAACAAGAATTGCTGAGCCTTACCCGGGATGTAGAGGTCGGTACGGCCATTTACACCCAGCTGCTGAATAAGTCTCAGGAACTGGATGTGATGCGCGCGGGCACCGTCGGTAACGTACGCCTGATCGACACTGCGGACGTCAATTTCCTCAAACCGGTCAAGCCGAAAAAAATCCTGATTGTATTGATCGCCACTATTCTTGGCGGCTTCCTGGCAGTGGCCCTGGTGCTGGTACGCAAGGCACTGAACCGCGGGCTGGAGAGTCCGGAAGCCATCGAGCAACTTGGGTTGCCGGTCTATGCGTCGATTCCCTACAGCATTCTGCAGAAAGCCGAAGAAGATAAAGTCTCCCGCGGACGAGGGCGCTCCAATGGGACTTCATTGCTGGCCGTCACTCATCCTACCGATCTGGCAATCGAGGCATTGCGCAGTTTGCGTACCAGTCTGCACTTCGCCATGCATGAGGCCGACAACAACCGCCTGATGATTTCCGGGCCCAGCCCTCAGGTCGGTAAAACGTTTGTCTCGGTCAACCTCGCGGCGGTGATAGCACAAACCGGGCTGCGGGTATTGTTGATCGATGTCGACATGCGCAAAGGCTATTTGCACAAAGTGTTAGGTGTCTCCTCAGACAACGGGCTCTCCGATATCCTGGCCCGGCGCTGTGATATGGCCACCGCCATCCACAAGACCCCGGTCGATAACTTTGATTTTGTCAGTCGAGGCCTGATTCCGCCCAATCCTTCCGAGTTACTGATGCACGCCAATTTCAGCGCGCTATTGGAGCAGGTGAGCAAGCAATACGATCTGGTGATTCTCGATACGCCGCCACTACTGGCGGTGACAGATGCGGCGATTGTCGGGCGTCTGTCCGGGACCAATCTGATCGTGACGCGCTATGGCCTGAACCCGGCGAAAGAAATCGAGTTGACAGTGCGCCGGTTCACCCAGAACGGAGTTGCCATTAAAGGTGCGATTTTTAATGGCGTAGAGAGAAAGGCTTCCAACAAGTATGGCTACAGTGATTATGGTTATTACCACTATGCCTACGCCTCCGACAAAAACTAAAGGGTATTGAACAGGTCGCGTCATCCGTTCAGATTTTTACGGTATTGCTGTTGTTCTTGAGTTTTTGTCGTTTATTGCTGCGCTGGATCACTAGCCAATAGGCATGATCAAACCGATAGTTCATGAAAGCACCACGTCCTGAGGAAGATGACGAAAAATCCTGGGGCGGTAGCGTGCTTAATGCCACGTCCCTCCTCACCGGCCATTCTTGCCGCCGGACTTGAAGGCTAGCAAGGAATCCAGGATTCCTTGGGTTTCCAAGTGGGTGGCGTGAGCCAAAAACCAACATTTGTACCAAGGTAATCATCATGAAAGTCACTGTATTCGGAATTGGCTACGTAGGCCTTGTTCAAGGGGCGGTGCTAGCCGAGATTGGCCACGATGTAATTTGTGTGGACGTAGATGAACAAAAAGTAAGAAATCTGGAGCAGGGGATTATTCCAATCTATGAGCCTGGACTGGAAGTTTTAGTCAAAGAGAACTACACCGCCGGAAGGTTGAAGTTCACGACGGACGCTGCATCAGCAGTGAAGCATGGAAAGGTTCAATTCATTGCGGTAGGCACACCGCCTGATGAGGACGGATCTGCGGATCTAAAATATGTGCTGGCTGTTGCCGAAACGATAGCAAATAATATTGAAAGCAATTGCATTATCATTAACAAGTCTACCGTTCCTGTTGGAACAGCCGATAAAGTGAGGGATCGAGTTGCGAGCGTACTGGCTCAACGCGGCCGTACTGATCTCTCATTTGACGTTGCATCGAATCCAGAATTTTTAAAGGAAGGTTCTGCAGTATCGGACTGCATGCGTCCGGATCGGATAGTTATTGGTACGGAACAGGCGAGTACAGAAGAAGTCATACGTGACCTCTATGCTCCTTTCAACCGTAATCACGAAAAAATAATCGTCATGGACGTTCGCAGCGCTGAGCTGACGAAATATGCAGCCAACTGCATGCTTGCAACAAAAATCAGCTTCATGAATGAGATTTCTAACTTGTCAGAAATGCTCGGTGCTGATATCGAAATGGTGCGAAAGGGCATAGGTTCAGATCCCAGGATTGGTTACCACTTCATCTATGCAGGATCCGGGTATGGTGGCTCTTGTTTTCCTAAAGATGTACAAGCCCTCATTAAGACATCCGAGCAACTGGACTTTGATGCAGTAATTCTGAAGTCCGTAGAAGCAAGGAATAATGAGCAAAAGAGTGTAATTTTCAGGAAAATAATTAATCACTACAATGGGGATATCGCAGGAAAAACATTCGCTCTTTGGGGTTTGAGCTTTAAACCCAATACTGATGATATGCGTGAAGCACCCAGTCGAGTACTGATGGAGGCACTGTGGAAAAACGGCGCCAAGGTGAGAGCGTATGATCCGGAGGCGATGGAAGAAACTCAGCGAATTTACAATAATCGTGATGACTTGAGTTTGTGCGGAACCAAAGAAGAAGCTTTAAAAGAAAGCGATGCCTTAATCATAATAACTGAATGGCAAGCCTTCAAGGCACCCGATCTGGATCAAATTGCAAGCCAACTTAGCGAGCCTATAATATTTGATGGAAGAAACCTTTTCGATCCTCAAAAGCTTAAAGATAAAGGTATTAAATATTACTCCATAGGCCGCCAGTAACATTACAAATTGAAGTGGAGGCTTTGGCCTCCGCTTCAAATAAACCCTCCTGATAATGTTACGGGTATAGACCAGCAGCCAATGATTCAAGCTATCATATTCATATTAAGCACAATGGTTGCCGCTCTTGTATTTTCCAGGAAATATAAAGTACTTCCAGTTTGCGCTCTGATACTGTTTTTGTTTACGCTAGATTATACGAACTATTACTTCAATATAGGCTCGTCAGTATCCGGATATCTCGTAAAGCTTTACATCGAGATTCTTTTTGTGTTTTCATCGCTAAGATATATAGCCCATGCCGCGAAAAGCAAAAAAGCAAAAAAAATCGCACTTTTAATTTTGTTGTTTGCCATTGCGTTTCTAATTGTAGGGATAGCAAAAAACGGAGCATTAAATGCTATTCTAGATTGGCGTAGTTCGATTCTCCCTATCGCGTTAGCTTTCTTGCTTGTACATAGTAATATTTTAGATCATCGTACCACCCGCAAGGCGATAGAGTTTTTCTGCCTCTTGACAATCTTAAATTCCATGTTGGCGATTTACCAGTACAGCTCATTTGATGGGAATGCGGAATCATCTTGGCGATACAACTTCCTTATAGATGCCAGGCAAAATAACGAGTCGAACACTGAAGAGCGCTTCGTAAATTATCAGATCGTTCGGGATGATAAGCTTCGAGCGTCGGGTATCTTTGTAAGTGCCTTGCAGTATTCTTACATCGCCGCAATGGCTGCTTTCTACCTGTTCCTCAAGCTTTTTCTAGAACAAAGAAAGAAACTTCTAATGCGAGCCATCTACACAGCTGCCTTCATGGTTCTTTCCGCTGGGATTGTGGTGAGCCAAGTACGAGCATCGCTCATGATACTGGCGATATGCATTGCTGCTTTTTTCTTCTTTGTCAAAAGAACCAAGCGCTCTATAGTATTTGACATTAAAAAATCCGCTTTCTTAATAGTTTCTAGCTATGCTTTAATTTTGTTTGTTCTTTTCTTTTACGGGGGAAATGCGCTGGATAGTTCGGCAGCAGGAAGAGCCCCTCAGTATTTAAAAGCAATGTCTGAGTTTACTATTGTTGGTGCCGGTCTTGGTAAGTATAGAGGGCAGTTTGACTCGTACTTTGTGTATGGAACAATGACTTTCGGGATTGCATTTTTTATGATTCCTTTTGTTTACTCGAGGTTGTTCAGTTCTGCATTCAGGCCTGCACCCAGGTTGCCAGAATATGAAATAATCATAATATTCGCTTTCGGTATTTCTATCTCCGCTGCGATCATATCCCTGTTCCAGCATCTGTCTGGATCCGTATACTACTATATGACTTGGATCTTGCTGGTCATCTCCGCCAACTTGGTCAGACGCAAAAGTGATCAGGCTATTGAAGTCAACTACTTAAACAATAGGCTGCCAAGACCATAATGAACATACTAAAGTCGAAGTCACTCCACTTGCTATGCATTCGAATTGTCGGCGCTATAGCCGTGCTGCTTGCGAATATTGTTATTCTGAAAATAGAAAGCAGTGATTTGGCAGGGCTGTTTCTTGTTGCTTATACTATATTTCAGATTTCCGCAGTTATAGCACGCTTCGGATCGGACATCCATCTGGTAAGAAATTATTATAAGCAGTCAAGCGAGACAGTACAGGACTGCTTCAATCAATCAGTAGTAGTTAGCCTTCTGATGGGGTCAATACTGAGCCCTATTACATATTTCCTTGGAGATTTCTATGTCCAGCACTGGAGTAGCCTATCAAGCGCTAGTAGTGATCACTCGTCAATACTTCTTATTTTTATACTGATTCCTGTATTTTCCGCCGCTAATACTGTTTTTTTTATATATCAAGCAAGGCATAAGACCGTCACCCAAATCCTGGGTATAAATGTCATTCAGCCCTGGGCTTTTTTGGCTTTTTATCTGGCGATTAAGCTCGCAACCCACCTTGATTTTCTATCGTTAGCTCCCGACACAACCATTGTAGTCTCCTTCTACGCCTCCATTTTAATTTACCTGATTATATCTGTTGTGTTTGCAAGAAAAGCAAATATGACGTGGGCTCCGATATCTGCGCTATCTAAAAAGCCACTCAATAAAATTCTAGCTTCACAATTGAAGTATGCATCCGCAACAATAGGAACGCAGCTAGTAGGTTGGTTGCCATATCTGTTGGCCTCCTTGCTTTTAGGAGCTTCATTTGCTTCCGTCTTCAACATACTCCAAAGACTGGCAATGCTTTCAACCTTCATATCGGTATCAATAAATTCTATATCTGCGCCTCGATTTTCAGAGCTTGCCAGTCGATCAGACTATCGAGCCATAAAAAAAATATTTTGGTCCAATACAAAGAAGTTGACTTCCTTCTCCTGCATTTATTTGGTTTCGCTGCTGGCGTTAGTCAGGTTTAGTGAACAAATACCGGAAAGCTTCCACGTCGCATGCTACATCGTATTGTTAGGCTTTTTTGTAAATTGCTCTACATCAGTGTGCGGATATTATTACCAGAACGCTTCAAATATTCACCATCTTAACGTGGCGCTGTATCTGACTGTCGCACTATCTCCGTTCGTGACTTATTGGCTTTTAGGGGGCTGGGGCACGTTGGGTGCAGCAGTTGCCATTGGGAGTACCATTGCATGCGTTAATGTAATCTTATTCCCTCTAGCAACACTAGACCTTAATCGGCGCACATCGACAAATGTCATTAGTTCAACTCAATCGTAGCTAAACCTTCAGGTTTGTCATGACACTCACACAGAGCCAGCTTGTACAAGTTAACTTCCTTGTTGTGGTTTACTCTACCAACCCTAGTTTAACCACTACGCTCAAATCGTTAGCTACCCTGGATTTTCAGTCGGCAGGAATTATCCCAAAGTTTTCAATTTGGGATAATTCTGAGCAGGGATTCGGAGAGGCATCAATCCCAACATTGCCTGGCCAAATAACGTATCACCACAGTGGAAAAAACGAGCACCTTTCGAAGGTATACAACACTCTGATCTCCAATAGTGCAGGCTCGGACTATTTTATAGTGTTGGATGACGACTCCAGCATAACTAATGATTATATATCAAGTTTGGATTTGTTTTTCAGGAGCCGTGTGCCAGTGGCGGTGCCTCAAATTTTGTTCAATCACAGCCTTATATCACCTGGAACCATAAAGGGAGTTCGTGGCAGAGCATTGAACTTACAGAGTTTGACGACAGGTCCCGTCCCATCTAAAAATATAGTGGCAATGATGAGCGGGACTGTCATATCTAAAGAAGCGCTGTCGCGAGGGCTAAAGTTTGATGAGCGCTTGAGTTTCTATGGGGTTGATACACGATTTTTCATCGACTACGCGAACTGCTATAACGAAATATTTATTCTCAAGACATCAATTCCCCATAGCTCGGCACTCAGAGAGGGCGGACAAGCTTATGCCAAAAAGGTTCAGCGATTCCGAAACCTCATACTGTCGAGGCCATTGGTTTTCGATTACGTAAAATATCATAAATTTAAAATATCATTATATGTGTTGTTCTTTAGCCTGAATACATGCCTTAAAGAAAGAAATATCAGGTATTTATCACTGATGTTACTTGCGCTACATGTGCTGAGTCCAAGGAAATCATATGCGAGATGAAATACTTTGCCTTCATCAAAGCTCCGAGCTGTACGGTTCAGATCGAAGTTTCCTTACGGCAATTGAGTCGATCTCCGTAAAAAAGAGAATTTACTGCATTCTGCCTTTTCTTGGGGACCTCTCTCCGCTAGTTAATAGCATGGGGGCCGAAATAGAGTATTACCCCTATGGAATACTGAGAAAGCAGAAGCTAAAAAAACCATTCAGCTATAGCATGGAGCTCATCAAGGCGACCTTGTATTATGCAAAAAAATATAAGGCGTTTAATGCAATATACATAAATACGACCGTTATGTTGTCCGCGCTGGTCGCTGCCGGATTTTATAGATTTTCCAAGAAAAGTTTCTTTTGCCATATCAGAGAAATTCCCGACAAAAAACTCATTGGGATCTTCCGTTTACTCCTACGGTTCTCAGGTGCAAAACTAATATTCAATTCCGAGGCTACGAAATCCGCTTTTAATCTTCCGGGAACAGTAATTTATAATGGTGTAGCCCCCCTTTACAACGTCCCATCGCTGCGTACTGAAAGAGACTGTAAGAATCTACTTCTGATCGGCAGGATAAACACCTGGAAAGGGCAAGACTTTTTCATTGATGTCATTGGAAAATTGGCCAATAACGCAAGAAATGACTTTCGCATAAGGATAGTGGGTAGCCCTTTTGAGGGGTACGAATATCTGGAAAAGGATTTAATCGAAAAAGTAAAATCATATGGGATCTCCGACAACGTCGAATTTTTCCCTTTTTGCTCGGACCCTACCGAGCACTTTCAATGGGCAAGCTATGTTGTTGTCCCCTCTACGAAGCCGGAGCCGTTCGGTCGAGTAGCGATAGAAGCGTACTCTGTCGGAAAACCAGTGATAGCTGCGGGCCATGGTGGTTTGGTAGAGATCGTTAACCATGAAAAAGATGGTTTCCTTTTCATTCCTGCCAATCAAAGCAGCCTTGAGGATGTCCTGCTAGGACTTCCTTCGCCGGGCAGTCCTCTGTACGAAAAACTGAGTAAGTGCGCGCTTGATACTTATTACAAGAAATTCTCAATAAAAAGCTATAAAGAGCACATAAACTCAATGCTGGAAAACACAAATTAAAAGCAGAGCAATCCATGTTATCGGGAATACCATGAAACTTATCATGCTACTCATGCTTTCCTTGTTTTATCTAACTGCAAGTGCGAGCCCTTCAGTTGATATAGGCGTTTACTACTATCCAGGTTGGGATCAACCGAATGACCCCTGGCAGAAGATAAAGCCATTTAAGGATAGAGAGCCTCTACTGGGGTGGTATAAAGAAGGATCTGCAGAAAACACAAAAATACAGATCGACTGGATGCATCAGTATGGAATAAATTTCGTTATCTATGATTGGTACTGGGACAATATTCACGGTGTTAATCGGACGCACGCTATAGACTCTTTCTCCAGATTAAAAGATACACATGATATCAAGTTTACCCTTCTCTGGGCCAACCATACCGGGACACCCTCGAGCCTTAAGCAATTCGATGATATAGTGCAGTACTGGATAGATCATTATTTCAGAGCGCCTGGCTATAAAAAAATAGATGGTAAACCCGTCGTTTTTATATTTTCATCTGAATTACTTGAAAGGGACGCCAGAAACTTTGGCAGTAATGCCAATGAACTATTGGAAAGGGCACGGGATCGAGCGATCCAGGAAGGATTGCCTGGAATATATTTTGTTGGATCAATAAAGGCTGGTGACAGATTTTCTCAAGAGATTTTGCCGCTTCAGAATTACGACGCATTGTCCGCTTATAATTATCAACTTAATGCAGCCGAGAAGTTGAGCGAAAGGCGTCCGTCCGCAAGTTACAAAGAACTTTCAGATGGATACGAACAAGCTTGGAATTCGGCTTTAAGTACTAGCAAGTTGCCCTATTTAATTCCCGTCACTTCGGGCTGGGACAAAACTCCATGGGGTGGAAGCGAATCCCCCAATCATGATAATTCGAGCAGCACACCAGAGCAATTTAGATTGCACTTGGAGTCAGCAAAATCGCTTATTACCTCAGAGCCCAAGAAGACACTAAGCACCGTTGTCATATGTTGTTGGAATGAATACGGCGAGGGTTCATATATTGAGCCAACCAAAAAATATAAATTTCAATATTTAGAACAGATTAAAAACACTTTCAAAACTTCAGATAGCTCTGAAAACCCCTCACATTGAAAGAACCAAAAAGCCTCTATGAAAAACCTCTATATCCTCGGCATCCGCGGCGTTCCCGCCAAACACGGCGGTTTTGAAACCTTCGCCGAAAAGCTCTCCCTCTACTTGGTCAAGCAGGGCTGGAAAGTCACTGTCTACTGCCAGGAAGACGGTTCCGGCGGTATATCGACCAGTGAATGGAAGGGGGTTCATCGCATTCATATCCCGATCGCCAACACCGGCGTGGCGGGCACGGTGTTTTTCGACTGGAAGGCTACCGTCCATGCGCTGGGCCAGAAGGGATTGTTTCTGACCCTCGGCTATAACACGGCGGCGTTCAATATTCTGCAGCGGGTCAAGGGCCAGACCAATGTCATCAATATGGATGGCATTGAATGGCGACGGGAGAAGTGGGGGGTGGTGGCGAAGACCTGGTTCTGGTTGAACGAGCGAGCAGGTTGCTGGATCGGCAACCACCTGGTGGCCGACCACCCGAAAATCAAGGATCACCTGGCCACCCGGGTCAAGGATTCGAAGATCACCATGATCCCTTATGGCGGGGACCGGGTGAACGAAGCAGACCCGACCGCCCTGGCTGATTATGGCCTGGAGCCCCATGGATTCTCGGTGGTTATCGCCCGGCCGGAGCCGGAGAACTCCTTTCTGCAGGTCGTCAAGGCTTTCAGCAGCAAGCGCCGTAACCATAAGTTGGTGGTGCTGGGCAACTTCACGCCAGAGAAGAACGAGTACCACAAGCGGGTGATGGACGCGGCCGGCAAGGAAGTGATCTTCCCCGGTGCCATCTATGAGGCGGCGGTGGTTCGGGCGCTGCGGTTTTTCAGCCGCTTTTACATCCACGGCCATCAAGTCGGGGGCACCAACCCTTCGCTGGTGGAGGCATTGGGCGCCGGCTGCTCGGTGATTGCCCATAACAACCATTTCAACCGTTGGGTCGCCGGTGATGCGGCGGTGTACTTCGATGACGAGCACGACTGCGCCAAGTTGTTCGAGAAGTACCTGCGCGATGACCACAGCCATTTGATCGCGGCGATGAAGGCTGAAAGCACCCGCCGCTTCAACGAAAAATTCACTTGGGAAAACATCCTTTCCCAGTACGAAAAATTACTGATCCAGTGGTATCCCAAGGAGTACAGCAAGTGACCCAACGTATTATCGTCACCGGCGGTGCTGGTTTTATCGGCTCCGCCGTCGTTCGCCATCTGATCGACAATACCGATGTGAGCGTGCTCAATATCGACAAGCTCACCTACGCCGGCAATACCGAGTCCCTGGCGTCGGTGGCGGGTAGCCCCCGGTATGAATTCCAGCAGGTGGATATCTGCGACACAGCGGCGCTGCACGAGCTGTTCGCGCGTTTCCAGCCCGATGCGGTGATGCACCTGGCGGCCGAGTCCCATGTGGACCGTTCCATCGACAGCCCATCGGATTTCATCCAGACCAACATCGTCGGCACCTACAGCATGCTGGAGGCCAGCCGCCGCTACTGGTCAGGGTTGGCGGCGGAGCAGAAACAGGGCTTTCGCTTCCACCATATCTCCACCGATGAAGTTTATGGCGACCTGGAAGGCACCGACGATCTGTTCACCGAGACTACGCCCTACGAGCCGAGCTCGCCGTACTCGGCGTCCAAGGCCGGCTCCGACCATCTGGTGCGCGCCTGGCACCGCACGTATGGCCTGCCGGTGCTGGTCACCAACTGCTCGAACAACTACGGGCCCTTCCACTTCCCCGAGAAGTTGATCCCTCATGTGATTCTCAATGCCATCCACGGCAAGCCGTTGCCGGTATATGGCGATGGCTCGCAGATCCGCGACTGGCTGTTTGTTGAAGACCATGCTCGAGCGCTGGTCGAAGTGGTGTCGCGCGGTATCGTGGGCGAAACCTACAACATCGGCGGACACAACGAGAAGCGCAACCTGCAAGTGGTGGAAACCATCTGTGAGCTGCTCGATGAGTTGCGCCCCCGCGATGAAGGGCAGGGCTCTTACAAGGAGTTGATCAGCTTCGTCACCGACCGCCCTGGGCATGATCGTCGTTACGCCATCGATGCAGGCAAGATTGAGCGTGAACTTGGTTGGCGACCACAGGAAACCTTTGAAAGCGGTATACGCAAAACGGTTCAGTGGTATCTGGATAATCAAGATTGGTGGCAACGGATACTCAACGGCCAATACCGGTCCGAGCGTCTTGGCCACGTTGGCTGAAACATTCAAAACCTGCCTCTATTTAACTTCGAAGGGAATCCCCTATGAAAGGTATCATTCTGGCGGGAGGCTCCGGCACCCGCTTGCATCCCATTACCCGTGGTGTGTCCAAACAGCTGCTGCCGGTCTACGACAAACCGATGATTTATTATCCGCTGTCGGTATTAATGCTGGCGGGCATTCGCGAGATATTGATTATTTCCACGCCCCAGGACTTGCCCAACTTCCAGAACTTGCTGGGTGATGGTTCTTCTTTCGGCATTGAACTCAGTTATGCAGAACAGCCTTCTCCTGATGGCCTGGCGCAAGCCTTTCTGATCGGCGAGGAGTTCATCGGCGACAGCAATGTGGCGCTGATTCTGGGCGACAACATTTTCTACGGTTATGGCTTCAGCGCCTTGTTGCGCGAAGCGTCACAACGACAGACCGGTGCCACTGTTTTTGGATATCGAGTCAGCGACCCGGATCGTTTTGGCGTTGTCGAGTTCGACGAGAGCGGCAAGGCGATCTCGATCGAAGAGAAGCCTGCACATCCGAAGTCCGACCATGCTGTCACCGGTTTGTATTTCTACGACAAAGACGTGGTGAGCATCGCCAAGCAAGTCAAGCCTTCGGTACGCGGTGAGCTTGAAATCACCGACGTGAACAATGCTTATCTACAACGCGGGGATCTGCACGTCAGTGTGCTGGGGCGTGGTTTTGCCTGGCTGGACACCGGGACCCATGATTCGTTGATGGAGGCCGGGCATTTCGTCCAGACCATCGAAGCGCGGCAGGGCTTGAAGGTGGCCTGCCTTGAAGAGGTGGCCTATCACCAGGGTTGGTTGTCGGCTGCGGAACTGGATAAACAAGCCACCGCGTTACACAAAACCGGTTACGGACAATACCTGGCGCGCGTACTGACGACGGAGCCTTCGAAATGAATGTCATCAACACCCGGTTGCCCGGCGTACTGATTATCGAGCCCAAGGTGTTTGGCGATGCCCGTGGGTTCTTTCTCGAGAGTTATCACGAACAGCGTTATCGCGACGCCGGCATCGAGTTGCCATTCGTCCAGGACAATCACTCACGCTCGCAGTATGGCGTATTGCGCGGTTTGCACTTCCAGCGGACCCGGCCCCAGGGCAAGTTGGTGCGGGTTACCCAAGGTGCGGTGTACGACGTGGTGGTGGACATCAATCCCGAATCGGCCACTTGCGGTGAACATGTAGGGGTCAAGTTGACCGCCGACAACCATCTGCAGCTATGGGTGCCGCCGGGTTATGCCCACGGCTTCTGCGTGCTCAGCGATACCGCCGATTTTCAATACAAATGCACCGATCTGTATTTCCCCGAGGATGAGGGTGGGCTGCTCTGGAATGATCCGGAGCTGGGCATTGCCTGGCCCGTTGAATCGCCTCAACTCTCGGAAAAAGACTTGCGCAACCCACGCTTGCGCGCGGTGTTGAACGGGGAATGACGGGTTAATATTGGTCTATAGTTAACATTAACTATTTATGACCTGATGTTATTTAGCCTTGAATGTTCAGTCACAATAGAACCTAGCGGGACAGGATGCCGGGAAAATCCTGACTAATAATAACAATAGGCGTGAAGGGGGAGTGACTTTTGCTCGGGAGTTTGTGCCGAAAATGCCTTCTCATGTAGCAAATATCTTGGAAAATTGCCTTTTTCCGTCAATAAGTCCTGCTCGGTGCAAGCGCTTTTGTCCATGATGTGACGAGGTTTGGCGTATGGCATGCACTCCCTATAAATGACATTCTCCAAAGGAGGCAATGTGCATGAACTGTCTCGTTCAATTGACGGGTGTCAGTTCATTCACCTGCTGTTCCATTCCCGGTCCCTTAGTCTCAAATCTAATGCAGAGTTGATGTCGAGAAGGAGTCTGATATGAAGAAACTACTTACGGCCGGCTTGCTGGCTGTCATGAGCACTGCAGCGTTGGCGGCGGATGAGCCGGCGAGCAAAACGGCGAGCGAAGAGGTGAGCGAGCCATTGTCCTTGAGTACCCCGCTGGTTGGGGGAGTGACGGTCGCAGAAACCGTGGTGATCGGCGCGGCCATTGTCGGCGCTGCGGCGGCCGCTTCAAACTCCGGTGGCAGTTCCAATGGCGGAACGACGGGGTCCACTGGTACTACCGGTACTACCGGCACCAACTAATACCCTACGAAGTATGTTGTCCAAGATCACTCAGAACTTTCTGGGTGATCTTGTTTTAGATTTGCCCTCGACTAGCGTAGTGCCATTATGATCCGTAGATTATCTGTTGTTATGCTGGCAAGTATCAGCTTGCACGGCTGTATGTTTTCGCCTGGTCAACACATGGACACCAGTCAAATGGTCAGTGACGGCTCTCCGGAAAGTAGCCGGGTGGAGCTTATTCCCATCACGCCTAAATTGATTGCCATGGATGCGGCCACGCAAGTTCGCGAATCCGTTCCCCCAGCGTTGTTGTCCTACGTTCCAGGCGGTTATCGCGTGGGTGCCAACGACCTGTTATTTATCACGGTCTGGGATCACCCCGAGTTGACGGCGCCTTCGGGGCCGCAACAGCAACTCGATGCCAACGGGCGTCTGGTGCGTCCGGACGGCACGTTGTTTTATCCCTACATCGGTAATATCCCGGCGGCCGGTAAAACCATCGAAGAGTTGCGGGCCTTTATTGCCGAGCGCTTGTCGCAATTTGTCGAAAGCCCCCAGGTCGACGTCAGTGTATTGCGCTTCGCCAGCCAGACCGTGGTGATTTCCGGTGCGGTGCTCAAGGCTGGCCAACAGCCAATCACTACCACACCGTTGAGCGTGGTGGAGGCCGTTGGCGCGGCCGGTGTGGACCCCTCGAACGCAGACCTGTCAGGCCTGACGCTGACTCGGGACGGGCGCGAATACAAGCTCGATCTGGACACCCTCAATCGCCAGGACTCACAGTTGCAAGGCGTTTACCTCAAGGGCGGCGACCGGCTGTACCTGCCCTATAACGACCAAAAGCGGATCTATGTCATGGGTGAGGTCAATTTGCCTCGCGCACTGAGCTTCAAAGGCAAGTCGATCAACCTGACCGATGCGCTGGGCACAGTGGGGGGCTTGAACCAGACCACCTCCAACGGCAATGCGGTGTACGTGATTCGCGGCGCCGACCACCTGGAAACCGAACCGGCCAAGGTGTTCCAGCTCGACGCAGAATCCCCTTCGGCCCTGGTACTGGCCACCCGTTTCGACTTGCAACCGCAAGACATCGTCTATGTCGGCCCGGCCGGCGTGACGCGCTGGAACCGTCTGATCAGCCAGCTTCTGCCTACGGCCACTGTCCTGGGGACCGGTGCCAGCTCACTTAACGATCTCAGCGAAGCCAACAGCAGATAAGGCTCAATCCCGCCGTGAAAACTTTGCCTACCTGCGCCAGTCTGACGATGGCGCTCTTGCTGTGCGGGTGTAACCCGTTGATGAAGGCCTCCTGGGACACCCTTGAAACATCTGTCGCGGGGCCTGCCTCCATCAATTTGACCCGTGCTCAGGTCGACGCTGTGCCATATCCGCAGATCCTGGTCACCACCCCCTCCAGTGAGGGCGTGATGGCCATGGCTCGTCGGCGGGGCGACCTGCAGTTCTGGGTCGCTTCCGGCAAGCAAGTGCTGCTGATGCGCGACGGCCTGGTGGTGCGCACTGTCGGGCTGGGCGTTTCCCTGGATGGCACTCGCTTCAATGAAGAGTCGCCCTTCAAACGCGGCCTTCAGCATTTGCCCGACGGCTATACCAGCACGCGCTGGATCGACATCTATAACGGCAACCGCATCGGTATCGCGGTCAACAGCCGTTTCAGTCCCCATGGCATCGAGACCATCAGCATTCTGGACAAGGATTACGCCTTGCTGCGCATTGACGAGCAGGTGGATGCACCCACCCTGAATTTCCGCGCCACCAACCGCTACTGGGTCGACCCCCAGGACGGTTTCATCCTGCGCAGCGAGCAGCATTTGACGCCGCAACTGTTTCTGAAAATCGTGCAGGTGCGCCGTGATCGGGGAGCTGCCTGGTGAAGTGTTCAAACCTTTTCTTGCTTGGTCTGCTGTTGATCGGCCCGGGCGTGGGCCAGGCGGCCGTCACGGTCAGCGGTGACGTGCGCAGCCCTGGTCAATTCGAAATCAAGCCCGGTGCGCGCTTGCTGGATGTCATTCGTAAAGCCCAACCCAATGCCGAAAGTTACTGGCTGGGCGCGGCGTGGCTGCACCGTTCATTAGTGGACAAGCAGACGCGTTTGAAAGCAGGTGTTCTGTTCGATCTGAAACTGTTGCAACGGGGGGCCTTGCTCGATGGCAAAGGCACGCGAGCAGAATTGAGCGCGCGCCTATATGAGCAGGTCGCGCAACTGCCGGTCACCGGACGTCAGGTCGCGGTGCTCGATCCGATCGCTGTGGAAACGGGGTTCGCCCGCAACGCGTTGGTGGATGATGGCGACTATCTGATTTACCCCCAGCGGCCGTCCACCGTGGAGGTTTTCGGGGCGGTCGCGCAGCCTTGTCAGGTGCCTTACCGGGCCCTGCAGGAAGTGCGTGCCTATGCCCGTGACTGCGCCATTCTTGGCGACGCCGAGGGCGACTATCTGTGGCTGATCCAGCCTGACGGCCAGGTGCGGCGCCTGGGCGCGGCGGCGTGGAATCGTGAGGACGGCATCGTTGTGGCGCCCGGCAGCAAGATCCTGGTGCCGATCAGGAGCGACGATCTCGAGACGCCGACCCCTGAGCTCAATCAACAACTGGCCGAGTTTCTCGCCACTCAACCGCTGGCTGAGGTGGCCCCTTGAAGTGCCCGTTGAAGTTACGTTTTGCTGCTGCATTGCTCCTGCCCTGCGGATTGGCTCACGGTGAACCGCGCTACACCCAGAGTGATTTTGGTGGCGTCGGTCTGTTACAGACCCCCACCGCGCGCATGGCCCCGGCGGGGGAGTTGAGCGTCACGGCCAGCCGTACCGACCCTTATTCGCGCTACAGTTTTTCCTTGCAGCCACTCGATTGGCTGGAAGGGTCGTTTCGTTACACCGCGATCACCAACCGTAAGTACGGCACCGAGCAATTGAGCGGCGACCAGAGCTTCAAAGACAAGGCCATCGACTTGAAGGCGCGGCTTTGGGAAGAAACTCACTGGGCGCCGCAGGTCGCTATCGGCGCCCGGGACATTGGCGGTACCGGGCTGTTTTCCAGCGAGTATTTCGTCGCCAACAAGCGTTATGGCGACCTGGATTTCAGCCTCGGCATTGCCTGGGGTTATCTGGGTAATCGTGGGGATTTCAGTAACCCGCTGTCGGTATTGGGCAGCCAATTCAACGACCGGCCGCAGAGCACGGCGGCTGTGGCCAGGGCAGGGGACGTGAACACCAACGCGTACTTCAGGGGCCGCCCTTCGTTGTTCGGTGGGATTGCCTATCAAACGCCCTGGGAACCACTGAGACTGAAGATCGAGTACGAGGGCAACGATTACAAGAACGAGCCACTGGACAACCCGCTCAAGCAAGACCTGCCGATCAACGTCGGCGTGGTCTACAAGCTGGCCGACAGCGTCGACCTGAGCGCCGGTTGGGAGCGTGGCAATACGGCGATGTTCGGCATCACCCTGCACACCAACTTTGTCAGCCGCAAGGCACCGGTGAAGACCTATGACCCTCCCGCCGAGCCGCTGCCGGCGCAGGCACCGTCGACTCCGGCCGACCAGGTCAACTGGGCCGATGTCTCCAATCGGTTACAGCAAAATGCTGGCTATAAGGTCAAACGCATTACCCAACGCGGTTCGGAGTTGATGGTGTATGGCGAGCAGTCTCGCTATTTTTATTCGGCCAAGGCCGTCGGGCGGGCCAGCCGGATTCTCGATAACAGCGTCAATCAGGACATCGATTGGTTCACCTTGGTGAATCAGCGTTATGACATGTCTATCGAAGAAACCAGCGTGCCGCGGGAAACATTCCGCGCGGTGGTGAACAACGACCAGCCGCTGAAGGATCTACACCGTACGACCGAGGTCAATCCGGCGACTGCACACCGGGAAACCACGCTCTATACCCAGGCGCTGGAGCCGTTCAGCTATGGTTTTGGCCTGGGCTACAAACAGAACATCGGCGGCCCCGACGGCTTGCTCTATCAGTTCACCGCCGATGCCGACGCGGAGTACCGTTTCACCCGCAACACCTGGTGGAGCGGCCTGCTCAGCGCCAACCTGCTGAACAACTACGACAAGTTCACCTACGACGCACCGAGCGGGTTGCCGCGAGTGCGCACCGATTTGCGTCAATACCTGACCACCTCCGATGTGACGATGCCGACGTTTCAGTTCAACCACGCGGCGCAGCTGGATCGGGACTGGTATGGCATGGTCTATGGCGGCTATCTGGAATCCATGTATGCCGGGGTCGGCAGCGAAGTGCTGTATCGACCCACGGGGAAACGCTGGTCATTGGGCGCTGATCTGAACTTCGTACGCCAGCGGGATTTCGATCAGGGCTTTGGCCTGCGCGATTACCAGACCATAACGGGTCATGTCACCAGCTATACTGAATTGCCCAATGACATGCTGGCAGCGGTCAGCGTCGGGCGTTACCTGGCACGGGACTGGGGCACCACCGTCGACTTGTCGCGGGAGTTCAAGAACGGCGTGAAGTTTGGCGGCTGGGTCACCCTGACCACGGCATCGAAGGCGGAATATGGCGAGGGCAGCTTTGACAAAGGCATCTACATTTCCATCCCGTTCGACGAGCTGTTGAGTACCTCGACCATGCGTCGCGCCAATATCATTTGGGCGCCACTGACTCGCGATGGTGGTGCGCGCCTGAACCGTGCCTACTCATTACAGACCATGACCGACGGGCGTGACAGCAGCTTGTTCTACAACAACTTCGAGAAAATTACCGAATGATCACGTGGCTCAAAGGCTTGATCGAGTTGCCATTCTGGCTCCGGTGCCTGGCCTTTGCCATGGTGACGGCGATTCTGCTGTTCGCGGGATTGCGCGCTAAGCCGATCCCGGAGTTGTTTGCCGAAGAGGACAAGATCCATCACTGGATCGGCTTTCTGGTGTTTGCATGCAGTTGCCGTCTGGCTTTCCCCAATGTGAAGTTTGTCTGGACAGCCTTGGGGTGTTTGCTCATCGGCGTACTCATTGAGCTCGCGCAAGGTTTGATGCCGCTGCGCACGGCTTCGCCCTACGACATGCTGGCAAATAGTATCGGCGTGTTGATGGGGTTATTGATTTCAAGGTACTGGGTACGCTGAAAAGGCTTTAGGCACCTGGCAGTTCGTCGGCATGTTGTAACCGTTGATCCTCGCTATATCCCCCTCCAGCAACACCTCTCTTGCCACTCCATCCGGCATATGTTCCGTAATGCAATCTGTAGCAGCTGCCGAGCCTGCGAGGCTGCGTTCGGCTGCGCAGCAGTCGTGAATCCGGCTGACGCGATCTACCTAATGCACCGCAAGTTCTGGCTGGACGACTGCTGCGCAGTCGAACTCAGCACTGGATACGATTTCTGGTGTTTGCGTGCAGTTGCCGTCTGGCCTTCCCCAATGTGAAGTTTGTCTGGACAGCCTTGGGGTGTTTGCTCACCGGTGTACTCATTGAGCTTGCGCATGGTTTGATTCCGCTGCGCACGGCCTCGCCCGACGACATGCTGGCAAATAGTATCGGCGTGTTGATGGGGTTATTGATTTCAAGGTACTGGGTACGTTGAAAAGGCGTTAGGCCCTCGGCATTTTGTAACCTTTGACCCTCGCTATATCCCCTCTCCAGCAACACCTCTTTTGCCACTCCATCCGGCATATGTTCCGTAATGCAATCTGTAGCAGCTGCCGAACTTGCGAGGCTGCGTTCGACTGCGCAGCAGTCGTGAATCCGGCTGACGTGGTTTGCCTGATACACCGCAAGTTCTGGTTTGACGACTGCTACGCAGCCGAACGCAGCCTCGCAGACTCGACAGCTGCTACGGGCGAACGCAGCCGTCGGCAGTTGCTACAAAACAAAGGGTAAATGGGGTGAGGCGGGGAGAGGGGCTCCGGGCAGTCAGAGATCTGACTGCCCGGACTGCGGCTCAGTTAGCCACAAGCTGAAGAACAGGCGGGGGGGCGAATCGCAGCAGTTAATAGATGTCCTTTGAAAAAAGCGTAAAAGGCGTCTTGATCAGGATCTTGATGTCGAGCCACAACGACCAGTTGTTGATGTAGTTGAGGTCGATCTCCACGCGCTTTTGCATCTTGTCGAGGGTCTCGGTTTCGCCACGGCAGCCACTGATCTGGGCCAGCCCGGTGATGCCCGGTTTGATTCGATGACGGGCCATGTAGGCCTGGATCTTGCCGGTGTAGTAGTCGTTATGGGCAATCGCGTGCGGCCGCGGTCCGACCAGCGCCATATGGCCTTGCAGTACGTTGAAGAACTGCGGCAGTTCGTCGATGGACGTGCGTCGAATGAAACGGCCAACCGGGGTAATGCGTGGGTCTTCACGGCCGGCCTGGCGGACTTGATGGTCGTCGTGCAGACGCATGGAGCGGAATTTCCAGACCTTGATGATCTTGCCGTTCCAGCCGTGCCGTTCCTGTTTGAAAATGATCGGCCCCGGGGAGGAGATCTTCACTGCGACGGCAATCACCAGCAGCAGTGGACTGAAGGCGATCAGCGCCAGGGCGGCGAGACCTCTGTCCAGCAGGGTCTTGCTGAGTGCCGCTGTCGGGTAACTGGTCAGCGGGCTTTCATTGAGGTGGATGGCGGGCAGGCCATCCAGCTCGCTGACGGAATGATTGAGCAACGTCATGCTGCCCAGGTCGGGAACCCAGACCACATCCACATTCGAGTCGAGAAGGTCGATGTACAGCGCTTCGACCTGTTTGGCTTCGCTCAAAGGCAGCGCGATGTACAACCGCCGGACATCGTGCACCCGGATCAGCTCGCGCAGTTCCTGCAGTTGGCCCACGATCCGGTGGGTATTGACGTTGGTCGACAGCTCGTTGGGTTTTGAGCTAATCAGGCCGACCAGCGGCGGATACTCGGTTTTGGCCAGTTTGTCCGCCAGATTCACCGCCAGTTGGTCGGTGCCGATGATCAGGGTGTTATTTTGGCTGTGCAATTGCCGGTGGTAGTGTCTGGAAAAACTATGCAGAGGCAGGTACAGCAGGGCCTGCACGCAATAACCTGCCACAGCCCAGACCATGATGATTTCCCGGGAGAACAATTCGCTGGTCTTGCTGAGAAAGCCGATGCTGGTCAGGCCGGTCAGTGTCAGCAGCCACCCCAGCAGCAGTCGACCCAGGCCGGAGAGGTATCCATGCTGCTTGTGATAGACCAGCAGCAGGGAGTAAGAAGGGACCGAGCCCAGGAAAGTCAGCACGGCAAGCACACGATAATGAGCTTCGATTTCTCCTGTCTGGTACAACGCCAGAGCAAATAACAACGCATTGACCGAAGTGATGGCAATTATCCATTGCCCCCAGAAGGTCAGTCCTTTGGATATGCTGTTTCGATTAATACGATTATGTACCATCGCGGTGTCCCTCGGGCGTGCGCCACGTTGTGTATCAGTCGACGGTTAATAAATGGCAGCCACGCGCAAAGGCTGAGCGAGCGCAGTTCGGTCAGAGATTATTTTTATTATTGGAAGGGAATAACGCGGGCTATGGCTGGCCATCCGAATGTTGTTTTCAAGTCAGCTGATACGGTTGTCTCAGTGTCCGGTTTTTATACTAGTACCTTAATCTTTGTGGGTGTCTGACGAATTATAACGGACACCACTTCCAGGGCTCATGTTATAAAAGGTCGTGCTCTTTTATTAGGAGGGCATCACTAAATCGTCTATAAAATTGCAGCATTCCGATAAGCGCTTGCCCGCCATGGGGAGGGATCCGGCAGGAACTATGGAGAGAAATACGTGCGAGGGACAGGCGGCGGGAAGTACGAGGTGAGGTGGTTAGGCAGTCAAGCGGTATCGGGTTGAGCGGGAAATCGCATTTATTGTTATTGTTTTTGCGATTTCAATCAGTATGCGATTCTGATCCTTTGTGCCAGGCAATAACCACGGTTTCTGACCGAGCGAATCAGGCGTTCCCCGTTGGCGGCAGTCTTGAATTTTTTCTGCAGTCGGCTCAAGCACATTTCAAGGCCGCTGTAATTCTCCGGGTCTTTATCGATACGTAGGATAAGATCGTTCTTGCTGAGTACCCGTCGATCACTGATGACCAGTTGGGTGAGCATTAACGATTCGGTGCCGGTCAATGGGATGGTTATATCTTCCTTGATTAATGTTCTGTCGTCGGCATTAAACCACCAGATGTCGGGGTTACCCTGCGACTCTTTAACTCGGCTGACTGCAGAGATGAACTCTTCGTCTGCCACCGGTTTCTTGAGAAATCCATCAACCCCGAAGTGCGAGAAGTGATGAAGTTCTGAATGCTCCGAGTTGGGAGTTATGAGTATGATTTCCGCATCTTTTTGATTTTTGCGGATAAAGCTGACATCGCTCAGCGAGATATCGGCCTGGTCGAGCAGGATGTGCGTGAATCGACTCTTTCGGATGCGTTCGCTGCTGAGTTTGCCAGATTCGATTTCAAAAGATAGATGCAGGCGTTGTGCGAGAAGCGATTCTATAGCTTGTCGTGCCAGTTGATCTCGGGTGAAAATTAGAAAGCTGTTGTTTGGCGTATTCACAATAAGGCTCCTTCCTAGTTTGGTGAAATTTTTTAAGCTTAAATAACCTCGGTAGGCGAGTAGTACCGCCCCTGGAAAAAATCGAAAGGCATGCTGCGGGCCAGTGTGTGCAGTGCTTTGTGCTCGACCCGGTCCGCAATGAATCTGATTTTGCTGTCATGGATCATGCTGCTCAGGCAGTCGTAAGACCTGTTGAAAAAGTCCTGACTGTTATCGACCATGATGTCGAAATTGGACCGGGTCAGGTCCACTTTTATGTAATCGAACAGCTTCGGGCTGATCAGTTTTTCAGCGCTGTCATCGCTTAAGTCATAGCCATCGAAAGCGATCTCGATCCCGTTGTCCTTCAATAAATGAATATGATTGATAATGGTTCTTTTTTCTTTGAGATTGAACGAAAGGAGCGAACTGCCATTAATGCTGGGGATTAGCTGTTGTTCATGCTTCTTGAGTGTCGTTTGAGCGTCGTTCAGTTCTCGGATGAACGCTTTATCCAATAACGCGGATTGGTTCATGGTCACGAACAATTTATTGGGTGTCTGTACGGATGGGGACGACGTGGCCTCGATCTGTGAAAGGGCATTTAATTGGATCCGCATCAGTACTTCACGATAAATCGCCAGTGGGTGATCGGGATGCAATGGCTGATACCCCTTGTTCAGAGGTGTCTGTTGTTTGGTCGCCTTGGCATAAATCTCACTGCCGAACAATTCATCGTTTCGCTTGAGGATTGATTGCCTGAAGAAAACCAATGCGAAGTTATCTTGCACGGTATATTGCCTGCTGGACTCCATTGTTTAGTCCCTTTAAGAATGAAAGTTTGCTTGCTTTACTGAGACGACCCCTCGAAGCAATCGATAGCCATAACCGCGAACACTATGAATGATGTTAATGCCGAAGTGCTTTTTGATTTTGTTTCGAAGGCGGCTTATGGATTTCTCCAGAACACGCGAGTCATAGAGTTTGATATTCAAACCCATGGATTCGGCCATGGAGTCATGGTGCAGGATATTACCTTCTGCATTGATAAGCGCATCCAGGGCTTTCATTTCCTGATAAGCCAGATCCAGTTTGAGCTCATCGTTGTATAAGTGCAGGCATGTTTGGTCCAAGGTCAACTTAATGGCAGGCTGCCATTCAGGTGTTTCGAGCAACTCTGAAATTAACCTGGCTTTTTCATCCTGGTCGTTAGGTACATTGATACAATGATCTGCACCGGCCAGGTAACATTCAATTTTGGTTTGCGGAGCGCGAAAATTGATTGCAACGATAATGGACAGTTCTGTTGGGCTCGTACGTAATTTCTTGATGAGCGCCAGGCAGTCATTAAGAATGGAAGGGCTTTCAATGTCGATTAGTACGGCATCGTGGGCTTGAGCTTCGCTATCTGGATTTAATGGGTTTGTGTAATCTAATGTATATATATGCGTGAGATTGGGTGCAAATAACTGTCGAAGTTTCTCTGCCGAGCGCCAAGTGCGCCCAATAGCGAGAATACCCCTCTGGCTATTTTCGATTTTGCTCTCAGTACTCATCGTGCAAATTACTCATATGTGCTGGCGCTGCAATCTTAATACACATAATACTGAAATTATCTGACTTTTTATAACATTTTGAGCTTGTCAGCAGGTGCCATTCCATTGCCAGTAGTTTCAGTTGAATCAATGACATAGCCAACTGTGGAGGCTTTAGCCAATTTGATTTTTTGATATCCGATTTAGTTGGTGAGCGCCTTTGCGTCGGACTAGGCCCTCTAGGTTGACTTTTCTATGATCAACACTGAAGCGTGGCTGATCCGCGGATCGGGCTACAGAACGAGGCATCACAGAGAAGTCTTGCGTATAAACTGTGCGGAAGTCCGCATTTTTGATTTCTGGAGTTGATTTATAAGGATATTCCACGGTCTTCTATGGCAGTTTGGGTGCGCGCTCGAAAGGCGCCAGTTCAACTGTCGCCTCTTTTTAGGGCAAATGAGAGCGGGGGTATATTAATTTACTCCTTTTGCATTATATTTGTAATATTTTATGTCAAGAGCTGAATTTGTGAGCAGTGTAGTTATTCTACCTAGTTACTGAATACAAAAAGCTAAGAATGATATCAGATGGCCATTATACTTAAGTATTAGTCTAAGGGGAGAGCCGGTCATTGGTCTTTTTCGCAATTAATCATCCATGACACGCCAAACCGATCGACCAGCATCCCGAAGCGTGCCGCCCAGAACGTCGTCTCCAATGGCATTTGAATACTCCCGCCTTGCGCCAATGCCGCAAACACTCGCTCTGCCTCAACCACACGGTCGACATTCAATGACACCGAACAACCGCTCATGCCGGCGCTGGGGCGATCGGGTGTGGTATCCGACCCCATGATCGACTGATCCCCGACCAACAGGCGCGTATGAATGATCAGGTTGTGGCAGTCCGCTGGCACATGGTCGCGAGCCGGAGTTTCGCCGAAGGTCATCATGACTTCGATCTGGCCAGGCAGGCTTTTGGCGTAGAAGTTGAAGGCATCCTGGCAGTCGCCGTTGAAGATCAGGTAGGGATTGATTTTCATGTTCTGCTCCCGGTGATGGAGTGGGGCACATCGGTTGGACGTTCAGGTTCGTCTTCCAATCCCGATAGGCATTGACTCCTCATAGCAAAGCGCTAAAACGTGGTGAGCGACGATACTTTTTTAGATGTTTTTCCTATGGGCGAGGCGAGGCTTATCGCCTCATATCCACGTAAAGCGGGCGTCGCTCATTCCCCATACAGTATGACCTGCAGCACCCCTTTACATCCGCCACCGAGTCCATCGCCCATGCCTGTCCTTACCCGTTTCGCCTCTTTGCTCGACCAGGCGAGGCGTGCCTTGCTGCTGGTCTGGGGAACGTCCCGAGGGCTGTTTCTGGGGTTGGTGCTGGCGACGCTGATCGCTGGTGTGCTGCCGGCACTGGCAGCCTGGTTGGGGCAGCGGATTGTCGACGCGGTAGTTACCGCGATGCAGTTGCACGCGCAACAGGGCAGCGCACCGTTGTGGCCGGTCGTGCGTTATGTGCTGTTTGAAGCGGGCGTGCTTGCGTTGCTGTCCGGGACGCAGCGTGCGCTGTCGGTGCAGCAGTCGCTGTTGCGGGTGCAGTTGGGGCAGAAGGTCAACACGATGATTCTGGAGAAGGCCCAGACGTTATCGTTGGTGCAGTTCGAGAACTCCGAGTTCTACGACAAGCTGGTTCGGGTGCGGCGCGAGGCATCGACCCGGCCATTGGCGCTGGTGATGAAGTCGCTGGGGCTGATCCAGAACCTGATCGTGTTGATCAGCTTTGGCGTGTTGCTGGTGCATTTTTCGCCCTGGGCGCTGGTACTGCTGGTGGTCGGGGCATTGCCGGTGTTCTTTGCCGAAGCGCACTTTTCCGGGGATGCCTTTCGGCTGTTCACGCGCCGGGCGCCGGAGAGTCGGCAGCAGAACTACATCGAGACACTGCTCTCCCATGAGGGCTACATCAAAGAGGTGAAGCTGTTTGGCTTCGCGCCGCTGTTGTTGCAGCGTTATCGGGACACGTTTGCTCGTCTCTACGCCGAAGACCGGCGCCTGACGTTGCGTCGCGATGGCTGGGGATTTGTGCTGGGACTGCTGGGCACCGCGGCGTTTTATCTGGCCTATGCATGGGTCGTGGTCGATACCGTTCACGGCAGCATCAGCCTCGGGCAAATGACCATGTACCTGGTGCTGTTCAAGCAGGGGCAGACGGCGGTGAGCAGCAGCTTGAGCGCGATCAGCGGTCTCTATGAGGATGGTCTTTACCTGTCGAGCCTCTATGAGTATCTGGCCGAACCGGTGGTGGCCGATGCCGGAAGCCTTACAGTGGGTGCGGTGCCCGGCGATGGGTTGCGTTTCGAGAGTGTCGGTTTCCGTTATCCGGGGGCGAGCCGCGCTGCTTTGCAGGGCATCGATCTGCATCTGTTGCCCGGACACAGTGTCGCGCTGGTGGGGGAAAACGGCTCGGGTAAAACCACGCTGATCAAGTTGCTGACGCGGTTGTATCGCCCTGATCAGGGCCGCATTTTGTTGGACGGCAGTGATTTGCAGGCCTGGGAAGAAGAGGCGCTGAGACGGCGCATCGGCGTGATTTTCCAGGACTACATTCGCTACCAGTTCTCCGTTGGCGAGAACATTGGTGTGGGCGACACCCTGGCGTTCAACGATGAAACCCGTTGGCAGCAAGCGGCCGCCGAAGGCATGGCCGCGCCTTTCATCGAGCGTCTGGATCGTGGTTACGCCACGCAATTGGGACGGTGGTTTGCCGGTGGGCAGGAACTGTCCGGTGGGCAATGGCAGAAGATCGCCTTGTCTCGCGCCTACATGCGCCGCGACGCCGATATCCTGATCCTGGACGAACCGACCTCGGCCCTGGATCCGGCGGCGGAAGCGGCGGTGTTCGAGCATTTCAGCCAACACACCGAAGGGCGCATGACGTTGCTGATTTCTCACCGCTTCTCCAGCGTGCGCAATGCCGACCACATCATCGTGCTGGACCAGGGGTCGATCCTTGAGCGAGGCGATCACGACAGTCTGGTCGCGGCGGGTGGGCGCTATGCGCAGTTGTTCAACGTGCAGGCGCGTGGTTATCGATAGCCGCAAACTTGGGTTGCGCGATCATGAACAACCCACCGGCATCATCCGGTCGCGCAGGTTCAGCAAGCGCAAGGCCTGTTCCAGCAAGAGTGCGACGACGATGGCCCCGGCCGCGATGACGAACAGTAACCCGTGATGACCGCCGCTGGCGTTGAACAGCGCCGAGTAGGCAAACCCGGCGATGGCCTGAAAGGTTGCGAATGAAACCGTGGCGCGGCTCCAGGCCACTTGCTGGTGATGGTGTTGTGGCACCAGCTCATGCACCCGGGCCAGCGCCAGCGGCACGATGCCCGGTGGGAACGAACCGAGGATGACTGCCAGCAGGGCCAGGGCGGTGAACGAACTCGATATAGCCAGCAGGCCGACGGCAATCGCCTGCACCACCAGGACCACGCGGATGCTCAGCTTCGCCCCCAGTTGATCGGCCAGAAAGCCATAACTCACCGGCCCGACTATCGCGCCCAGGCCGTACATCACCCAGATCAGTGCACCGACATGGGGCCCGGCACCGAGGCCGCGTGCCACGTAATCCACCAGAAACACCATGGCTGGCACCAGCCCGGCAGCCATGAACGCGTACTGTGCAAACAGCAGATAAAGGTTGGGATCAAACGGCGATTTGGTGTGCTGAGCGTGTGGTGCAGCCGTTTCATTGGCAACGGATGACGGCCAGCCAAACCAGCTGGCGGCGGTCAGAATCAAGGCCAAGGCGCCGAGCCCAAGCCAAGTGTTCTGTAAGCCAAGGCTCAGCAGCGGCGGAACGAGGGTGCCTGAGCCGGCGATGCCCAAGCCGATGCCCAGGAAAATCGCACCGCTGGCCAGGCCTCGGCGCGAGGCGGGCACATGGGGCAACACGGTCGCCGCCACCAGTACCATGATCGCGCCACCGGCAATCCCCGACAGCAATCGCCAACCGAAGAACCAACTCACCGATAACGGAAAGGCACAGGCAAAAAAGGCCAGTGTCACCGCCAGCATCATCAGCCGCAAAGCGGCTTTGTTGGATGTTCGACGGGCCAGCGGATGGCCGATCAGTGCGCCGATCAAGTAGCCCACCAGATTGGCGGCGCCGAGGTACACCACGTCGCTGGCGGAAAACCACTGGGCCTGAATCAACGATGGTATCAACGGCGTGTAGGCAAAACGCGCCAGACCAATACTGACCAGGCTGGCGCAGAGGCCGGCGAAGATCGGCAGCCAGATCGCGCTGCGCCCAGTGTCGAGGGAGGTGCTGTGCATGGGAGCGGTCCTGTGAATTTGTGCTTGGCCTCCAGCATATCGAGGAACGCTGATGCAATATTGCTGCGATTTCGCGCTACGATGATGCGTATATGCATCACTACGGGAAACGCCATGAATTGGGATGATGCGCGAGTGTTTTTGGCGGTTTGTCGCGAATCGACGCTACGCGGCGCGGCACGGGTGCTGAAGATCGATCAGGCAACCGTCGGCCGGCGAATCGCCGCGCTGGAAAAATCGTTGAGCGCGACTCTGTTTCTGCGCACCTCCGAGGGCTATGCGCTGACAGCGGTCGGTGAAGCGGCGTTGCAATCCGTGGAAAAGATGGAGCTCTCGGCATTTGAGCTGGAGCGACAGATTCAGGGCCTAGACGAACGATTGATCGGCAATGTGCGCGTCAGCACTACCGATTCTCTGGCCATCGATTTTCTGATCCCGGCTATCGCTCGTTTGCATGCGGTGCACCCCGACGTGCGGGTGCAGTTGGACGCCTCCACGCAAATCCTCAGCCTGGCCAAGCGTGAAGCCGACATCGCCGTGCGCAACACCCGGCCGGACAACCCCGACCTGATCGCCCGGCGCATCGCGCGCTGGCCGGTGGGGCTGTTCGCCTCGCGAAGTTATGTCGAGGCCAACGGCATGCCGCAACCGGGCTCGGCCTTCGAGGGGCATGATCTGGTGGTGTATCAGCCGTACTTGCAGGGCAACAAGAACATGACCCTGGTCTCGGAACCCCTGAGCCGTGGGCGGATTGTCGCCAGCCTGAGTTCCAGCCTGCTGGTGCGTCGTTCGATTGCCGCAGGTCTCGGGGTGGGGGAGATCCCGGTGTACATGGGCGAGCGCGATGGGCTGGTCAGGCTCTGGCCGGAACGCACACGCCCGCTGCCGTATGAAGTGTGGCTGGTGACCCATGCGGACCTGCGCCACACCGCGCGGGTGCGGGCGGTGATTGAGCAGATTGTCGAGGCGTTTGCACTGGAGAATGAATAAGTCAGGCTGCTCGTGTCGGTGCCCATTCAGTCAAAACAAATCACCCATCCTGCCGGCCCCCGACCATTCACAGCCTTCCAGCGTCAGCAACCGTTCTTTCGCCTCAAGCCCCCCGGCGAACCCCGTCAATTTCCCCGACGCCCCAATCACCCGATGACACGGCGCGACAATCGATATCGGATTTTTGCCGTTGGCCGCGCCCACTGCCCGAACCGCGCTGGGATTGCCGATCTGCCGGGCTATCTCGCTGTAGCTGCGCGTCTCGCCAAACGGAATCGTCAGCAATGCCTGCCACACCTGCTTCTGAAAGTCCGTCCCGGCAAAGTCCAGTTCCAGCTCGAACTGATTACGCGTGCCGGCAAAGTATTCCCGCAACTGCTGTGCGGCGCGTATCAGGATCGGGTTGTCCGCCGCTTCACTCATCGGCCCCAGTCTTACCCGGCCGGGTTTGTCGTTTTCCCAGAGGATGGCCGCCAGACGCGTGCCTTTCGCGACCAGCTTCAACTCGCCGACCGGCGACGCCAGGGTGGTAAATGTGTAGGTCATGCCGGCGGACTCCGCACACGTGCTGAACAGGGGCCCAGCATACTGCCTCGCCGGGGAGGCGCAATACGCAATTGCAGCCATACTTGCCTACTGCTTTTGAACCGTTCCCTCTGTCTTCTGCACAGAGCCTAAAAACAAAAAAGAGACCGACTCATGAAGTTCGAACCTTTTGCCAAATCGCTTATGGCGACCACCTTGGCGCTGAGCTGCCTGACGGCTCACGCGGCCTCCGTTGCCCCGGTCGCTGCCGAAAATGGCATGGTCGTCACCGCCCAGCATCTGGCCAGCCACGTCGGCGTCGATGTCCTCAAGAATGGCGGCAATGCCGTCGATGCGGCGGTGGCGGTGGGTTATGCGCTGGCGGTGGTGTACCCCGCTGCAGGCAACCTGGGCGGCGGCGGTTTCATGACGATTCAATTGGCGGACGGGCGCAAGACCTTCCTCGACTTCCGTGAAAAAGCACCCCTGGCCGCCACGGCCGACATGTACCTGGACAAGCAGGGCAACGTCATCCCTGACCTCAGCACCCGCGGCCACTTGGCCGTCGGCGTGCCGGGCACTGTGTCTGGCATGGAGCTGGCGCTGAAGAAATTCGGCACCAAACCCCGCAAGGAAGTGATCGCCCCTGCGATCAAGCTTGCCGAAGACGGTTTTGTGCTGGAGCAGGGCGATGTCGATTTGCTGGAGTACGCCACAGACGTCTTCAAGAAAGACATGCGCGACTCGGGCTCGATCTTCCTGAGCAATGGCGAGCCGATGCAGGTCGGGCAGAAACTCGTACAAAAAGACCTGAGCAAAACCCTGCGGGAAATTTCCGAAAAGGGCGCCGACGGCTTCTATAAAGGCTGGGTGGCCGACGCCATCGTCACCTCCAGCCAGGCCAACAAGGGCATCATCACCCAGGCCGACCTCGACAAATACCAGACCCGCGAACTGGCACCCATCGAGTGCGACTACCGCGGCTACCACGTGGTCTCGGCGCCGCCGCCAAGCTCCGGCGGTGTGGTGATCTGCGAGATCATGAACATCCTCGACGGCTACCCGATGAAAGACCTCGGCTACCGCTCGGCGCAGGCCATGCACTACCAGATCGAAGCGATGCGCCACGCGTATGTGGACCGCAACAGCTACCTCGGCGACCCGGACTTCGTGAAAAATCCGATCGCCCATTTGCTGGATAAAAACTACGCGACCAAAATCCGCGCCGCCATCGATCCGCAAAAGGCCGGCGTTTCCCGCGAGCTCAAACCCGGCGTAGCGCCCCACGAAGGCAGCAACACCACCCATTACTCGATCGTCGACAAATGGGGCAACGCGGTGTCGGTGACCTACACCCTCAACGACTGGTTCGGCGCCGGCGTGATGGCGAGCAAAACCGGGGTCATCCTCAACGATGAAATGGATGACTTCACCTCGAAAATCGGCGTGCCGAACATGTACGGCCTTGTACAAGGGGAGGCCAACGCCATCGCCCCCGGCAAGGCACCGCTGTCGTCCATGAGCCCGACCATCGTCACCAAGGATGGCAAAGTCGTCATGGTCGTCGGCACCCCCGGTGGCAGTCGCATCATCACCGCAACCCTGCTGACCATCCTCAATGTGATCGACTACGGCATGAACATCCAGGAAGCGGTGGATGCGCCGCGTTTCCATCAGCAATGGCTGCCGGAAGAAACCAACCTGGAGAACTTCGCCACCAGCCCGGACACCAAGAAGATGCTCGAAAGTTGGGGCCACAAGTTTGCCGGCCCGCAGGACCCCAACCATATTGCAGCTATTCTGGTAGGTGCGCCTTCGCTGGAAGGCAAACCCGTGGGCAAGAACCGGTTCTATGGGGCGAACGATCCACGGCGCAATACCGGGTTGTCACTCGGTTACTGAAACAGGCGATCATCGGCCACCCCGACTCCCTGGGTGGCCTCGATCCCGGGTAGCAGCTGCCGAGCCCGCGAGGCTGCGTTCGGCTGCGTAGCAGTCGTAAAGTCGGTTAGCCGCGTTCATTCGGGCAAGCCGCATTCGCTGATATGGCGAGCGCTGCGCGCTCGAACGCAGCCTCGCAAGCTCGACAGCTGCTACATCGGCTACACAGGCTGAAAGGGAGTTGAAATCCATCGTTCCAGCGACCTGTCTAAGGAAGGAAGCCATGAGCACCGCACTCCTGATCATCGATGTCCAACGCGCGCTGTGCACCGGCGAGTATGAATGCTTCGACATCCAGCGCGTCATCGACACCATCAACGGCCTCAGCACCAAAGCCCGAGTCGCCAATATTCCGGTCATCCTGATCCAGCACGAAGAAGAGGGCGACCTGCTGCAATACGGCGCCGAAGGCTGGCAACTGGCCGACGGCCTGAAGACGTCACCCCACGACCTGCGCGTGCGCAAAACCACCCCGGACTCGTTCTACCAGACCCACCTGCATGAACATCTACAAGAGCTGGACGTCGAACGCCTGATTATCTGCGGCCTGCAAACCGACTACTGCGTCAACGCGACGGTCCGTGAGGCATTATCGCGAGGCTACGACGTGGTGCTGGCGTCCGATGCTCATTCCACGATCGACAATGGCACGATGAGCGCCGAAGACATCATCACCGAACACAACAAGGATCTGGCGCACCTGACCGGTTCCGTGGCGCGGATCGATGTCGTGCCGGCCAGCGAAATCAATATCTGAAAGCATCGGTGGTTCCTGGATGTATTTCCCTCTCGCTTCAAATAAAACGGGCGCCGATCATGGCGCCCGTTTTTTGTTCAATCCGTCTGTAGCCGCCGCACCACCGCCTGAAAACGCTCCGACGCAATCCAGTCCGGATCCGCGTCCTCCACCAGCAGCATGATCCCCAGGTAGTGTTCCAGATGCAGCGTAATCGTCTGCCCTTCGACGGCCAGGTCCCAATAATGCTGGTCCAACCCATTGATCTGTGCCGTCCAGGTCCCGCCCAGCCCTCGTGCCAATTCACTGGCGATGCGATTGAACAGATCCCGGTCGGATGTCTGCGAGAGATAAATTTCCCGTGTTGGCGGGGGCGACGGATCAGTCATGTTTTGCTCCTTGAGAATGAGCATGACTTTACGCTTCCTGCTGGATTTGTGGCGAGCGAGCCATACCAAAACAAGCGCCTTTTCACGTTTGTCTCGGCATACTGGCGCGCTCAAAGAATGGAATCTGCCCATGCCCCCGACCTTGTTCTGCTCTAACGCTCGCCGCGCTTTACTGCTGGGGTTTCTCGCATTCTCTGCCGCAGCCCATGCCAGTAGCTTCGAATGCACCAGCGCCGCCAGCTCCAGTGAAAAAGCCATTTGCGCCGACGCTTACACGTCGAAGCTGGACCAAAAACTGGGAGCGGTCTGGCGCTCGACGCTGGAAAAAGTCACCGCCCCTAAAGCGTTAAAAGCAGACCAGCGTCAGTGGTTGAAACAACGTAACCGCTGCGCAGACCAAATCGATTGCCTGCGCCAACAGTACTTGATGCGCATCACTGAACTCGAACACGCGGCCATTCCGTTTACCTGGGACGCGACTTGGCAGCGCATTCCCTGGGGCGTTTCGACGGGAGCTGAGTTGAAGACAAAGCGTCGGGATTCGACTCATCTCGTCTTCGAAATTTCTGCCGCGAGCGGCGCCAACTCTGGCGACCTGGATGGCGTCGCCAAACTGGATGGCACTCAGGCGCATTACGTCGAAGGTGCATGCGCGTTGACCTTCCAAGCCATCAACGGCGTGCTTGATGTCACCCAGGACGGCGCCGATGCCGATTGTGGTGCGGGCATGGGCGTGTTCTATGCCGGGCGCTATGTCGCGTCGGAACAGCCTTTGGCTCTGGACAACGATTTGCTGAGTCTGGGGTTGGCGCGTACACAGCAAGAAGACGATGCATTGCGGCAATTGCTCAAGGACGATTACCAGACGCTGGTGGACAGCAGCAGTTCCAGGCTGATCGGCGATGAGTCGAATGACCTGCCGGGCGCCGAAGTGACTGAAATGTGGGTACGCGGGCTGGGCAATACCAACGCCGCCATCCTCATGCGTACAGCGGACGTTCGATTTTGGCTAGTGCTGCTGGTGTTCGATGAGCAGAACAATTCCCGAGCCCGTTACTACACCAACGCGTCGGATTGGAAAGG
The DNA here is from genome assembly GCF_059420765.1 of Pseudomonas sp. GW821-FHT03E01. Classification (NCBI taxonomy): domain Bacteria; kingdom Pseudomonadati; phylum Pseudomonadota; class Gammaproteobacteria; order Pseudomonadales; family Pseudomonadaceae; genus Pseudomonas; species Pseudomonas sp. GW821-FHT03E01. The sequence goes on along the minus strand of NZ_JBWKUI010000006.1, from coordinate 175,436 downwards.
CCGCTTACCCGATGTGCTGCAGCATTGGTATGACGAGCGAACGAAAGGGCAGGTGATGCCGTTGGATCTGATGCCTTAATGCAATCTCGTTGGCGACCGCGCTAATGCGACGCTGACGAGTAGTTATGTCTAGACTCGGTTGTTGGCTCGATAGAAGTGGGCGGTAACGGAACAACAGAAATAAAAGCACGCCCCAATGCCGGTAAGTTAAGAAATTTGAGCGACGAAAGCCTCGCTCCCACAGGTTCTGCACTTTGGCTCACTGGCATTAGCGTCTACCTCAATAAGAAGAGAACACAAAAATGACCAAGGTCAGCGATACCCGGCAGCGAAGTCCCCTGATCGAGACACGCTCGATCGATTACATCCCGGAAGCCGAGCGTCATGGCAGCCTCTACAGCCAGTTCACCCTGTGGCTCGGCGCCAATCTGCAGATCACGGCGATTGTGACCGGCGCGCTGGCCGTGGTGCTGGGTGGCGATGTGTTCTGGTCACTCATTGGTTTGCTGGTCGGCCAGTTGCTCGGCGGCGCGGTGGTGGCGCTGCACGCTGCACAAGGACCCAAGCTCGGGCTGCCGCAGATGATCTCCAGTCGTGTGCAATTCGGGGTCTATGGGGCGGCGATTCCGATTGTGCTGGTGTGTCTGATGTACCTCGGCTTCAGCGCCACCGGCGCGGTACTGTCGGGGCAGGCCATTGCTCAATTGGTCCATGTCAGTGACAGCGCCGGCATCCTGATTTTCGCCTCCTGCATCGCGTTTCTGACCCTCTTCGGTTATCGGGTCATCCACCTGGTGGGCAGGGTGGCGAGCGTGCTGGGCATCATCGCCTTCGTCTATCTGTTTACCCGGTTGATGACGCTCAACGATATCGGTCTGTTGCTGGAAAACCGCCATTTCGGCTGGAGTACTTTCCTGCTGGCAGTGTCTCTTTCCGCATCCTGGCAGATCGCGTTCGGCCCTTATGTGGCCGACTACTCACGCTACCTGCCGAGCAAGACCTCGTCCTGGAAGACGTTCACCGCCGTCGGCCTGGGGACGGTGGTGGGGGCCCAGGCTTCCATGGTGCTGGGAGTGTTCGCTGCTGCGTTGGCGGGCGTGAATTTTCGTGGACATGAGGTCGCCACCATCGTCGGGTTGGGCAGTACCGGGGTGATGGCCTCCCTGCTGTACTTGAGCGTGGTGTTCGGCAAGGTCACGGTGTCGACCCTCAACGCTTATGGCAGCTTCATGTGCGTGGCCACCATCATCAGTGGCTTTCGTCGTGGCTTCGAAATATCCGCCGGTAAACGCATGCTGTTTGTGCTGGTGATTGTCGGCGCGTCCACCACGCTGGCGCTGCTGGGGCAGTACTCGTTCCTGAGCACGTTCAAGTACTTCATCCTCTTCCTGCTGACGTTTTTCACGCCGTGGAGCGCGATCAACCTGGTGGATTACTACTTCATCAACAAGGAGCGCTATGACATCCCGGCGTTGTCCGACCCGGCGGGGCGTTATGGCCGTTGGAATGTGTTGGGGATCAGCGTGTATGTGCTCGGTGTGTTGGTCCAGCTGCCTTTTGTCGACACTCACTTCTACTCCGGACCAATGGTCGCGCAGCTCGGCGGTGTCGATATTTCCTGGATCGTCGGGCTGGTGGTGCCGGGCATGCTCTATTACTGGCTGGCCAGGACATCTGCGCTTGCGGTGTCGGTCGAGCGCAGTTCGCAGGCTTGAGTGCCCGGTCATCAAAGGGGGCAGGGGGCGCGCGGCTAACTACCGGGTCCTCGAGCGTCTCCTATACTGATCCGCGTTGACGATTTAACACAGACACCGAATGCCGCCGGAACAGCAGCCAGCGCTCCGGCGACTTCCCTACGACTCAACAGTAAGGAGAACGAACATGGCAATCCGTATTGGCGACGAAGCACCGGACTTTACCGCTGAAAGCACCGAAGGCCCGCTGCATTTCCATGAGTGGATCGGTGACAAGTGGGCGATTCTGTTCTCGCACCCCAAGGATTTCACCCCGGTGTGCACCACTGAGCTTGGCTACATGGCGGGGCTCAAGCCGGAGTTCGATAAGCGCAACACCAAAATCGTCGGGCTCAGTGTCGACCCTGTCAGTAACCATAAGACCTGGGCCAAAGACATCGAAGAGACCCAGGGGCATGCGGTCAACTATCCCATGATCGGCGACGAGAACCTGGTGGTGGCGAAGCTCTACGACATGATTCATCCGAATGCCAGTGGCGGCGCACGGACTGCCGTGGACAATGCCACGGTGCGTTCGGTGTTCATTATCGGCCCGGACAAAAAGGTCAAGGCGATGCTGATCTACCCGATGAGTGCCGGGCGCAACTTCGATGAAGTTCTGCGTCTGCTCGATTCTCTGCAACTGAACGCCAAGCACACCGTTGCCACGCCGGTGAACTGGCGTCCGGGCGAGGACGTCATCATTCCCACTTCGGTCTCCGATGAGGACGCCAGGAAGAAATACCCGGATGGCTTCAAGACGCTGAAACCTTATTTGCGCACCGTGGCGCAACCGAAGTAACTCATCTGTTCGGAGACCACCCACATGGCCGTCCAGGTCCTGCGCGTTGATGCAACCCACATCGATAAAGTCGCCAGCCTCTTCGACGCCTATCGAGGCTTTTACGGCCAGCCCACGAACCTGATGCAGTCTCGCGCTTTCATCGCAGAGCGCATCGCCAGGGACGAATCGGTGATTTTCTTCGCCGAGGACTCCACGGGCGAAGCGCTCGGCTTTGTCCAGTTGTACCCGACGTTCTCCTCCATCGACGCCCACCGCACCTGGCTGCTCAACGACCTCTTCACCACACCTGCCGCCCGCGGCAGAGGGGTAGGGACGTTGCTGATGAACACCGCCCGAGCCTTTGCGCTGTTGACCGGCGCCAAGGGCATGGTGCTGGAAACGGCCACGGACAATCACCTTGCGCAACGGTTGTATGAATCATTGGGCTATGTGCGTGATACGGGTTACTACACCTATTGCCTCGACTTGAAGTAGGCGCAAACTTGTGACCCCAGCGCCAGCCATTTTCTATGGACGGTTCGAAACCCTCACTCAAGGCGCGCCAAACAGCATCGTCCAATAAACCCCTTTGTTGCTGCGCGAATCGCTGGCGTACGCCGCGCCGACCTGGGTAAACATCGGGTTCATCAGGTTGGCGCAATGCCCGGGGCTGGCCAGCCAGCCGGACATCGCCTGGCTGGGCGAGCCTTGCCCGGCGGCGATGTTCTCGCCGATCTGCCGGCCGCGGTAACCGGCGGCTCTGGCGCGATCCGCCGGCATATCACCGTCGGGGTCCTGGTGGGCGAAGTAGTTGCCGTAGGCCATTGCCTTGCTGTGCCCTTGCGCGGCGGCGCCCAGGGCGGCGTTCCAGGTTAATGGCCGTGCGGCGGCGAAGCGTTGGCGCCCACACATGCGTGGCCTGGCTCTTGCCGCGTTGACCTGCGCCAGCAACGTCTTGCCCGCAGCGCGCGAATCGCCGATACGCCCGTCGAGCACCGGTTGCGCCAGCACCACCCGCCATTCGCTGCGGGCACGAGTGACACCGATGTCGGCGTATTGGGTATCGAGCAGCGCCCCACAGTAGTCGCTCTGGAGCATGTCGAACGCCTCATCGGCATCTTGCGCGCCGACCAGGCGGATGGTCCGTACCGTTACAGCCTGATAGCCGTTAGCCTTCAACCCCTCCCGCATACCACCGCCATAGCCGATCGGCAAGGACAAGTCCGATTTCAGCGCCAGTGGCCGTAACGGCCTGACCGCACGCCCCGCGCAGCGGTCGGGATCGGCGCGGTAATCGTTGATGACTTCCACCAGTTGCCGTTCCCCGCTGGCATGGGCGGGGCTGGCGAACAGCGGAAACAAAGGCATCAGGCACAGCGAAATAAAGCGGCAGCAGCGGACAGTCGGGCGCATGAACAGACAGCTCTGATGAGTTGACGACGATAAGGGTGGGATAAAGATGAGCAATAACCGCATGAGCGCTTCATTGGGCGAGCGTCTTTTACGGCACGGCTATGACTGCGGGTCTCAAAACTGGTTCACGAGGGGAACAGACAAATTTGACGGCTACGCTGAGAGGGCCGATTCAGACGGGTCACGAGCCTGGGACAGCAGACGCTCGCACTGGTAACGTACTGACATCATTCGAGTGGTACAGGGACATGACTAAGACCAAGGGCAACAAGGATTGGGTCAAACGCTCAGCGCAGCCGTTGAAGATGGAGCGCATCGAAGCCTTTTTTGGCGGCCATGGCTTTACGCCGCATCGCCACGATACTTACGCCATCGGGCGAACGCTGTCGGGTGTACAAAGTTTCCAGTACCGCAAATCCCAGCGCCACAGCCTGCCCGGTAAAACCATCGTCTTGCACCCGGACGAGGTGCATGACGGTGAGGCCGGTACCGAAGCGGGTTTTCATTACCGGATGATCTACATCGAACCTGCCCTGATTCAGCAGGTGCTGGGCGGCAAGCCGTTGCCATTTATCGAGGGTGGCTTATCGAGCGACCCACGGCTGGGTGCCGCAACCCAGGTACTGCTGCAAAACCTCGACGCTTGCATCGACCCCCTGGAAGAAGACGATGCCATTTACGATCTCGCGCAGGCGCTGGATACGCTCTCTGGTCAGCGTGGGCGGCGCAAGTCATTTGATTTTGCAGCGGCCGAGCGCGCGCGTGCGCTGATTCATGACTCGCTGGATCGAGTCATTACCCTGGATGAGTTATCCCAGGCGAGTGGTCGAGACCGGTGGAGCCTGAGCCGTGATTTTCGGGCGCTGTACGGCACAAGCCCCTATCGGTACATGACCCAGCGCCGGCTCGACCTGGCAAGAGCATTGATGATTGGGGGCCACTCGATGGCAGAGGCGGCCGTATGCGCAGGTTTTTTCGACCAAAGCCACATGACGCGTCAATTCGTCCAGACCTACGGCGTCTCCCCCGGCCGGTGGCTGAAGAGGTTGGGCCTTGATTGAGCAGGGTCCCGGCCAACTTGCACAATCATGCAATACGCAGCGTTAGGTCATCCCTAGAGTCAGGGCTCGATATCTTGTCCAATGAGGGTGACTTAAATGAATTCCCAGGCCTGCACCGCGATTAACTTTGCCGAAAAATATGCCTTGTTCAGCGAGCAATGGGCGCCAAAGGTGATTGCCGAAATGAACGACTATCAGTTCAAGGTGGTGAAAATCGAAGGCGACTTTGTCTGGCATTCCCATGCCGATACCGATGAAGCCTTCATCGTCCTTGAAGGCGAGCTTCGCATCGATCTTCGGGAGCGGGCCGTCGTGGTTGGGCGGGGAGAAATGTACGTTGTCCCCAAGGGCGTCGAACACAAGCCTTATGCAGAACGCGAGGTGAAACTGTTGCTGATCGAGCCGCGAGGTGTGCTGAATACCGGTGATCAAGCCGGGGAAAGAACCGCAATGAATGATGTGTGGATCTAGACGTTTTGGTGGTTTTTGCCGGCCTTTTCGTTGAAACGATTCGATGGAGGCCGGCAAAATGCCTCTCGTCGGGAGATAAAGCAGCTATTGCGCGCTTTTCAGCTATTCTTGCGGCATCTGGAGGGTGCCATTACGTGCTGGCACACGATGCGCAGGGAAGGGAAAGACAAATGGATGATGTGCATTGCGTGCAAGTTATCGCTGTGACTGGCGGTAAAGGGGGCGTGGGCAAGACAACGGTAGCGGTTAACCTCTCGTTGGCGTTGGCAAAAATGGGGCGGCGCGTCGTATTGCTGGATGCCGATCTTGGCCTGGCGAATATCGATATTCTGCTGGGGCTGACTCCGCGCTACACACTGGCCGATGTTCTCGAAGGGCGTTGCGAGCTGTCCGAGGCACTCATGCCTGGGCCTGGAGGCATTCGTGTGGCCCCGGCTTCTTCTGGTTTGCAGAACATGACTCATCTGGAGCCTGCGCAATACCGCGCGCTGATCCAGGCCTTTAGCGATATCGGCGACAAACTGGATGTGCTGATCATCGATACGGCCGCCGGTATCGGTGGCTCAGTGATCAACTTCATCCGCGCGTCTCAGGAAGTGCTGGTGGTGGTGTGCGATGAACCCACCTCGATCAGCGGCGCCTACGGGCTGATCAAGTTGCTCAACCTGAACTACGGTCTGCAGCGTTTTCGCGTGCTGGCCAACATGACGGGCAGTCCGGCGGAAGGCCGCAATCTGTTTGCCAAGCTGGAAAAGATTACCGAAATGTTCCTGGATGTCTCGCTGCAATACGTCGGCGCGGTGCCGAACGACGAAAGTGCGCACAAAGCCGTGCAGAAGGGACGCGCAGTGTTTGAAGCCTTCCCTCGTTCCAAGTGTGCTCAAGCTTTCCAGGCTCTTGCTCACAACGTCGACAGCTGGCCATTGCCGACTCATCCGAGAGGGCACGTGGAGTTCTTCGTTGAGCAACTCGTGCATAATTCCGGCAGGTGAGGCTGTCGACGGCGGCAGCCCGTCGTTAGCTCAGCCGCGAAACGTGTTTCACAGCTTGTAGCCAATCTGCCGCAACAAATTCTTGCGCCACAGGATGTCTTCGTCGCCTTCAATGCCATCGGCACAGAAGCCATCCACGACGCCCAGGATCGCGCGTCCCTGCTCCGTCTCGGCAAGAATCACTTCGGTTGGATTGGCTGTTGCACAAAAAATGCGGCACACCTCTGGCACCATTTTGACGGCGTTCAACACGTTCAGCGGATAGAAACCGTCGCCGAGGAAAATGATGAAGCTATGGCCGGCGGCGATGGCTTGCGCGTTTTTCTGCGCAAGCTCGATCATGGCGGTATTGGTGCCAGACCATCGCACCAGGCATTTGCCGGAGGCTTCACAAAAAGCCACGCCAAACTGGATACCTGGCACGGCGTTTATCAACGCTTCGTGGAGGTCTTCAACGGACTTGATGAAGTGCGTCTGACCAAAGATGAAATTCGTCGCTTCCGGTTTGTCGATTTTCAACGTGATGAGTTGCATCTCAAACGCCTCCTGTCACGATGTCGCGGACCGGCATCGGGCCTCTATTCAAGCCGGGACGATCTCCTGCTCCTCTGGCTGTGTCTCCGGGTGGATGCGAACATCACCCAGTCTCCTCAAGGGATGCCCAGTTTCCGGCTGAACTTCTCGAAATCCCGGGCACTGATTTCGTGCTCGATCTGCAACCGCACGATCATGCGATTCCATTTGGTCAGTAACTTGAGCCGGCTCCTGATTGCAGTCCTTTGCAGAGGAATACAGATGAATATTAGCTCCAATTTGACCACCAGCCAGGGCGCCAGGATTCAGTCTGTGGGCTGTCGTCGTACCTTAACGCGGTTTCATTCGATAGGCCGTCGCGCTCCAGTACCGGTTACCATTGCTGGTATGGCGAATCCATCCGGTAGCCTCCAGATGCTTGGCAATCATTCGATTCATTATTCCATGACCGAGCAGTAAAACAGGCCCTTCGTCGGCAAGGGATTGAAGCCGTTGAGCTGCCGTATTGGCGCGCATTCTGGCCTTACTGGCTGACTCGACCTTCCCCGAGAAACCGCACAACCATAAAACACGAAGAATAAATGCCCACGTAAACGGTGAAAGGCGCGGCAGTGTCCATCGTCCATGGGGCAGTTGCGCTTCGCAGAACATATCATCGACAACGCTGGCTTGAAGGCCTAGCGCTCGAACCGACGTCAGCGCCCGGGGCGCACTGCTCGACACGATCATTCTGGCGGTACGCGCCAGCGCCACACTCGATTGCGGGGCGGGTTGGTCGATGATTTCTGACAGGTCGTATTGCTCGATCCAGCGTTTCATATCGCGCGCTGAAACTTTGTCTTGCACGGCCAGATCTGGCTGGCCATGACGCATCAAGATGATTTCCTTTTCCACTGTTGCTACGTCCTTGTTTTGCTATTCCGTGAGTGGTTGCACCCATCGGAGATTTGAAGGCAAACGCCCCGTTGTGGGTCAAACTGCAATGCCTGCGTTGTAGTTCTGTCAGCGATACTCCAGAGGCAGGCGAGCGACAATCATTATGAAGAGGGATAACCACCATGAGCAAGGAGACGGCCGGTTCAAAGGACACTGAGGGGCAAGGCTCTGCCTCTGCGCTGATCGAGGCGAAAATCAAGGCACTGGATGATTGGCGGGGCGAGACGCTCGCTCGGGTTCGAGCGCTCATCAAACAGGCCGACCCCGATGTGGTCGAGGAGTTGAAGTGGCGGGGTGTTCCGGTGTGGTCCCATGCCGGCATCATCTGCACCGGCGAGACGTACAAGAATGCGGTGAAGATGACGTTCGCCAAGGGCGCCTCGCTGGAAGACCCTTCAGGACTGTTCAACGCCAGCCTCGATGGCAACACCCGGCGTGCCATCGATATTCATGAGGGCGACCGGATTGATGAAACAGCCTTGAAGGCGCTGATCCGCGCCGCCGTGGCACTCAATCTGTCGTAGCGCCGTTCAGTCGAGCACAGATTCCGGTTCATCCAAGTGATCGATGTGCTTGAAACGCTCGACCAGAAAATCGATCAGGCTGCGCACTCGCGCCGACAGGTGCAACTGTTGCGGGTAGATGGCATAGACATCGGCGCGGGTCGGTGTCTGGTCCTCCAGCACCAGGCGCAAACGGCCACTGCGCACGTAGCGGGCGATGTCCCATTCGGCCCGCAGCAGAATCCCATGACCTTCCAGCGCCCAATTGAGGGCCACTTCACCGTCGTTGCAGCCTAACGCGCCACGCACTTTGACGTTTTGCGTGCGCCCGCCGTTGGTAAAGCTCCATACGCCGTAGGGCGTTTCGTTTTGCCGCAGGAAGATGCAGTTGTGTTGCTGTAAATCCGCCAGGCGTTGCGGCACGCCAGCCTGGCGACCTACACCACGGCGGTGAAACATGCGTCGTTCATGGACTTTGTGATGAACATCATCCCCGACACCATCGTGGATGCCTTCGCCAAAGGCAACGTCCTGCAAATCTTGCTGTTCTCCATTCTGCTGGGTGTTGCCCTGGCGCATGTCGGGCCGCGCGCAAAAGTGTTCGGACCTTCAACCCGGACGACCAGGCGATCTACTACACCATCGCAGCGATCTTCATCGCCCAGGCGACCAACACGCCGCTGGCCCTCATGGACCAGTTGATCGTGCTGGCGGTGCTGATGTTCACCTCCAAAGGCTCGGCGGGGGTGACCGGTTCGGGGTTCATCATCCTGGCGGCGACGCTGTCCTCACTCGGCACCATTCCGGTGGCGGGCATGGTGCTGTTGTTGGGCGTCGATCGGTTCATGTCGGAAGCACGCGCGATTACCAACACCATTGGCAACGGCGTCGGCACCATGGCCATTGCCAAATGGGTCGACGCGTTGGATACGGTGAAGATGAACAAGGCGCTGAACGGGGAGGGCGCGGAGGCAAAGCCCGAGATGGCTCAGGCGGACGTTATTGCTGTTCCTTCATCGATGACAGCAGGGCGGTTGAACAACTAGCTTCTTCCCCTCGCAGCTGACGGCTCATGTCATCGCAGCTTTGCGACCAGGCCGTCAGCCACATCGACATCTCGGGAGACTGTTCGGCCAACCCCAGCTCGCGGACGAACTCGACCGGTGCAACCGTGCCTTTGGCCGAGCGGAACAGACCCCGCATGATGACGACGCCGATTACCCGGCCTTTGCTCACGAAGCGGTGCTCCATAAAGCTCCATTTATCGTCCCAGCCGAGTATGCGGGTATGAATCTCGAACGATTCGAACAGCTTCAGTTCACGCCGAAACTTGCCCCAGGTATCGCCAACGATCGGTACAGCCTTGTTGCGCAAGGCTACTCGAAAGGCGCCGCTGCGCAGCGTGAAATCCATGCGGCCTACGTCGGCCAGGGTGAAATAGCGGCCATTGGTGACGTGCCGGTTGAGGTCGAGGTCGAGCGGCCAGACGCGCATACGGATGACGGTGGTGGCCAGGCCGTCCACCGGTTTGCGCCATGGGCGACGGAACAGCATGAGGATAAGTCGAAACCAGAGATTCATAAGTACGCCGAGGATTGAATGACCGGTGAACTTTAGGGGGCGGAAATCGGATAAGGTAGGTGCACAAATGACTTTTTTCATGCGAAAAGCGCAATCTGGATGATTCATGCACGTCACCCTGCTACTGGCTGATCAATGCTCCGCCGCCAGCGCCACCCTGGCGCTGGAGGTGCTCAGTGCCGCCAACCTGTTCGCCGATACCGCCAGCGCGCCGTTTGAGGTGGTTGCCGCCTCGCTGGATGGCGCCAATGTCGCCGCATGGGGAGGGCAAACGCTGCGCGTGGACCGATCCATCGCCGACATCACCCGAACCGATCTGGTGCTGATCCCGGGGTTTCTCTTTACCCTGAAAGACGCCTTGCCGGCATTTTCCGGTTATGGGCCGTGGCTGCGTCAACAGCACGCGCAGGGTGCCGTCGTGGCTTCCATGTGTACGGCGACGTTCATGCTCGCAGAGGCGGGAATGCTGGACGGCGTTCGTGCCACCACGCACTGGGCCTTTGCCGATCTTTTTCGTCGCCGGTATGCAGACGCCTGTCTGGAGGCGGCGCAGATCCTCTGCGAGGACAATCGCGTAATCACCAGCGGCGGCGCGACGGCTGCCATGGACCTGTTGCTGCATCTGATCCGCCGCTTCGCATCACTGGAGCTGGCGCAGAAGTGCGGCAAATACTTGCTGGTCGACAATGCGCGCAGCGAGCAATCGGTCTATGTCATGTGGTCGATGCCGAAGAACCATGGGGATGGCGAAATCCTGCAGGTTCAAGCGTGGCTGGAAGATCACTTCCATCAGCCGCTGCTGATCAATGACATGGCCGAGCGATTCGGATTCGGCGTCAGGAACTTCAAAAGGCGTTTCAAGGAAGCCACCGGTTACACGCCGCTGACCTATCTGCAAACACTGCGTCTGGAAAAGGCAAAGCAGTTGCTCGAATCCACACGAATGACCCTGGACAGCATCACCTACAAAGTCGGCTACGAGGACAGCAACTCATTTCGCAGGCTTTTCCAGCAGCGCGTGGGCCTGCTGCCGGCGGCTTACCGGAAGAAGTTTCAAGCGAGTGGGAGTTGAGTGGCATCCGCTTTTTATCGAGCCGCAGCGCTCGGACGAACATAGTAATTGTCGAACTCGCCGCTTTCGACGAATTGGAAGCCATGACGGATGTAAAACCGATTCGAAGCGCTCTCTTTGAGCGCGCCCACTCTGACAGAGAGCGCGGCGGCATCCGCTTCTTTGAAAATCTGTTCGAGGACAGCAGAGCCTACACCTGTTCCCTGGGCATTCGGTCGCACGTACAAGTGGTCAAGTAGCAGTTCGTTCAGCTGAGGCTTGACCACAATAAAACCGACTCGCTCACCGGCCAGCTCAATGTGACGCGTGTTGCGACAATCAAAACCGTTGATAAAACGCTCACGTGCACGTATCGGATCAAATCGCCCAATCCGTTCAAGACTTTCGCGCATGGCCTCAATTCGAATGGCCACAAGATTGTCCAGGTCGGCGGGGTGAGCCGGAACCAACATTACTAGAGGACTTTCAACAGGTATGACGGACATCGTTTGCACTCTAATTATCATCACGGGGAGCCAGCGCCAGTACGATGGATTTCATTCTGGCTCTCCTGCAGCGGCGTTAATGGAGCAAAGAGAGTTATAGATTAGCTTCAAGGCTTCGATGTGGGCGCCAGTCATGATGAAATAGCCACCCGCTTTTGCTGTCAGCCGCACCTGATTTGGAGCCGAACATGAAAAACGCCGTCGTACTCACCTTGGCCTTGATGCTCAACATGGGGTTGTTCAGTACGCAAGCAGTAGCGGCTGGCAATGCTGAGGCGGGCGAGAAACTGTTCAAGCGAATCTGCGGCGGCTGCCATCAGGTAGGGAGTTCGGCGCGAGGTTTTTTTGGTCCGCAACTCAATGCGATTTTCGGGCGCCCTGCGGGCAGCACGGCGGACTACCAGTACTCAGACGCGATGAAATCATCAGGCGTCGTCTGGACCCGCGAAACTCTCACCGCCTACATCGAAGCGCCAAAAACAGTGGTCCCCGGCACCCGCATGATTTTCTGGGGCCTCAGCGATCCGGAAAAGATCGAAAACCTGTTGGCCTATCTGCAGACGTTTCAGCCGCAATGATCGGTGCCTCATCGATCCGTTTTTTTAAGTGTCGAATGATATCAATGGGCCACTTCATCCGTTAGAGTATGCACCGCCCGAGAGATGGATCCCGGGTATTTCTAATGGAGTGACACAGTGAATTACCTCAGCAAAGCGGTTGCCGTAGCCCTGTTTGGCCTGGTTCTGGCGGGTTGCACCGGCACCCCGATGAAGACCCAGCAATACGACAGCAGCCAGTACACCGTTGTCGGCCACAGTGAAGCGACCGCCACTGGCCTGCTGCTGTTCGGCGTCATCCCGATCCAGCAGAACAACCGCTTCATCCGCGCTCAGGACGCGGCCATCAAAGCCAAGGGCGGCGATGCCATGATCAACACCCAAGTGCAGGAAAACTGGTTCTGGGCTTGGGTCCTGACCGGCTACACCACCAAAATCTCCGGTGATGTGGTCAAGCTGAAAACCGTTCAGTAAGTGCAGTGCGCCTTCAGTCATTTCAGCTGCGGCGCATTCCTTGTAGCAGCTGCCGAGCTCGCGAGGCTGCGTTCGGCTGCGAAGCAGTCGTGAATCCGACTGACGCGGTCTGCCTGATGCACCGCAAGTTCTGATCTTACGACTGCTGTGCAGCCGAACGCAGCCTCGCGAGCTCGGCAGCTGCTACAGATCGCATTACGGCTTAGGACATCGACCGGGGTGAGGCACATCCAGATGCCATCACCCGGCTCATTGATCGAACCTCACGCCCACGCTTTTCCGAGTTCCTCCAGACCGGCGTTTTGCAGGTCCTGCGGGTTCATGACCACACGGAATTTGCAGTTGGCCTGGAAGTTGAGGAAGAAGGGTTCCGCATACCCGGGTATTTCGGAGGGATCCACGATATCGATCAAAAAAATCCCATTTCGCATGCCATCTTGCTCGGTGAAATAAGTCGCCTCGGGCTTAATGGTGTCCAGGATACGGTTCATGATTTCGCCGACCTTCCCCGACCTGACAAACGCGTTGAAAGGCTCATGGGGAAACTCGACCATCAGTAGCATTTTCATTATTTGATACTCAGTTTGAAGTGGCGCACTCCTTACCCGGATCCTTACTCCTGGTTTTGATGCCGCAAGCCGTGCCCGCGGTGTGTGTGGTTAAGAATAGCGAAGGGTGAGAGGGCGTCGGGGCGGGGTTACGGACGGTCGTAGTTGATGATTCAGCGCGGGCGCTAATTCGCTGAAACCCGCATCTATGCTGCTTCGGGCGAACATCGATGCAGTCGGGTACTAAAAAAAGGAATGAAAAAACCCGGCTGATGAGGCCGGGTTCTTTGGTCGAGTGTTGCGGTAAAGCCACTCACTCATGCTGCACGGTTTTCGATCAGACGATCCGAACCACCTTCAGCGACGCGGTTTTCGATCAGACGATCCGAGCCGCCTTCAGCGACGCGATTCTCGATCAGACGATCCGAGCCGCCTTCAGCGACGCGGTTTTCGATCAGACGATCCGAGCCGCCTTCAGCGACGCGATTCTCGATCAGACGATCCGAACCACCTTCAGCGACGCGATTCTCGATCAGACGATCCGAACCACCTTCAGCGACGCGGCTTTCAATCAGGCGATCCGAGCCGCCTTCAGCGACGACCGGGTGAGCAGGGGAAGCGGCGAAAGCGTTTACTGCAAAAACCGAGAAAGCGATGCTGAGAAGGGTTTGGCGTTTCATGATGGTGTGCTCCGGGGTGTTATTGGTTGGGTATGGAGCGGATGTTACGCCGGAGATTTTTTATGAGAACTTCATTGACGTGATGGTGACTATCGACGTCAACAATGGTTGAAACGTGGTGGGCAACCCCAGCCAATCTGGCGGTGCTGGGAGTGATGCTCTATGCCGCTACAGCCAGGCTGACAACGGTGGTCAGCGGTGTAAAGAACCACTTACTTCAGCGTGAATGTTGCTTTGAGCGGCATGACTACCTTGCGCAAGTTGTCTTTGAGGGTGATTTCCAGCGTCCAGACGCCTACGGGATCGTCAGGCTCACCGATGAAACCGATCACGGGGGCGGCGAGATACATGTTGTTCGGATCCCCTTTAAGACGCCCTTGAAAACAAACGGCATCTCGCTGATTGATTGATTCTGTACCGTTCGGCCTTGTGGCTTTCAAATCGCACGTGATGTTGGCTTCGTGATTGGCATTGAGCTTCGGGTTTGCAAAAAACGTAAGCGCGAAGATCCTTTCACCTCGGCTGACTATTTGGGCTTCGGTAAATACTGGAGTGGTTTCGGCCGGCGTATTCCACTTTTTCTCCCAGTCGGGATCGGAAGTGATTAACAGCGAGCCACCAAACTCTCCGATGGTTCGTCTTGATTCAGTGTCCGGGATTGGATTGCCGTTTGAATCCTTCCAGTAGCCGGCCTGTGCACTTGTCCATGAAAGAGAAATCACGATGAAAGCGGTGAGCAATCGACGGTTCATGAACGACTCACTCTCAATAGACGATGGAAATGGCGTAATGCCTATGTGAAATGCCTTGCTCCGCTTGAGTGTAGCGGCAGAAAACGCGCTTACACGAACAGGTCATAGGACAGTTTGCCGATCAGGATCAGCAGCAACACCAGGAACAGCGCCCGGACAAAGGGCACGCCTTTATGTACCGCCAGCCAGGTGCCGGTCAGTGCGCCGAGGATGTTGAATGCAGCCATGGGGATGGCGATCAGGTAGAGCACGTTCCCCGTCGGAATGAAGAACATCAGCGCTGCTACGTTGGTCGCGATGTTCACCAGCTTGGCCGACGCCGAGGCATGCAGGAAGTCGAAGGCGAAGCAGCGGATAAACAGGAAGATCAGGAAGCTGCCAGTGCCGGGCCCGAACAGTCCGTCGTAGAAACCGATGGCGCCGCCGATGACGATCGCCAGCAGTTTTTCCTTGGTGCCGATGTGCATGGGCTTGTGCAGGGCACCGAAGTCCTTTTTCCAGAAGGTGTAGATCGCCATCAGCACGATCAACACCAGCACCGCCGGCCGGATCACCGACTGGGGCACGAACGACACCGTCGCCGCTCCGAAGAAGGACATGACAAACGCCGCGCAGGCGGCGGGGATCACCAGACTCCAGTTGATCACCACCTTGCGCACGAAGGATCGGGCCGCGAATGCAGTGCCGCAGGCTGCCGCAACCTTGTTGGTGGCCAGCAGCGCCGCCGGTTGTGCCGTGGGTAGCACGTTGAACAGCGCGGGTATCTGGATCAGTCCACCGCCGCCCACCGCCGCATCGATCAGGCCGGCAGAGAAGGCGAATACGCAAAGGATGACAATATCGATCATGGAATCAGGCTCTGACGGTGAAAGATGGGTGAGAGTCCGGGGTTGAACGGAAGGTTAACCAAAGCGCTTTTTTTGTGTTGCAATGCCACGTTGTGAAAAGTGCAACGAGGTGGCGCATGGCATTGGATATGTTGGGGGAACTTGAAGCCTTCGCGACGGTGGCTCGCAAGCGCAGCTTCGTCGCGGCAGCACGAACTCTGGGGCGCTCTCCCAGCGCGCTGACCCGCGCAGTTCAGGCCTTGGAGGAAAGTGTCGGAGTCAAGTTGTTCAATCGCTCCTCCAATGCCGTGAGCTTGACCGAGGCGGGTGAGCGCTTGTTGCCTCACGCTTACAAAATGCTGGATCTGCAACGTGAGGCGGATGAAGACCTGGCCGGCATCAGTGGCCAGGCCTACGGCTGGGTCCGCTTTTCCGCCCCCGAGTTTCTCGGGCACGGGGTATTGCCCCGGCTGATCGCGCAGTACGCCGAGCGTTATCCGGACGTGAACGTCGATGGGATTTTCACCGATGAAACCATCGACCCGGCCAAGAGCAAACTGGACTTCTCGATTCGCGGCGGGTATCCGCAATCCAGTGACCTGATCGGCTTTCCACTCTGGAGTTATTCACGTTATCTGTACGCCAGCCCCGAGTATCTGGAGCGGCACGGGATGCCCGACTCCATCGAGGCGCTGGAGGCGCACTCGCTGATCCTGCACACGGCGCCGCGGATTCTCAAAGAGTGGAATTTTCGCAGTGAGGCGCAGGCCATCAGCGTTCGGGCTCATCCCAAATTTCGCTTCAACTCCGGTTCGGCGGTGTTCCAGGCGGCCCTGGCAGGCCTCGGTATTGCCCGCCTGGCGGACTGGCTGGCAGAGCCCGAAGTGCAAGCGGGGCGCCTGCTGCGGGTCTGTCCCGAGTACAAACTCACCTCCAGCAGTGGTGAGAGCCCGCAGATGCACGCGGTGTACCCGGCCGGGAATCTGCCGCAGCGGGTGAAGTCGTTGCTGGAGATGATCCGTGGTTTTGGTGAAAGTCTTGATCGAAAGCATGCAGTAACGCTCCAGGGGGCCTGACGCATCACGAATCGCGGACATAAAAAAGCGGGCGCCACTCGGCTGCCCGCTTTCATTTCACTTCACCGCTTGCGCCCGCAAGCGCCAAACGACCGGTTTCAGCGCTTGATCCGGGAAATCTTGGTTCCTTCGATGCTGACCCCAGCCATTAATCCCTGCTGGTCGAAAATGAACGCGTAAGCATCGTCCTTCAGCGTGGAGCTGGACAGATTCTTCGCCACCCCTTCATCAACCACAACAACAGTGGGGCCTACGCCAATTTCCCAACCCTTGGTTTCACGTAAATAGTTCACGGCTTTATCGGTCATCAGGAACACCACATAGCCATATGACTGGGCGCCTGCCTGCAACCCCCAGGACCCGGTTACGGAGTTGTAATAGTCCTCGACTTTCTTACCCATCAACAATTCGCCTTCGCCATAGCTGCCGCCAAACACCAGGCCCGCCTTGATGATTTTCGGGAAGACAAGAATCGCTTTAGCGTCGTGTGAGATTTTTTCGGCAACTGGTCTGGCCTTGTAGAGCGTTTGCAACGCTTGCCGAGAGTCGACATTCAGATCCTCGGCGGTTGCCGCACCAGCAGTGTTCAGGAAACTTGCCGATGCCAGTGAGGCTGTCGCAAGGACGATCGATAGGAAGAACCGCATTGACTGAGTCATGTTAGTACTCCGATACGGGAGCATTGGATGTGAGCAGCAGTCAGCACCTGCCCTCGGCAGAATCCGGGCCTGCTGAAATTATCCGGCGCACCCTAAAGTGTGTGAGCTACTGGCGTCGCCCTTGAATGAAGCAGGCCAGAGGCCTGTGATCAGTAGCGATGCCATCACTGGTTTCGACCTCTGCGTGTTGGCCGGGTTCGAAAAAAACAAAACGGGTGCCTGACAAGGCGCTGGCATCATTCAAGTACTGACAAACCGAGTACACACCTTGCCAGCAGGGTGAAATGATTTGAATCCAATGCGCTCCTTGTAGAGAATCGCCGTCTTTGCCTCGAAAGGATGCGGGCGATGAAGTTCGAAGGGACTTTCCAATACATGGGCATTCACGGGATCGTCTTCAACGTCTCGCAGATCACCCTCAACGACAGCGAACGTGGGCGCCTGCGCGAGTTGCATTTTGGCGAGGCGAAAAGCGCCCATTATGAGGTCAACAGCAAGGTCGTCGAGCTGTACGACAAGATGCAGGCCAAGAGCTTGCCGTGCGTGATGATGATCGGTATCTCCAAGCCGCTGACCCGGCAACAGGGCGACGCCCTCAATGCCCAGCGCACCACCATCGCCAACCTTGCAGCCACTGCCTTCACTGCCGCCACCAAAGCCGTGGCCCCCTCTTACGTGGCAATACCTGTAGGCGCCGGTGTGCGCACGTATGCCAATGAAATCCTACCCACCTACCATGCGGGCGACGTACTGGTCAGCATTGAGGCGCAGGTCAACGGCGGTATCGGCCCGCAACGCACCCTTTCGACATTGATCATCAAGACCTGACTGGAGACGTACATGTCCGTAATTACTCAATTGGTCATTGCCTTGGTGTTGTCCTTTCTGCTTGATCAATTCCTCAAACCGTATCTGCTACGCAAGTGGCTAGGAGTGGTGTTGGTGGCGGCGGGTGCGATTGGCTGCGTTGTGGCAGGTCAGATCCGCTTGTTGGGGTTTGATCTGGGGTTGCTGTCGGTTTTTGCCGTGGCGATAGGGATGGGATTGTTCATGAAGCGGCGGCGGTTCGAGCAGATTGACTGAAGGGATGTAGGGATTTATCGCTACCAGGGATTAGTCCTATCGCTATGCAGGAGCTGTACAACATCGCGATAAAGCGTTCACGCCATATCAAAAAAAAACGGGCGCCGGTCAGCGCCCGTTTTCATTTACTCCGCCGTCTGCGCCCGCAAGCGTCGGCCAATCACATCCATCAAGTCATAGCCGTAGGACTCGTATGTAAAGCTGGCGTGATTCACTCATCCGTCGATCGTTCGCTTTCGGCCTAGCCCGGAAGCAGCCATTACACATCCAAATCCACAAAACAGGACCGCGTTATTCCCAGTCCCCTAGCGTAGAATTTCCAAAACACCAGCCCCCACCCGAGACGGACCCTCAATGCAAACCCCAGCCAAACCCCAACACCCCCTCTGGCAAACCTACCTCCTGTTCCTCGCCCCCATGGTCCTCTCCAACTTCCTCCAGGCCATGTCCGGCACCGTCAACAGCATCTACATTGGCCAATTGCTCGGCACCCAGGCGTTAGCGGCGGTGTCCGGCATGTTCCCCGTGGTGTTCTTCTTCATCGCCCTGGTTATCGGCCTCGGTGCGGGCGCTGGGGTGTTGATCGGTCAGGCCTGGGGCGCCCGTGAGCCGCATCTGGTGAAGGCTATCGCCGGTTCGACGCTGCTGTTGGGGGCGATGATCGGGTTGGTGGCGGCGGTGTTGGGCAGTGTGTTTGCCCGGCCGGCGTTGCAGGGGTTGGGCACGCCGGGGGATGTGCTGGACGATGCGGTGGCGTATGCCCATGTGATGATGTGGATTTTGCCGTCGCTGTTGGTGTTTGTGTTGTTCACGCAGTTGCTGCGTGGGGTGAGCGATACGCTGTCGCCGTTGTTGGCGTTGGTGGTGTCGACGTGTGTCGGGCTGGCGCTGACGCCGGCGTTGATTCTCGGGTGGTTGGGGCTCCCGCCGATGGGGATTCAGAGTGCGGCGTGGGCGGGGTTGGTGGGTAACCTGTCGGCGATGGGGTGGCTGGCGTGGCGGTTGATTCGCAAGGGGCATCCGTTGGCGCCGGATCGGGAGATGTTTGCGGCGATGCGGCTCGACAGGGTCATCCTCGGCAAGGTGTTGCGCATCGGGCTGCCGACCGGGTTGCAGATGGTGGTGCTGTCGTTGTCGGAGCTGGTGATTCTGGCGCTGGTGAACCAGCACGGGTCCCAGGCGACGGCGGCGTACGGGGCGGTGACGCAGATCGTCAACTACGTGCAGTTCCCGGCGCTGTCGATTGCGATCACGGCGTCGATCCTTGGCGCGCAGGCGATCGGGGCAGGGCGCCTTGAGCGCATGGGGGAGATTTTGCGCACCGGGTTGTTGATCAACGTGTGCCTGACCGGCGGCCTGGTGCTGTTGGGTTATCTGCTGTCGCACTGGTTGCTGGGGTTGTTTCTTACGGATGATTCCACCCGGGCAATGGCCGAGCACTTGTTGCACATCATGCTCTGGAGCCTGTTGGTATTTGGTTTTCAGGCGATTGTCGGCGGCATCATGCGCGCCAGCGGCACGGTATTGGTGCCGGTAGCGGTGTCGATCGTTTGCGTGGTCGGGGTGCAGTTGCCGGTGGCGTATCTGCTGGATACGCGCTTCGGGCTGCCAGGGGTGTGGATGGCGTTTCCGGTGGCGTATCTGGGCATGCTGATGCTGCAGACGCTGTACTACAAAATGGTCTGGCAGCATCAGAAGATCGAGCGGTTGGTCTAGGGGGCGTACTCCATTAGTTTCCCCGCCGCGTTGTCGCCTTAAAGCGAGCCAGGCAAGGCGCAGGCTGCTGGGAATGGTTGTTCCCTTTCCAAGGCCTGCAACGCAGGCTGGCTCGCTTTAAGGCACAACCCGAAGGGCCGGGAAACTAATGGAGAACGCCCCCTAGGCCCTCGACGGTCCCTCAACTATTGCTCTTGAGCCAGGTTTCGAAGCGCGTCGGCCCGACGATGGGGTGCTCTCCCGGCGTCAGCGAGTGGTCATCGATCGGCGCGCCGAAGTAGGGGACCGTGTCGTCCGGTTGGGCCTGGCGCGGGTCGTTGGTATGTTGCAAAAACAAGCGCACGAACTCCACCAGCGGCCAGCGCTCAGGCCCGGCCACTTCCAGGGTGTTATTGCTCGGCGCTTGCACCGCGACTTTCGCCAGCGCCATCGCGACATCGGTTGCGGCAATCGGCTGCAACGCGGCGGAGGTCAAGCGCACGGTGTCGCCTTCCTGTACGCCCGAGTGGGAAATGGCCCCGATGAACTCGAAGAACTGCGTGGCCCGCAGGATTGTGTAAGGAATGCCTGAGTCCTTGATGAGTTGTTCCTGGGCCATTTTTGCCCGGAAATAGCCGCTGTCGAGCATGCGCTCGGTGCCTACCACGGACAGCGCGACATGGTGTTTGACCCCGGCGGCCTTCTCGGCGGCGAGCAGGTTGCGCCCGGAGGTTTCGAAGAACTCGAGCACGGCAGCATCTTCGAAGGAGGGCGAGTTGGCCACGTCGACCACCACATCGGCGCCTTGCAAGGCGTTTTGCAAGCCCTCGCCGGTGAGGGCGTTGACGCCGGTGCTCGGTGATGCGGCCAGGGTTTCATGCCCCAGGTCTTGCAGGTTTTTGCAGAGCTGCCTGCCGATCAGCCCGGTACCGCCAATCACGACGATTTTCATGACGAGTCTCCCGATGCGTGCGCAGTGGGGGGCGAGGTGTCAGCCCCGCTTGGACGTCGTATTTCTGGTCGGAGTGGGGGGCTGGCTTGGAATCCTGCAACCATTAAAGACCCGGAATGTCCTCAATGGCGCAAAGATTGGAAACTAGTCCGATAGATGGTCGGGGCCGGCCCATCCGGTGCAAAACCCATTATTGCTTCTGCTGATTTTCCGCCACAGCAGCTTTGGACTTGGAGAACCGATAGAACAGGTTGGGCTCGCTCACAATGTACAGCTCGCCGGAGGTGTCCATGGTCATGCCTTCGGCTTGCGGTATGGTTTTTTTCAGGTCATTCAGGCCGAGCAGGGAGCGGAAGCTGACGAAGTTGCCGTCCTGGTCCAGTTCGGTCACGTTGCTGGATTGCTCGCTCAATAACAGCAAGTGACCGGTCCGCGGATCGTAGTAACCCTCGGAAAGATCCAGGCCGAAGACGCTACGGTCGATCCAGTGGGTCAAGTCCTGGATGTGCACCTGCAACGGGCTGCCGATGGACGCCAGCATGCCCGTGACCGTAAACAGCTGCCGCGGATCGCGTTCCTTGATCGCGAAGATACGGTCATTGGCCGCATCATAGGTCACGCCTTCAAAGCCCTTGTTGTGTTCGCTCAGGTTGATCTCGATGGCAACGAACGGGGCGTTCTCGACATGGATCGGGCCAGGGCTGTCCGGCAAGGTGATGACGTACAGTCGCTGCAACTGTTCATCGGCGATCACTACGCGTCCGTTACCCAGGTAAGCAAGGCCTTCGGTGTCCTGGAAGCCGATCAGCGGGTAACGTTCAAGCAGATCGCCGTTGCGGTTCATGGCCACAATCTGCATGGGCCCACCATTGGTGATGCCCAGCAGTCGATCATGGTCCGGGTCATAGGCGATGCCGGACAGATTGGTGATGTCCGCGACAGGCTTGGCCTGGATCACGGCTTTATAGTCCGGCAGCCAGATATTTTTATCGGACGCCTGATTACCATGCCAAAGAGTTTTCCAGTACGCATACAGCTGCTGGTGAACCATGAAATGTGCAGAAACCACGTAGGCGCCAAGCAATACAACAATGAACAATATCCCCAGCTTCCCTCTCTTGCTCATGACTTGTCCTTGTCCCAGCTGAAGCGATAGACCTTTTTGGGTTGTCCGGGCTGGCATTGGCCGTTATCGGCATCGGCGCCGACGATCGACCATTGCGCGCGAGACGTTTCGCCGAGCTCATGAGCGGCCTCGGGATTGAAACACTTGCTCAGCACTTCGTCCGGGACCAGGGCGTAGGCATCACGGTGTTCGCGTAGCCATTGCGCCGCTTGTTCGACCGAGGAACTGCTCATCCCGAAATGCACGATCGGCTGCCGGGCGAATAACCAGTGGCCCTCGCGCCAGTCGACCAGCACCAGCTCGGCACCGTGGGTCATGGTCGCCGCCTGCGCCATGATCGCTTCGTGGGGGTTCGGACCTTCCTTGATCGGCTCGATGAACCCGCGGGCGAACCACAGAACGAACCAGCTCACCACCAGCGCCTGGAATACCCGCATACCGCGCGGACGTTTTCCGAACCAGCGCTTGAGCAGCCAGGGAATCAGCGGCGCCGCCACCAGCACCAGACCGGGCAACGCCGGATAGATGTACAACTTGCGCTTGCCGGTGCTCAGGCAGAAAAACAGCACCACCAGCACGACCCAGCTCAACAGCACCAGCACTCGACCGTCGTGCTTGCGCAGTTGCTTGCGCCAGGCCGGAACCAGCCACGGCAGGGCCAGCACCAGCGGCAGCCAGTATTGCGGGATCACGTTGACGAAGAAGTACCAGAACGGTTCGCGATGGTCCCACGCGGCGGCATAGCGTCCCGCTGTCTGGCGCAGCAGGATTTCTCGCGCATAGGCGACTTCTTCCGCGGTGCCATTGAGCACAATGGACAGTGCCAGAGGCAGCAGCCAGATCGCGATAGCCCCGAGCGCCACCAGAAAGCCCAGGAACCATTTGCGCTTCTGGCCGGGCATGGCCACCACGCCGGACCAGTTTTTGCGCACCGCGTAGGCATACGGAATCAGCATCAAGGCCGGGACGAAGCCGACCCCTTTGGTGATTATGCCAATGCCCATGGCGGCGCAGCCCACGTAAAACCAGCGCCAGGCTGGCCCGAGCAGCAGGTGCCGCGCCAGTCCGTACAGGCCCAGGGAGGTGAACAGAATCAACAGGCTGTCGATCTGGCCGGTACGCAGGATGCTGTAAGTCTGATAGGTGGCCAGGTACAACAGCGCGGCTATTCGACCGATGCGCTGATTCCACAGCCGGCGGCCCAGGTCGTAGACCACGGCCGTGACCGTCGCCGCCGACAACATCCCCGGAATATAAAGGGCGAGGGCGGGCAGGCCGGTGAGCCACGCGAAGAACGCCACCATCCACATGAAGACCGGCGGTTTATCGCCGTAGATCTCCGCAGCGCGGTGAGGGATGAACCATGACCCGTTGTGCAGCATCTCCAGCGCTACGCCGAGGAAACGTTCCTCGTCGACGTTTTGCGGTTGACGCAGCCCCAGGCCAGCGCCGATCAACAGCAAGGCAAGCAGCACCAGGCCCAGGCATTCGATGCTGGGCGACAGGGTTTTACGCATGGCTCAGTCCTTCAGGTGTTTGGTGCGGGCAATCAATTGCAAATTGCGCAGATAGACGATGGAACCAAAGGCCTGGCCAGCGATGAACACCGGGTCTGCCCGGTAAATGGCATAAGCGAGCAGCAGGGCGCTGCCGACAATGCTCAGGTACCAGAAACTCACCGGGATCACGCTGCGTTTTTTGTACTCGCTATACAGCCACTGCAGGATGAAGCGACCGGTAAAGGCGATCTGGCCAGCGAAGCCGACCACCAGCCACAGGGTTTCGCGGGAGAGGTTCATCCTTCGATCTCCTGCGCGTTGGTGTTCAACCGCGTGCGCTTGATCAGCCACCACACACCGAACAGGTCAAGAATACCCACCAGGGCGCGGTCGATGTTGCCGTATTTGGACACGCCCGCGGTGCGGGGCCGGTGGTTGACCGGGTGGACGATCATTCGGCCGTTGTGACGCTGGATCAGCGCGGGAATGTACCGATGCATGTGGTCGAAGTACGGCAGGCGCAGAAACGCCGCGCGTTCGATCAGCTTCAGCCCGCAGCCGGTGTCCGGGGTATCGTCATTGAGCAGGCGGCGACGCAGCCCGTTGGCAAAACGCGAAGCCCAGCGTTTGCTTGCGGTATCGCGGCGGTTGACCCGGTGCCCGGCTACCAGCTGAACGTCGACCAGACCCTTTTCACCGCGCACCAGCGCCAACATCCCGGGGATGTCCGCGGGGTCGTTTTGACCGTCGCCATCAAGCGTGGCCAGCCATTGCCCCCGGGCGGCGATTGCCGCGTGGTAGAGGGAGGTGCTTTGCCCCAGCGAGCGCTCATGGCGCAGGATGCGCAACGCGTCCAGGCCATTGTTTTTCAGCTGCCGCAGCTCATGCAGGGTGGAGTCGGTGCTGCCATCGTCCACCACAATGATTTCGTAGGCCTCACCGTTCAATGCGGCGTGGACTTCCTCAAGTAACGGCTTGAGGTTGTTTGCTTCATTCTTTGCTGGAATCAATACAGATACAAAAATGTCTTGGCTCATAGAGTCCTCTCCCTTGCTCCCTGGTCTATTTTTATCAAGGGCTAACGTTTTATATCTGATAGAAGTGGCGATACCACTTCACAAATTCCGCTACGCCAGTTTCAACCGCCACTTGAGGGCGGAAATCGACCCACTCGGCCAGCGCCGAAATGTCGGCCCAGGTCTTGATCACATCGCCTGCCTGTAGTGGCATGAAGTTGCGTTGGGCCTTGATGCCCAGCGCCGATTCCAGGCAGTCGACAAACTCCAGCAGTGGCACGGGTTGGCCACGGCCGATGTTGAAAATCCGGTTTACGCCAGCGCCCGGCTCGTTCGGCACCGGTGGCTTGGAGCGCAGGCGGGCGACGCTTTCAACGATGTCGTCGACATAGGTGAAATCGCGCGACATCTGGCCATGGTTATAGATGTCGATCGGCAAGCCTTTCAGGATCGCCTCGGTAAACTTGAACAGCGCCATGTCGGGGCGCCCCCAAGGTCCGTAAACGGTGAAAAAGCGCAGGCCGCTGGCCTTCAGGCCATAAAGGTGGCAATAGCTGTGCGCCAGCAGTTCATTGGCGCGTTTGCTGGCGGCGTACAGCGAAATGGGGTGATCGACGGCGTCTTCGACACAGAACGGCATTTTGCTGTTGGTGCCATACACCGAGCTGCTCGAGGCATAGATCAAATGCGCGGGGCGATGGTGCCGGCAAGCTTCCAGCACATTCAGAAAGCCCACCAGATTGGACTGCGCATAGACATCCGGGTTGTCCAGTGAATAGCGAACACCCGCCTGGGCGGCCAGGTGCACAACCTCGGTGAAAGCATGTTCTTTGAACAAGGCCATCAAGGCCGGTTTGTCGACGATGTCCAAGGCCTGGAAACGAAAGCCCGGCAAGGATT
Source organism: Pseudomonas sp. GW821-FHT03E01 (assembly GCF_059420765.1). Classification (NCBI taxonomy): domain Bacteria; kingdom Pseudomonadati; phylum Pseudomonadota; class Gammaproteobacteria; order Pseudomonadales; family Pseudomonadaceae; genus Pseudomonas; species Pseudomonas sp. GW821-FHT03E01. The sequence continues at coordinate 150,027 of NZ_JBWKUI010000006.1, read as the reverse complement.
CAAGCTCTTTGAGCCGTGCGTGTTTGAGTTCTACGCTGTAATAGTCGTTGAGATTGTCGATACCGACGACTTCAAGGCCTTCTTGACACAAACGCTTGACGGTGTGATACCCAATAAAACCGGCGGCGCCAGTAACCAGAACCGTCATGAGGCCTGCGCCTGTGAGTGACTGATTCCGATTCTGCGCAAAGGGCGCTTTTGCATCACAATCCCCTGTAAGTACTCGCTGATCAGTATATTTTTTGGGCTTTTTGCCACCATTGGCTCCATGCCTTGCTCCATTGTATTGGTAAAGTTCTGTGCAGTGCACATCATGAGCCGCAGAAATGGCAGCCGTATACCCTGCCAGTTGGATTGTAAAAAAAACGTTAAGTAATTACTTCGTTTTTCTGACCACCTGCTTAAAGGCGTGCTGGTGTGAGGGTGCTCACAACGCGGCGCCTAGCATTTGCAGGTAGTTGGGGCTCTCGGAGATCGAGTTGTGGCCCGTGTCCGGTATGACCTGCAGCGAGGCCACGCCTTTGGCGAAATGGGTGTAGAGCCGGTCTGTGCTTGCGCGCGGTATGACTTCGTCGTGCTCGGCCGCAACCAACAGCGTCGGGACGGTGATGTGAGCGGCGTATTTCCAGGATTCGAACTTGTCCTGCAACAGCCATTTCACCGGGAACCAGGGAAACTGGCGGGCGGCGAGGTCTTCAAGGCTGTTGTAGGGCGTGATCAGGATCAGCCGCGACGCCGGGCGCTGGCTGGCCAGGCGCACGGCAACGCCTGAACCCAGGCTGCGTCCGATCACTGCAATATCGGGATGGCTGTTGTAGACATAGTCGAACAAGGCCATGGCGTCACGCTGAATCGCCTCCTCGGACGGCGACCCGGTACTGCCACCGTAGCCTCGGTAATGCAGCAAGTAGATCGCATGATCCGCAAACGCTTGCGAAAACCCGGGCAGGCTGCGGGAAACGTCCTCGGCATTGCCACCAAAGTAGATCAACGCCTTCGGCCCGTCGTGCGGCCTGACGGTCACCAGCACCTGCGCGTCGGCGACTGACAAGGTAAGAAGCGATTCGGGTGTGTCGATGGCGCGAGGTTGCGGGTAGTAGATGAGGGCCCGTTGAAACACGAACAGCGCGACGCAGAGCAGCAGGTATGCAACGGCAATGAAAGCGAAGAGAGACACCAGGGTTCGCGACATTCGGCTAAGTTTAGTGGACGGCATGGACTGCTTCGGGCCTTGAGACAGCTATTGCTGGAGCGTCGCCAGAGTGTAGTCCAGCAATTTCAGCTGTGCAGAAGCGCCGCCCAATGCCCGTGTGGGTGCGAGCACCTGTGGCGAGGGGGCTCGCCCCCGTTGGGTCGCGAAGCGGCCCCAAAACCTGCAATCGCGGTACACCACATGCAATGGTTTACGACTGCTGTGCAGCCGAACGGGGGCAAGCCCCCTCGCCACACGGAGGCAAGAACATGCTGACCCGAGCCATTCCTTCCAGCAACGAGCCGTTGCCCATCGTCGGCCTGGGTACTTATCGCGGTTTTGATGTCACGCCAGCCGACGCTGCTTACAAGCAACTGCAGGCGGTGCTCAGCGCGTTGTTCGAGAAGGGTGGAAAGGTGATCGACAGTTCGCCCATGTACGGTCGCGCCGAGCAGACCACCGGTGAGCTGCTGTCGATCCATCGCCCTCGCTCGCCGGCCTTCCTGGCCACCAAGGTCTGGACCCGTGGCCGCGAAGAAGGCATCGCGCAGATGGAGCAGTCGTTCAAACTGTTGCAGACCGACCGGATCGACCTGATGCAGATTCACAACCTGCTGGACTGGAAAACCCATTTGCCGACCTTGCGTCAATGGAAGGCAGAAGGGCGCATCCGCTACATCGGCATCAGCCATTACACGGCGTCGGCCTACGACGAAGTGGAGGCGGTGTTGAAAGGCGAGCCGATGGATTTTTTGCAGATCAACTATGCCCTGGACGACCGCGCTGTCGAAAAGCGAATCCTGCCGCTGTGTCGTGAGCGCGGTGTGGCGGTGATCTGCAATCGGCCCTTCGGTGGCGGCGGCCTGATCGCTCGATTGAAAGGCAAACCGCTACCGGGATGGGCTGCGCAAGTGGGGATCAACAGCTGGGCGCAACTGGCGCTCAAGTTCCTGCTGGCTCATCCGGCGGTGACCTGCGTCATCCCCGGCACCGGCAACCCGCGCTACATGGCGGAAAACGCCGGTGCAGGTTTCGGCCCGATGCTCACGGATGCACAGCGCCAGCAATTGATTGCGCTGGTGGGGTGACGGCTACCTTGTAGCAGCTGCCGAGCAGCGCGAGGCTGCGTTCGGCTGCGCAGCAGTCGTGAGTCCGACTGACGCGGTCTGCCTGATGCACCGCAAGCTCTGGTTTGACGACGGCTTCGCCGCCGAACGCAGCCTCGCAGGCTCGACAGCTGCTACCAGCGAACGCAGCCGCTGCTCGGCAGCTGCTACAGGCTTACGGCGGCTGGCATTACTTGCGCCATCTCCAGCGGAATTTCCAGGGTAAAAATCGCTCCCTGGCCGGGTCCATCGCTATGGACGCGAAGGTGCCCGTTCATTTCCACCGCCGCGAGTGCGCAACTGTGCAGGCCAAAACCATGACCTTCCTTGCGCGTGGTAAAGCCGTGATTGAAGATGCGGGCCATGTTCTCGGCGGCAATCCCTTCGCCCTGATCCTCTACGCTGAAGCGCAGCGTTGCGTTATCGATAATCCTGACGCCCAGCGTCATACGGCGCTGATGATCGCTGACCCTGGACATCGCATATTTGGCATTGCTGATCAGGTTGATCAGGATCAACAACAGTCGGTGTTTGTCGCCGATGATGGTCGGTGTGGCCTGGTAGTCTTTGATGACCGTGACATGGTGCCGGCTCAAGGCGCCGGAATTCATGCGTAACGCATCTTCGAACAGATCGACGACATTCAACGGCTCGACCAGCCGGGCGGCGCCGGCATAGGCCTGTTGGGTGGCGACGATATCCTTGATGTGATCGATGCTCTTGGTGAGTTGCGCCAGCTCGTCAACGATGCTCGATTGCTCGGTCGCGATGGAATCGACCAGTTGATTGAAGTAAAGGGGCAGCAGTTTGCCTTTTTCATCGTGCGTCATGAACTGCCCCAGGTCTTCGGCATGTTCATTGATCATTTTTACCGCTTTGCCCAGGCCGAGGGTTTTGCTGGTCGACAATTTGCGGGTGATCAATTCCGCGGAGACGTTAACGCTATTCAACACATTACCGACGTTGTGCAGCACGTTGGTCGCGATCTCTGCCATACCGGCCATCCGCGCGGCGTCGATCAGTTCGCGCTCGGCTTCCAACAGTTCATGGGTGCGTTCCTCGACGCGTTGCTCCAGCCGCTCGTTCGCTGTCTGCAATTGGTTGTTCATCTTATTGATCAGCGCATAACTGCGAATCAGACGGGCGGCCAGGTACAGCAGCAGTAGCGCCATGATGCCGGCGCAGATCCCCAGGTAAAGGTGGTATTGGCGATCTGTCGCGGCTGTGCGCCGTTGTGTCTCGTTCAATAACTCGTTGATGCTGTCCAGTTGCTGTGCGACCGGAATGACACTGATGCGATCAACCAGGTCATTGACGATGGGCTGCTCTCGCACAATGGCATTCACAGCGTCTACAAGTGCAGTGAAAGTCGGGCGCCGTTCAGGCGGCAGTTGATTGATGTACTCATTCAGATATTCCAGATGCCCGGAGATTTCTTCGGCCCGTTCGCTGCTGACATAGAGGGCGTATTCAAGGGTGTCCAAGGTAAGATCGAACACCACTGACGCCGCCCGAGCATCCACCGACGAGAGTTTGTAGTTGGAATCTTCCTGCAACACCCGAATGGCATCTTCCAGCGTAGGCAGGGCCTCGAATGCTGTTCGCAAGGCCGTGTTGTGCTGTTTGAATTGCTCAACCAACCGGGCTTTGTTTTCTACCGCCTCCAGATAGCCCTGGCGTCGGGTTTGCCAAAGGGTCGGGAGCGGGCCGACAGCGTTGAGGCTATCGAGCTGTTGCCAGCGCTCTTCCGCTTCAGGCGGCGCCACCAGCAACAGGTTGTTGTTCATGCCGATTTTGGCTCGCAGGAGCTTCACGTTCCAATTGGCATCGTATTGCTTGAGTTGACGCACGAAGTCGCGCGATTCGAAGTAGGTCGATGTGTCGTACGAGTAGGATTTGATCAGCAAAAATATCAGTACGCTGAAGAGGGTCAGTGCAATGGCTGCCAAGGCAGACCATTTGTAATGATTAGAAATCTGCATGGCGGCATTCCTCCCTGATACAGGCTGTCCTGAGAGAGAGAGGCTGCCAACGGTCAATTAATTCCATTTTTTGCGCTCCCTGCAGAATGACGAGGCATCGCCACGTCATCCGTAAGCCTAGCGTTGTTGGTGGACGGTGCCGGAAAAAACACCGAACGGCAGGGGCGAGCGTCAGGGGACGAGCACGATCGCCCCTTTGACCTGACCGGCCCGCAGGCTTGCCAGCGCCTGATTGGCATCGTCCAGGGCAAAACAGGTGACGTCGCTGTGCACGGGCGTATGACGCAGCTCTGCAAAAAACGCCGTGCCGTCTTCGCGGGTCAGGTTCGCCACCGAGCGGACGCTGCGTTCGCCCCACAACAGTCGATAGGGGAAGCTGGGGATGTCGCTCATGTGGATGCCGGCGCAAATCACACAACCGCCCTTGACTGTGGCTTCCAGCGCCAGTGGCACCAGTGCACCGACAGGGGCGAAGATCAGGCTGGCGTCGAGCAGGTGCGGTGGCGGCTGATCCGAAGGGCCTGCCCACACGGCGCCCAGCGTCCTGGCATAAGCCTGGCCCTCGCTGTCGCCCGGTCGAGTGAAGGCGTACACCTGCTGTCCTCGGCCCCGCGCCACCTGAATCGCCAGATGCGCTGCCGCGCCGAAGCCATAGAGGCCCAGGTGGCGTGCACCTTTGGCCATTTGCAGGGCGCGAAAGCCGATCAGCCCGGCACACAGCAGCGGTGCGGCTTCGGTGGCCGAGAGCGTGTCCGGGAGGGGGAAACAGAAGTGGGCATCGGCAACCGTGTAGTCGGCATAACCGCCATCCCGATGACAGCCGGTGAACTGCGCCCGGTCGCAGAGGTTTTCCCGGCCCGAGCAGCAAAACGTGCACTCACCGCACGTCCAGCCAAGCCAGGGAACGCCGACGCGCTTGCCGACCCAGTCGGGCGAAACGTCGCCACCCACCGCTGTCACTTCACCGACGATTTCATGGCCCGGCACCCGCGGCAGCACTGCTTGCGGCAGTTCACCGTCCACTAAATGCAGGTCGGTGCGGCACACGCCACAGGCCAACACCTTGATCAACAGTTGCTGCGCGCCGGGCTGCGGCACGGGACGTTCTTCCCGTTGCAGCGGCTGGCCGGGGGCATGCAGAACCATGGCGCGCATGACGATTCTCCAAAAGCCGATGCACCGCAAGGCGTTACAGGGGGGATTCCCGGTGGCAGCCGGCGACCAGTTGCTTGAGCCCGTCCAGATTCAGCACTTTGACGTTACGCCCGGAAATCTCGACCAGTTCCGAGTCCCGCAGATGAGCGATGCCCCGACAAATGGTTTCCAGACGCAGGCCCAAGTAGGAGCCGATCTCTTCGCGACGCATCTTCAGCACAAAGTCTCGGGACGAGTACCCCCGAATGCTCAGCCGTTGCGACAGGTTCAGGAGGAAGGCGGCCAGGCGTTCATCGGAGTTCATGTTGCCCATCATCATCAGCAGGTTGTGCTCACGGACGATTTCCCGGCTCAGGATCTTGTTCATGTTGTGCTGCAACGAGGGCAGCTCCAGGGCGAGTTTCTCCAGTTGGGCGAAGTTGAAGGGGCAGACTTCACTGTCCTCCAGGGCAAAGGCACTGCAAGTGTGATGATCGTCGCTGATAGCGTCCAGACCGAGCATCTCGCCGGGGATCTGAAACCCGGTGACCTGCTCGCGGCCGTCGACCGACAGCATGCTGGTCTTGAATGAACCGATCCGCACCGCGTAGAGCGAGCGCAACGGATCGCCGGCCCGGTACAGGGCTGCACCTTTTTTAACCTTTACACGCTGAATGATCAGGGTATCCAGTCGTTCGACTTCGTTGCTGGTCAGGCCAATCGGCAGACACAACTCCAGAACACTGCAATTGGAGCACGCGGCTTTCAGATAATGATGTTGATACGGCCGAGTTTCAGGCATCGCAAAAATTCCCCCTGACAGGAGCTTAGAGCATAGTTCGGATCCCCCGTTTCAATCGGGCGTTTACAGATAGAGTCGATGAGCGGGGGAAAAGCTTGTTCCTGTTGAGCCGGGATAGACGGCCCAAGACTTGATGTAAATCAAGTCTTAGGCCGTGCAGACACCCAGAATCGACGCATATCTTGCGGTTTAAACCGAAGCCCTGGCGGAGGACGTCATGAGCGATTTTCTGAGTGCCGAGCAACTGGAAGGGCTGGATGCCTACTGGCGGGCGTCCAATTACCTGGCGGTCGGGCAGATCTACCTCAAGGACAATCCGCTGCTGGCGGTGCCGCTGACACTGACGGATGTAAAGCCACGGTTACTGGGGCACTGGGGCACGACGCCGGGGTTGAACCTGATCTATACGCACCTCAATCGCCTGATCACGGCCCACGACCTGAACATGATCTTCATCGCCGGCCCCGGGCATGGCGGGCCGGCCATCGTGGCCCAGACCTACCTGGAAGGCACGTACACCGAGCTCTACCCGTCGGTGGGGCGCAATACCAATGGCCTGGCCCGACTGTTTCGGCAGTTTTCCTGGCCGTATGGCATTTCCAGCCATGTGTCGGCGCAGATTCCGGGATCGATCCATGAAGGCGGCGAGCTGGGCTACAGCCTGGCCCATGCCTACGGTGCCGCGTTCGACAACCCGGACCTGATCGTGGCGTGTGTGATTGGCGACGGCGAGGCGGAAACCGGGGCGCTGGCGGCCAGTTGGCATTCCAACAAGTTTCTCAACCCGGCGCGTGACGGGGCGGTGCTGCCGATTCTGCATTTGAACGGGTACAAAATCGCCAACCCGACGGTGCTCTCCAGCATCAGCGAGGAGGAGTTGTCGGCGTTGATGTACGGCTATGGCTACGACCCATATTTCGTCGAAGGCGATGACCCGGCCGAGGTTCATCAAACCCTGGCCAGAACGCTGGACACCATCGTGCAGGAAATTCGCGACATTCAGCGGGGCGCGCGTCAACGATCGTCGTCCCGGACGCTGGAGCGACCCCTGTGGCCAATGCTGATCTTGCGCACGCCCAAGGGCTGGACGGGGCCGACATTCGTCGATGGCCAGCGGGTCGAAGGCACCTGGCGGGCGCATCAAGTGCCCTTGGCCGACTTCCAGCAGCCGCAGCATTTGCGGCAACTGGAGGAATGGCTCAGCAGCTACCGCCCCGACGAATTGTTTGATGCCAATGGCAGCTTGTTACCCGAGATCGCGGCGTTGGCGCCGACCGGCCATCGGCGAATGAGCGCCAACCCCCACGCCAACGGCGGGCTGCTGTTGCGCGCACTGGATCTGCCACGGTTCACCCAGTATGCGGTGAACGTCGAAGCGCCCGGTGGCCTGCGGGCAGAGGCCACGCGGGTGCTGGGCCGGTTTTTGCGCGACGTGATGAAATGCAATCTGACGTCGAGCAATTTTCGCCTGTTCGGCCCGGACGAAACCGCCTCGAACCGGCTGGATGCGGTGTATGAAGTCAGTGCGAAGGCGTGGATGGAGCCGCTGGGGCCTGATGACGTCAATCTGTCGGCCGATGGCCGGGTGATGGAGATTCTGAGCGAACAGGTGTGCGAAGGCTGGCTCGAAGGTTATTTGCTGACCGGCCGGCATGGGGTGTTTTCCTGTTACGAGGCGTTCATCCACATTGTCGACTCGATGTTCAACCAGCATGCCAAATGGCTGAAAACCGCCGCCGAAGTGCCATGGCGCAAACCGGTGGCCTCGCTCAACTATGTGCTCACCTCCCATGTCTGGCGCCAGGACCACAATGGTTTTTCCCATCAGGACCCGGGGTTCATCGATCTGGTGGCGAACAAAACGGCGGACGTGGTGCGGATCTACCTGCCGCCCGATACCAATTGCCTGCTGTCAGTGGCCGATCACTGCCTCAGGAGCCGCAACTACATCAACGTGATCGTGGCCGGCAAGCAACCGGAGTGGCAGTGGCTGGACATCGATGCCGCCATTCGTCATTGCCAGGCCGGTATCGGACGCTGGGACTGGGCCTGCCGCGATGACAGCGATCCGGACGTGGTGATGGCCTGTGCCGGCGACGTTCCGACCCTGGAAACCCTGGCGGCGGTCACTTTGCTGCGCGAATACGTGCCGGATTTGCGGGTGCGGGTGATCAATGTCGTCGACCTGATGGTCCTGCAGCCGTCGTACCACCATCCCCACGGTTTGCCCGACAGCGTCTTCGATGAACTGTTTACCGTCGACCGGCCGGTGATCTTTGCTTTCCACGGCTACCCCGCGCTGATCCACCGGCTGCTGTACAAGCGCACCAATCATGAAAACTTCCATGTTCGCGGCTTCAAGGACGAGGGGGCGACCACCACGCCGTTCGACATGGCGGTGCTCAATAATCTGGATCGGTATCAGTTGGCCCTGGATGTCATCGAGCGCGTGCCCCGGCTGCACGATCAACTCCAGACCGCCCGGGCGCGCTATTGGGCGACGATGGAGAAACACAAGCTTTACCTCATCGAACACGGGCAGGACATGCCCGAAGTGATGGAGTGGCAATGGACGCCTGCGCCGGGCAATCAGGGTTGATGGGCGGCGCCGGGCGTTACTTGCTCTTCCAGTATTTCTGCATCTCCAGAAACAGGAACGAGGCGGTCCAGGAAATCAGCACCAGTCCCGTCAGTGCCTCCAACCCGGTCAGGTACTTGAGGTTACCCATGGGGGAAATGTCGCCGAAACCGATGGTCGTGAACGTGGTGAAGGAAAAGTACACGCAGTCCATGAACGAACCATCGAAATTGCCGCGCAGGCTACCCCATTCACCGGAGCGGATCAGCAGGTAATAGATCAGCGCGAAACACCAGACCTCTAACGCATGGGCCACCATCGCGCCGAATACCCCGACGACGATCCGAAAGCGGCTCCAGAGTTTGAGCCTGGGCAGCCAATCGTTCAGACGCAGCAGGCATTCGTAGTGGATCACCACCGTGATGACCACCACCAACGTGTTGATTAGCGTGACTGCGAACATGATGGGCCTTCAGCGATGGGGGCAGGGCGCCGTCTGCGGGCGATTGTTCGCAGCGTCACGGGGCTGGTAATGCCGGGGTGGGCTTGAATGGCATCAGCGCCGGGAACTCCTCGGGCGTGAGGGTTTCCTTTTCCAGTAACAGGCGGGCGCCCTCGTCCAGGTCGGCCCGACGACTCTGAAGCAGCGCCTTGGCCCGTTGGTAGGCTTCATCGAGCAGGGCGCGAATACCCAGGTCGATTTCCCGGGCTGTCTGTTCCGAATAATCCTTTTCGCCCATCGTGGCCATGCGATCTCCCAGATACGTTGGGGTTTGCTTTTCCAGCACCGACTGCCCGAGCTCGGGGCTCATGCCGAAGCGGGTGATCAGTTGCCGGGCGATATCGGTCGCGCGGCCCAGATCGTCGGCGGCTCCGGTGGAGATCTGGCCGTAGACAAGGTCCTCGGCGGCGCGTCCGGCCATCAGCACGACAATCCGGTCCTTGAGTGTCTGGCAACTGATCAGGAAGTGATCCTCGGTCGGTCGCTGCAAGGTATAGCCCAGCGAGCCGATGGCCCGGGGCACGATCGAGACTTTATGCACCGGGTCCATGGCCGGCAGGCTGCTCGCGGCCAGGGCATGCCCCATCTCGTGATAGGCCACCACCCGGCGCTCGTCGGCATCGAGCAGGCTGCTCTTGCGTTCTAGCCCCGCGATAAGGCGTTCCACTGCGGCGGTGAAGTCGTTCAGGCTGACCGCCTCGGCGCCGCGACGGGTGGCGACGATGGCCGCTTCGTTCACCAGGTTGGCCAGGTCGGCGCCGGTGAAACCAGTGGTGATTTCGGCGATACGTGCGCTATCGAGGCCTGGTTCCACGGTGATTTTCTTCAGATGAACCTTAAGAATCGACTGCCGCCCTTTGCGATCGGGACGGTCGATCAGAATCTGCCGGTCGAAGCGCCCTGCGCGCAACAGCGCCGGATCAAGGACCTCTGGCCGGTTGGTCGCAGCCAGCAAAACCACGCCCTCCCGGGGATCGAAGCCGTCCAGCTCGGCCAATAACTGGTTGAGGGTCTGTTCTTTTTCGTCATTGCCGCCCAACACGCCGACGCCACGCATCTTGCCCAGCGCATCGAGTTCATCAATGAAGATGATGCAGGGTGAGGCCTGGCGGGCCTGTTCGAACAGGTCGCGGACCCGGGCCGCACCGACCCCGACGAACATTTCGACAAATTCGGACCCCGAAATCGAGAAAAACGGCACACCGGCTTCACCGGCGATGGCTTTGGCCACCAGGGTCTTGCCGGTGCCTGGCGGGCCCACCAGCAAGGTGCCCTTGGGAATGTGTGCGCCCAGGCGTGCGTATCGGGCCTTGTCCTTGAGGAACGAGACGATTTCCACCAGTTCGGCCTTGGCTTCGTCAATGCCCGCGACATCGGCGAAGGTCACTCCAGTATCGCGTTCGACAAAGATCCTGGCCCGCGACTTGCCGACATTCATCAACCCGCCAAGGCCTTGTTTGTCCGCCATCCCGCGAAACAGGAAATGCCAGAACACCATGATCATTATGAACGGCAACAACCAGCCCAACAGGCTGTTCATAAAGGTGTTTTCATTGACCCCGGTAAAGCCGACGCCCGATTGGGAGAGTTCGGTCGCCAGCGCCGGATCGACCCGCACCGTGGAGAACCGGTCGCGTCCGTCGATGGGTTCCACCAATTTGCCGCTGATCCGGTCCTTGTCGATCTGCAAGTCACTGACTTTTTGCTCGTTCAACAATTGCATGAACTGGCTGTAGGGCAGGGGCTGCACGGCCTGGCGCTCGACAAAGAAGACCTGCATGAGGCCCATGACGATAAAAGCGATCGCGAAGTAGGACAGGTTCCACCGGTCGTTCTTTTTCATGGCCTTGGCTCAGAGTGTGAACGCATATCGGTAAGCCAGCGGCCATCCCGTTTACTATAAAGATAGCCTGCTTCAGCTTCTCCCTCGCGCAGGGCGCCGGATGATGTGCACAGAGACCTCGGGTCTGGATCACCTCACCTCGTGCCGGTCATTCAGGAAACGGTGGCTGGGCAGGCGATTCCTTTTCTGGAATATCCGTCATGGTCGCCTCGGTGAGCAGCAGGACACTGGCAACCGACACGGCATTTTCCAGGGCAATACGCACCACCTTGGTCGGGTCGATGATGCCGGCTTCGTACATGTCCACATAACAATTGGCTGCCGCATCGAAGCCCACGTTGCCCGGTTCGGCGAGCATGCGGGCAATGACCACGCCGGCATCCACCGCCGAGTTTTCAGCGATGAACCGGGCCGGTGCTTCCAGAGCCCGGCGCAGAATCTGCAGGCCGGTTTTGACATCGCCCTCATGGCTGGCTTCCTCGGCTGCGATCATCGGCACCGCCTTGAGCAGCGCCAGGCCGCCACCTGGAACAATGCCTTCGGCGATCGCTGCCCGGGTCGCGGAAATCGCATCGTCGAGTGCATCCTTGCGCGATTTCATTTCCGCTTCGGAAGGCGCGCCGACGCGGATCACCGCCACGCCGCCAGACAGCCTGGCCAGGCGTTCCTGCAGTTTTTCCCGGTCGTAATCGCTGGTGGTGTTGTCCATTTGAACGCGGATCTGTTGCAGGCGCGCCTCGATAGCCTCGCGTGTACCTGCGCCGCCAATCAGCGCGGTGCTGTCTTTTTGCACCACGACGCGATGAGCCCGACCCAACTGGCTCAACTCCACCTGTTCGAGGTTGATCCCCAGCTCATTGGAGATCAGGGTTGCGCCGGTCAGAACGGCAATGTCCTGAAGCATTTCCTTGCGTCGATCACCGAAACCTGGCGCCTTGATCGCCACCGCGCGCAAAACTCCCCGAATCTGGTTGACCACCAACGTGGTCAACGCTTCACCTTCTATGTCATCGGCGATCAGGACCAGTGGCTGGCCACTTTTGGCAATCAATTCCAGCAATGGCAGCAGGTCTTTGAGCACGCCGATCTTATGGTCACAGAGCAGCAGGTAGGCATCGTCGAGTTCGGCCTGCATCTTCTCGGTATCGGTCACGAAGTAGGGCGAGACATATCCACGATCCAGGCGCATCCCTTCCATGACCTCGACCACTGTTTCGGTGGTCTTGGACTCTTCGACACTGACAACACCTTCAATGCCGACCTTTTCCAGAGCGTCGGCCACCAGCTGACCGATGACCGCGTCGTTGTGGGCCGAAAGCGTGGCCACCTGGGCCTTTTCCTTAGGCGTGCTGACCGGGCGCGATTGCGCCAGCAGTGATTGCATGACCAGAGAAAGCCCCCGGTCCATACCGCGCTTGAGGTCGATCGCACTGGCACCGGCGACGACGTTGCGGATGCCGTCAGCCAGGATTGCATGGGCCAGGACCGTCGATGTGCTGGTCCCGTCCCCCACGGCCTCGCCGGTGCGTTCCGCCGCCTGACGCAGCATTTGCGCACCCAGATTCTCCTCGGGGTCCAGCAGGTCGATCCGTTTGGCAATCGTCACGCCATCGTTGCAGACCGTCGGATTGCCCCATTTATTCTGGATCAACACCGATTTTGATTTCGGTCCCAGGGTCACCCGGACAGCGTCCGCCAATTGTGTGGCTCCGCTGAGGATTTTCTCGCGAGCGCCAGCACGAAACAGGATTTTAGTGTGAGCCATCAGGTTGTTCTCCTGAAGAGTTCTGCATTGTTTCAGCTTCTATGAAATGGCACGTGCAGCGTTGATTTTTATCAACAAAGTCACACAGGCAGGTGTGCAGTCGCAGTACGTACCGTTCGGATGATCGACCGTCGGTTGTTGGCCCGAATTGACAAATATCAACCTGCGCCGCAGCAAACCGGGCCCAAATGAAATCTTCAAATCCACCGTGTTTTCAGTGGACCTGACTGGAAGGGGGGCGATTTGAAAACACGGTTCGCGTGGGATTTTTAGCCAACTCATTTGCGAGGAAAGACCATGGACAAGTTTCAGCAGAGTCAGAAAAACCAGCTGTTCAAAACACCGGCCCATGATCCTTATTGCTTGCCGAAAATCGAAGGCTCTGCCGTCTGCCCGCAGTGTGGGGCCGCTTACCAGGCAGGTAACTGGACCTGGAAAGTTCCTGAAAACACGGTGGTTCATGATGCGCAATCAGTGACCTGCCCAGCCTGTCAGCGTACCAATGACAACAAGCCGGCGGGTACGCTCACGCTATCGGGCAGCTTCTTGCCCGCGCATCGAAACGAAATCATCAACCTGATCGAAAACACCGAGAAAAAGGAAAAAGCGGAGCATGCCCTGGAGCGCATCATCAGCCTGACCGATTCGGAGGGGGCGCTGGTTGTGACCACCACGGGCATCCATCTCGCGAACCGCCTGGGTCATGCACTGAAAGCGGCCTTCAAAGGGCACGCCGATTATCAGTACAGCGATGATGAGTTCGGGGTGAACATCGACTGGACGCGTGATGAGTAGATCCGGGCGAGGGTGTACTCGACGCTACAAAACTTGAAGAAATGACAGGAGGTCGGGATCGAGGAGTACGACCATGATCGCCAATGATTCAACGACAAAATCCGCCGCCTGTTCTGAATCAATCAATCGTTGCGCGGAGCTCTTTTCCGAAGCCGACCGACTGAGCAAACAAGCCTATGCGTTGTTGAGCGAGCCTGTTTCGACCCAGACGATACAACGATTTTCTGCAGCGAAAAAACTGGCGGATGACAAATACCGTCAAGCCCACCAGCAATGGTTGAAAACCATGAACAAGAGCGACTCATGATGGAGGGCTGCTGCCGGTAACCTGCCCGGCGAGGGTATTTGATTTATATCAACGCCAAAGCGATTCCAACGGAGGAGTCTGGGTTGACGCTGGTGCCTGGTCCAGCGAGGGCGCAACGACCGCGCCCTCGCAACAGGCCATGGCGCGTTGAAGCCCACCTGCCTGGAGTCAGATCATGAGCCAGTATCAACGGTTGTTATTGATCATCAACCCGGCCCTGCGCCAGTCTCCTGCGATACAACATGCGGCGGCCCTGGCAAAGGCCAGCGGGGCACGTTTGCATATCGCTGCCTTGATAAAGTCGTTGGATATTCTGTCGCTGCTTGAAGAGGGCGTGCGGGAAACGGCGCGGGAAACCTACCTGCAGGACCACCGCGACTGGTTGAAGTATCAGGCAAAAAATATTCGTGGCCTGGGGATCGAGGTGACGGCAGAAGTGGCCTGGGCCGATGACCTGCAGCAGGACATTCTGGATCACGTCACGGAAATGCAGCCCGACCTGTTGATCAAGGAGGTTCAGCATGAATCGGCGCTCAAGCGCGCGTTCTTCACCCCGCTGGATTGGCACTTGCTGCGCCACTGTCCAGTGCCGGTCTATCTGATGGGCGGCAGTGGCCATACCTTGCCGCACAAGATCGTGGCCGCCGTTGACGCTTCGGGTACCGATGCCGACAAAGAGTTGAATGACCGGATCATCCAGCAGGCCAATGGCCTTGCGCTGCAGTGCAATGCCGAGTTGCACCTGCTGTATGCCTGCGACACGACAGACTATCTGGGCGATATGGGCGGCGGCGGCCTGACACTGTCGCAGCTGACCAAGCAGTTGCGCAGGGAACTGGAGAAATCGTTCCTGGCGCTGGCCGGTCGGTACGGTGTGGCCTCTGACCGCCGGCATTTCATTCTGGGGCACCCGGTCTCGGCGCTGAGTGAGTTTGCCGAGGAAAATCAGGTGGACGTGATCGTGATGGGCAGAGTCCAGTCCCATGGATTGAACAAACTGGTGGGCAGCACGACCGAACATATTCTGTATCAGGTGCCATGCAGCGTCCTGGCGGTCTAGGGACGGCCCGACAAAACCCAATAGGCTGGACAGCCATCGATAGGCAACCAATGACGCTGCCCATCAATACAACAAAGTCTCCTGCCGTAGCCGCGAGAAGCGCGCAAGCGGCACCGCGTCGAGCGCTTGCGCCGCGTCAGGTGTCGCGCCATCGCGAATCGCCTGCCACACGCTTTGCGAGCCGATTGAATCACGGGTCGCCGCCAGGTCGAGTATGTGGGGATAGAGCGTGTGCAAGGTGGCGAGCAGGGTCAGCCCCAGGCTGGCTACAGGGCGTTGCGCAGGCGTTGAGAGGCGGGTGATGCTCACACCATGACAGAGCCGACCGTGCCAGTTTGATTCGGTGGGGACGAAGTCGACCGGCTCGAAATGCGCGCCGACGTCAAACGCATTCAGTGCGTTTGCGAGCCGGGTCGCGTCGATCCACGGCGCGCCGACCCACTCGAACGGATGCGGCGTGCCACGCCCCACACTCAGATTTGCGCCTTCGAGTAAACCGATATCCGGGTACAGGTCCAGCTGGGAGAGCGTGCGCAGGTTCGGTGAGAGCGGCACCCATCCCAACCCGGTGTCGGCAAAGGTCATCGCGCGCTGGTATCCCAGCATCGGCACAACGCGCAGATCCGCACCAATGTGCTTGTTGCGATTGAATAGACGCGCCAGCTCGCCGACGGTCATGCCGGGCTGCAGCGGTGCAGGGAAATAGCCGGTAAACGATTCACGGCGACTGTCCATCACCGGGCCGCCGAAACGTTGTGCGCCGAGCGGGTCGGGCCGGTCCAGCACGAACAGCGCAATGCCTTGCGCCGCGGCGGCTTCGAGTGCGTAGCCGAGTGTCGTCTCATAGGTGAAGAAGCGCACGCCGGCGTCCTGAATATCGAAGATCAGCGCATCCAGCCCTTTGAGCGAACCGGCCGGGAAGCGCTGCGTTGCGCCGTAGAGACTGTGCACGGTGAGGCCCGTCGCCGGGTCGCGGGTGTCGCCGACTCGTTCGTCCACGTCGATGTTCAGCCCATGCTCCGGCGAGAACAATGCCGCCAGCCTGACACCTGGCGCGTGGGCGAGGACGTCGACGGTGCGTCGGCCTTTGGCGTCGAATCCGCTGCGATTGGTGATCAGGCCCACGCGCAGGCCGGCGAGCGGGGCAAACTGCTGTGCCTCAAGCACGTCAATGCCTGTCTGCACCGGGCCCGTCGAGGTGGGCAGGCGATCGGCGGCACGCAGCGCCGGCAACGCTGAGGGCAACAACCGGCCGATTTGCGCGCCGCTTGCAGGCGCCCCGCGACTGGCCATCAATGCGAGCAATTGCGCACGAAGCGGGCGCGCGTCACCGCTGTCATCGGGATACACCCGGTTGCTCAGGATGACGATGAATTGGCGTGTCATCAGATCAATCCACAGCCCCGTGCCGGTGTATCCGGTATGGCCGATGACGCCAATCGGCGGCAGACGATCATGGTTCGATACGAACGGTGCGGCCAGTTCCCAGCCGAGGCCGCGCCACGGCACGCTGTCGAGCGGCGAAGCGGCGCTCGCGAGGGCGGCGATGCTCGCCGGCCGCAGAATCTGCCGGCTGCCTGCGCGCCCCTGGTTCAGCACCATCTGCGCGAAACGCGCAAGGTCGTCCGCCGTGGAAAACAGCCCGGCGTTGCCGGAGACGCCGCCCATCCATTGCGCCGTCGGATCGTGTACGTGCCCCCGGAGCGTGCCGGCCTTGGTGGCGAGTGTCGGTGCGCTGCGTATCGCTCGCAGGGTATCCGGCAGAAAAACCGTATCGCGCATGCCCAGCGGCCCGAAGATGTGAGCCTGGCAATAGGCGTCGAGCGAGCTGTGGGTGATGCGTTCGACCAGTTCGCCGAGCACCACGAAATTCAGGTCACTGTAGATGACTTGGGCACCCGGCGCGTTGCGCAGCCGTTGCGCCGCGATGGCGCTCAACACACCTTTGCGGCCCGCACCGGGTGGCCGCCCAGGCAAATCTGGGCGCAGCCCGGACGTGTGTGCAAGCAGGTCACGCACCTTCACTGCCTCTTTGCCCTGCGCCCCAAAGGCCGGCCAATACCGTGCAACGGGGGCGTCCAGATTGATGCGGCCCGTTTCGGCCAGTTGCAGGATGGCCGTGGTCGTCGCGATGACTTTGGTCAGCGATGCCAGATCGAACTCGGTGTCCAGCGTCATCGGCTCGCGGGGGGGCGTCGTCGTGCGTTGTCCAAAGGCCTGGCGATAAAACACCTTTGTGGCGTCACCGATCAGGATAACCGCCCCCGGAACGCGTCCGGCGGCGATCTGGCCCTCGACGATTTGTGCGGCTTGCAGGCGCGTCGTCGCATCGAGATCAGCGGCGCATGCGATGTGCGCCGCCATCGCCAGGCCAAGCAGCATCGCCCAGCGCTTCAGCGCTGTGGCAAGTCGGCGGCCTCGTAGTGATTGCGTGGGTTCCATAACATCCATCCATCGGTGCCGGCTGCGTCGGCGGCGTGAACCTGAGCACTGATCGCGGCCGCGTCAAACGGGCGACGATCGAAGGCATAGTCACGAAAGGCCTGCAACCAGGGACGAAAGCGCACGCCCGGCAGGTGGGTGCGCTTCATCGCCTCCGCCAGGGTACGCCTGACAATCTGGCCGGGGTCGGCTGTCGGGTTGGTAAAGCCCGGCAGCCCCCATGTGAAACCGGACGGGTACAGCATTGGCGAAATGTAGTCGAGCTCCGCGCCCAGCAGTTCGATTTGCTGGCCGATCGCCGTATCGTCGAGGTTCCAGCAGACGTAGCCGAAGATGTCCGCGGAGACAAATACATTGTAGGGGGCGAGTCGTGCGCGTGCGGCCTGCAGAAAACCGATGATCGCCGCGGTCCGGTTGGCGCGGTTGTTGGGGAGGGCAAAGCGTAGCCCGCTCTTGTCGGGAAAACGCACATAGTCGAACTGGATCTCGTCGAAACCCATCTGCGCAGCCTCCTCGGCGACATCGAGATTGTGCTGCCAGACCTCGTGCGAAAACGGATCCATCCATTGCAGTTTTTCGAGATCCCGCCACGGCTGGCCGTCAGCGGTGTGCACGCTCCACTCTGGATGCGCACTGGCCAATGGATCGTCCTTGAACACCACGATGCGCGCGATCAGGTACGGGTGTTGCGCGCGTAGCTTGGCAAGCAATGCCGGCAAGTCGCGCATCTGAGGTGCCCGTGTGGTCAAGTGGGCCGTTGCGCCGATCGCCTCGCGCGCCGCACTGCGATAGGGCGTCAGGCCACGGTCACCCTTGACGTCGATCACCAATGCATTGATCTCGGTGTTTTCAGCAAGGCTGACAGCGTTGTTGCGCAGGGTCGAACTGGTCACGCCGAACACCGACAGATAGACCGCTTTGGGGCGAAACGGGGTCAGTGCGAGCGTCACGGGCGTTTCGTCGCTCACTTTGGCCTCGGTGCGCAAATACCCTGGGGCGCGGGCGGCGACACTCTCGACCGCCTCGGCCGTCTCGAACCGCCCGTTTTCGTCGGTACGCATCACGCCGGCCGAGGTCGTGATGATTGCGTCGGCGAGCGGGTTCTGCGTGCTCGAGTCGAGCACGACACCGGTGACAGCCAGTGCGCTTCGCCCGGTCAGCAGGGCCGTGACGACGAATAGCGCCGGGATCGCATAGCGCCTCAATGCGCGGATAACGGTCATCGCGGGTTCCCTGTTGTCGGCTGAGTGTCCGGTTCACCGAGCAACTGCGCGAACGCGTGTGCGCCATAGGCATCACTCATCAGAAAGCGCGGCAGGGCGAGCAGTCGCGCGTGCCGGTCAGCCTTGCGCGCGTCTAGTGTGAAGGCCACTGCGTAACCCTCTTCGGAGGCGAGTGCGATCAACTCGTCGTCATAGATACCGAACGGCCACGCGAGCATGTCGACCTGCTGCGCACCGGTTTGCGACTCGATGCGTTGACGTGATTTTTGCAGTTGGGTTCGGACGAATTGCTGGAAATCCGCCGGTGTGCGGTGCCTGCGCTCGACGTTGAAATTGGGATGCCAGTACGTATGCGACTGGATGTCGAAGAGCCCGGTCTGTTTCAGGGTTCGCAACTGCTCCCAGGTCAGCGCATAGGACGCGTTGGAGATGGCCGATGGATAGATAAACAGGGTCACCGGAAAACGCTCGCGCTGGATGACGGGCAGCAGTTTGTCGAAGACCGAACGATGCCCGTCGTCGACGGTGATCGCCACCGGCTTCGACGCTAACGTCGCATCGGGATTGCGCAGCCAGTCGACCACCTCGCGCAGCGACACGATGTGATAACCGTGCTCGCGCAGGACGCGCAACTGGGTTTCGAAGGTGCTCATGCGCACGGTCATCGAGTCGTCCGCCGTGTCCGAGAAACGGTGGTAAACGAGGATCGTGACGCCTGGCTCGACGCTCTGTGCGGCGTTCTGTGTGGCGTTCTGTGCGGCGCCGCCCGTGCTCCAGGCCAGTGCGCAGACGCCTATCAGCATGACGCGGATCAGCAGCCGGAACGCGACACTCTCACCGATACACGCCATGATTTTCCCGCACATGTCAGCGCTCCTGCGCGAGCCAGACGCTTGCAGTGTGTATTGAGCGTTCATCGTCTATCTGGTGCAGATCAATTTCGCGCAATGTGGTCCGCTCCGAGGGGGGCGAGTCGTCATACAAAACGGGAGGCCGGTTGTGCCTTGATTTGATTTAGATCAACAGCAAGCCCTCGTGGGCGGATGACTTTATAAAGGATATGACACTCTTTTGAGGTATGCCCCCCATGAACATCAATAAGGCGATCTTGGGCCGTCGCTCGACACGGGAGTACACAACAGAAGCGGTTGATGAAGACATCATTCGTCGTTTGATCAGTGCCGCTGCGCAGGCGCCCAGCGCGATGAACCAACAACCGTGGACATTTACCGTCATACGCAACCAGAGCCTGCTGGATCGGGTCTCGCGCGAAGCGAAGGCTCACCTGTTGGCGACAATACCCGCCGAGGCCCAGCCCGAGCACTTCCATACGTTGCTCGATGATGAGAACTATCAAATCTTCTACCACGCGCCGGTACTCATCCTGATTTCGGGAACCGCGCCGGGTCAGTGGGTCGTCGAAGACTGCGCACTGGCTGCCGAGAACCTGATGCTCGCGGCCTACGCTGAAGGGCTGGGTAGTTGCTGGATCGGTTTTGCCCAGGGGTTTCTCGGTACTGCGCAAGGAAAGCATGCACTTGGCCTTCCCACCGAGTGGACGCCAGTGGCACCGATCATCGTGGGTCACCCGAAATCTGCCCCCGCGCCCGTGCCCCGGAATGAACCCGTGATCCGCTGGATTGGGTGACAGCACCTGGATAACGATTGTTGGCCGCTCTTCTTACGGGGCAGCTCGACCGTTTATCCACTTGCCCGGCGGTCTGCCTGTTTTCTGATGTGGATCAGATACACCCCCAGGCCGACTCCTATTCTCGAATCAACCCACGGTATCGAGATGAACCGAAATGAACAGATCAAGCCTGATCGGCCAATGCATGTTAATGGCGGCAAGCGTGTTGCTGGTGCCCTCTACCAGCGTCTTCGCCAACCCGCCGACGTCTGCTGCGCAAGGTGGTGGCATGTATCATCGTTTCCAGGATTTCGACTGGGTCAAATATACGCAACAGACCCTGGACGATCTCAAGGGCAAGCTCAATCTCAAGCCGGAGCAAATGGCTGCCTGGGACACATGGGCCACGGGGGTCATGGCGGACGCCAATCAGCATCAGGAAAAGGCCAAGGCCGAACGTGATGAAAGCGCGAGCACGAAGAGGGCGTCGACGGATGAAACGACCCCCGAAAGAATGGCCAGAGAGATAGAGCGTTTGCGCACACAAACCAAGTGGATGGAGGCGCATCTGGAGCGCATGGATGCTGCGCTGGTGCGCACCAAAACTTTCTACGGGGTATTGGATGCTGAGCAGAAAACCATTTTCGACCTGTTCTGGACGGTGGTGCATCACCGGCTCTACGGCAATGACCGTTGGCAGATGCCGATGCACATGTTCAGACCACGAATGATGGAAGGCGACCAGGACGAAAAAAGCAAACAGTAAGCGCTACTCACTGTTCGATTACGCATGTTGCGCCGTCATCGCGCGGCGCCATGCCGCCAGACTTCAATACAAAACTCCCTTTCGTAAGGTGGCACGTTGCATTCGACGATGTCAGTGGCGGCCACTTGCAGATGCACGCCGACGATATCGGCATGGATCGGCTGCTGGCAGACGTGCCGGTCGACCAATACGGCCGTGTAGACCCGACGAGCACCGAGTTGCGCCAGATACGCGCAGGTACGCAGGAGCGAATGGCCTTCAAACAGCACATCGTCGACAACGAGCAGGGTGGTGCTGGCAAGGTCCAGCTCGCCCAGCTGCGGGTTTTCGGTCAGTTCGGTGTGGGCATGCAGCACTTTGAGGTCATCGGCATAGCGCTTGACCTTCAAGGGGTAGAGCGGCAGTCCTGGCTGGCCGGTCTGATGTGACAGATGCTGCTGTAAACGCTGCGCCAGAGGTTCGCCGCGGCGCTGGATGCCAATCAGTGCCGTTTGAGTGGGCGGCAACAGTGCCGCGGCCTGGCGCGCCATTGCCTGCAACACCGAATCGAGTTCATCGCTGTCGTACAAGCGCAATCGCGGGCTCGCAAATAAGGTCGGCATGACAGTCTCCCATAGCGCGCCGCTGCGGGGCGGCGCTGTCCACTATTGGCAACGTAATCCATTGCGCCCCAGCCTGATTGATATTGATCAACAACGGCGAAATGAAATGCCCGGTCCCTTGCGCGGACAGGGTTGGTCTTGCGCGCGAGCTTGATAAAAATCAACGACAAGGAGACTCCAGCGGAGGATTTTTAATAAAAACTGATGCTTGATCCCGCAAGGACGTGGAGAGGTCAAGGCTGTGTGATACGAACCGACAGGTGTGCTCGCCTGGGGAGGTTTTCAAGTGATTTATAGTCCCTCAACGCAAACCCTCCTGCGTGACCGGGTTGATGCCGGTCGAAGGCTGGTGGAGCCGCTGCTCAAATACGCTCATCGACCCGATGTCATCGTTCTCGCCTTGCCCCGTGGCGGCGTGCCGGTGGCTTATGAAATTGCCACGGCCCTGGAGGTTCGCCTGGACCTGATGCTGGTCCGCAAGCTCGGGGTGCCATTCCATCAGGAGTTCGCCATGGGCGCGATTGCCAGTGGCGGTATCCAGATCGTCAATGACGATACGCTGCGGGCGAACCGTATCGATCAGCGCACGCTCGATAACGTGGTGGCACGGGAAACCCAGGAGCTGTTGCGTCGTGAGCGCCTGTACCGGGGCTCGCGAGCCCCCTTGGCGCTCAAGGATCAGGTGGTGATTCTGGTCGACGATGGCCTGGCGACCGGGGCCTCGATGATGGCGGCGGTCCAGGCGGCGCGCCTGCAAGCGCCGTCGCGGATTGTCGTCGCCGTGCCGGTGGCGCCACCGGAGACGGTAGAGGCGCTGTTTAGCGAAGTCGATGAGGTGATCTGCCCGCTCACTCCCGAATGGCTGATGTCGATCGGCAATTGGTATTTGAATTTTTCCCAGACCTCGGACGAAGAAGTCATCGATCTTTTGCATCGGGCCTGGCGCAGAGAGTCCGGTACGAGTGCTTCCGGTCAGGAGAACTCCGATGTTTGAGCTTCGCTATCGAAAGCTGGACCTGGGGAACGTGGAGCTGTCTGCCGACCTGCGTCTGCCGGTGCACGCTGGCGGCCTGGTGGTGTTCGTTCATGGCAGCGGCAGTGGTCGTTCAAGCCCGCGTAATCAACAGGTTGCGCTATCGCTGGCTGAGCGGGGGTTGGGCACGTTGCTGTTCGATCTGCTCACGGAGCCAGAGCAATACCTGGACAACCAGACCCGGGAATTGCGTTTCAATATTGCGCTGCTGTCCAACCGACTGGTGAAGGTGATCGACTGGATTGGTCGGGACGCCGAACTGCAACCGCTACCGATCGGATTGTTCGGCGCAAGTACCGGTGCCGCGGCGGCACTGTTGGCAGCGGCCGAGCGGGCGGACGTGGTGCATGCGGTGGTGAGCCGGGGAGGGCGGACCGATCTGGCGGGTGAGGCGCTGTCCCGCGTGAAGGCGCCGACCTTGCAGATTGTCGGTGAGCTGGATCCGGTGGTGCTCAATCTCAATGTGCAAAGCAGTCGCGCCCTGCAGTGCGAACAGCGTCTGGAAGTGGTGGCGGGCGCGACACATCTTTTTGAAGAAGCAGGAACCCTCGAAGAAGTCGCCAGACTGGCCGGCGACTGGTTCGAGCAGTATTTGCGACGGTAGTCATCCCACGCAGACGACCACCGTCCGATGCCTGTCATATGCCGAATGGAAAGGTTTCGTCTTCCGGTTCCAGCGCCTGGCTTTTTGGCAGGGGCAACGCAGTTACCGGTTGCGTCTGTTCAATCCAGACCATGGCGTCGAATTGTTCGGTCAACACTGACTCGAAGTAATGGCTGAAGCGTTCGCTTGCGGGTCGATAGATCACACCGATGGCCCGTTCCAGCAGCGGTTTGGACAGGGCCCGGCGCAGCTCTTTTCGCTGTGGATCCCGCCAGTCGGTCAATGAAGCCGGGACGCCGGCGTCGAGGAACTTGCGCTCCCAACTGTCTGGCCGGGAGGGCCGGATGTCCTTGATGAGCATCTCGCAATCCCAGTCGTCGGCCGCGGCCACCTGGCCACGGTCGGTGCTCATGCCGATCAGAACCACATCGCGCCCGTAGGCATTGCGGCACAGTTGACCGATATTGAACTGACCTTTCCAACCCATCTCTGTCGCGGCCGCATTGCCGATATGGGAGTTGTGCGCCCACACCACGGCCTTGGCTTGCGGACCGCGGTGTTCGAGCAACGCACGTAACGTGTCGAACATGTGCCTGTCGCGCAGGTTCCAGGAGGCCGTCGAACCTCGATAAATCGCTCGGTAATATTGTTCCGCCGCCAGGATGACCCGGGCGTTCTGGGTCGCATCGAAGAACGCTTCATCGTCCTTGATATCCCCGGCCAGTTGCTCGGCGAGCATGGCATTGAGCTGTTCGACCACCGCATGCTCGCAGGGCATTATGCCGTCGCGTTCGACGAAGTGGCCGTACAGCGCAGGATCATCCTGCCACGGGGTCAAACAGCCATAGCGACGCCGTGCTTCGTGTGCCAGTTGCGGGTCGACACGGTCCAGATAGCTCAGCACCTCATGGATGGAATTGCGCAAACTGTAAACGTCCAGACCGCGAAACTCGACGCGCTGTTCAGGTGCGTGTTGGTGGTTGTATTGATGCAGCCAATGGGTGAACGCTCTCACATCGGTGTTGCGCCACATCCAGGTCGGGAACCGGCTGAAAATGTGCCGCGTCCACGCCGAGCGCGCCAACCCTCTGACATAACGGTCTACATGGCCCGCGTCCGGCCAGTCTGCTTCAACGGCCACGATATTGAATCCGTGTTGCTCGATCAGCCGTTGGGTAATCGCCGCCCGGGTCCGATAGAAGTCGCTGGTGCCATGGCTGGCTTCACCGATCATCACCACGCGCGCGTCCGCGAAGCGGTCGAACATTTCACCAAAGGCCGGTGAACTCAGTTCCGGCAGGGGTTCGGCGTATTGGCGCAAGAGCGGGACGATGGAGGCCTCGTCAATGTGGGTATGCGTGCCATACAGCTGGTTCAGCATGTTTTGGGAAGGTGTGTTCATGAACGTCATCCCCATAAGGGTGGATTGCCCGACGTGCGATGCGGCGCGGCATCACGTCGACTGTCAGGGCAGGGCTCGCACGGGGTTGTTTTCGATCCATTCGACGTCGCGGGCCTGTACCGCCTCTTCAATCATTCCTACGCCTGAATGCAGTCGAGCATTTGAGTTTTATCAATAGTCGGTGCACGAAGTGGCCGATGAGTGTTCGGTTGCTGTCTGACCTATATCAATGCCGGGAAGGCTGGATCGGTAATGCTGATTTCATGAAGCCTGTGCGATGGGAGTCATGCCATGAAGCACGCTGTCGCGCCTTTCCAGGCACCTTCGTCGGCCTTGCCGCCCCCGACCAGCGGCGGTCAGGTGGTCGACAATGATCATATCGCTGCGGTTTTTGATGAAATCGCTGATCTGCTGGACATCGAGGACGCCAATCCCTTCCGGATCCGGGCTTACCGCAATGCAGCACGGACCCTGAGGGCGCTGACATTTGACGTGGCGAAAACCCTCGCTCGTGGCGAGCCGCTACCCAAACTGACCGGGATCGGGGTTGATCTTGCCGGCAAGATCAATGAAATCGTGACCACCGGTGATTGCTCGCTACGCCAACGCTTGCGTTCGACATTGCCACCCGGGCTGGTCGGGCTGCTTTCCATTGCCGGGTTGGGACCCAGGCGCGTCAAAAACCTTTATCACGACCTGGGTATCGAAACTGCGCAGCAGCTCTGTCTGGCCGCTCAACAGGGTCGCATTCGCCATTTGCCCGGCTTCGGTGAGCGGATGGAAGCGCGGCTGTTGAGTGCCGCGCAGAAGGGGATCGGAAAGGATCGCCGTTTGCCGTTGGCTTTGGTTGAGCCGATGGCGCGCAGACTGACCGAATACCTGCAGCAGATGCCGGGAGTCGAGCAAGCAACCACTGCCGGAAGCCTGCGACGCATGCGCGACACCGTCGGCGACATCGATATTCTGGTGGCGGCAGCGCCTTCGGTGGATGTCACCACGCAGTTCATCAGCCATCCGGACATTTCCACCGTACTGGTCAAGGGGCATACGCGTGCAAGCGTCATGCTGAACTCAGGCATGCAAGTGGATGTGCGTGTCGTCGAGCCGGCGGTGTATGGCGCTGCACTGGTGTATTTCACCGGTAGCAAGGCTCATAACATCGCGATTCGTCAGAGGGCTCAGAAGCTGGGGCTCAAGCTCAATGAATATGGCGTGTTCCGAGCCAAAAATCGCCTGGCCAGCACCACCGAGGTTTCGGTCTATCAGGCATTGGGCTTGCCGTGGATCACGCCGGAACTGCGCGAAGACCGTGGCGAAGTCGCTGCGGCATTGGCCGGCCATTTACCTGGGCTGATTGAGTTGACCGACCTCAAAGGCGATCTTCATGCACATACCCGCGCTTCGGATGGAGGCAACAGCCTGGAAGAGATGGCGTTGGCGGCTCGGGAGGCCGGGCTGGAATACCTGGCGATCACCGACCATTCGCAGTCCCTCAGGGTGGCCCATGGGCTGGGAGTCGAGCAATTGTTGAAGCAGATCGACCAAATCGATGCGCTTAACAGCCGCTTGCAGGGCATGACGTTGCTCAAGGGTATCGAGGTGGACATTCTCGA
The DNA here is from genome assembly GCF_059420765.1 of Pseudomonas sp. GW821-FHT03E01. Taxonomy (NCBI): domain Bacteria; kingdom Pseudomonadati; phylum Pseudomonadota; class Gammaproteobacteria; order Pseudomonadales; family Pseudomonadaceae; genus Pseudomonas; species Pseudomonas sp. GW821-FHT03E01. The sequence continues at coordinate 123,646 of NZ_JBWKUI010000006.1, read as the reverse complement.
AGACGGCCACCTGGACCTACCCGACGATATCCTGGGACGTCTGGATCTGGTGGTGGGCGCCGTCCACAGTCATTTCGGCCTGACGCTGCGTCAACAGACCCAACGCCTTCTCAGGGCCATGGACCATCGCTACTTCACCATCCTGGCCCACCCCCTGTGTCGCCTGATCAATGAACGCGACCCTCTGAACCTGGACCTGCCGGCAATCGTCAAGGCTGCCGCTCAGCGTGGTTGCTGCCTGGAACTCAACGCGCAACCGCAACGCATGGATCTGTTCGACCTGCAGTGCCAGTACGCCAAGGATGAAGGTGTGCTGATCAGCGTCAACTCGGATGCACACCGCACCGCTGATTTCGCCAACTTGCGCTATGGCGTCGCTCAGGCACGCCGTGGCTGGCTGGAAAAACACAACGTGATCAATACCCGCTCGCTGGCCGAGCTCAAGGCATTGGTTGGTCGTTAAGAGCCCCACAACGTTCAGGAGATGAAGGGCGAGGTTGTCTGGCACTCATAAAAAACCCCTTGTCGGTTTCCCGACAAGGGGCAGGCCCGGGACTCAGTTGCCTTTGATCTGCACGACCTTGTCAGCCTTCAGGGCTTCTGGCTTTTTCGGCAACGAGATGCTCAGTACGCCTTTGCTGTAACTGGCTTCGATCTTCTCTGCATCCACCTCTTTGGGCAGGTTGAACATCCGTTCGAAGGAGCCATAGCTACGTTCGCTGAGATGGTAGCCTTTCTTTTTTTCTTCCTTCGTTTCTTGCTTTTCCCCTTTGATGATCAGGCTGCCATTGGACAGTTTGATCTCAATGTCTTTCTGATCCATGCCGGGAAGCTCGGCAGTGATTTCGAAGCTTTTATCTTTCTCGACGATGTCTACCGCAGGCATGCTCTGACCGATCAACTCCCGGTCCCACAGGGGGGCGACATCGAACAGTCCACGGTTGAACAGCGACAACCCCGAGCCAAGACTGAAGTCTTCGAACAGATGGTCGACCTGTTGCCGAAGCTTTTCGAAGGGGCGCATCAGTTCAGTTGTCTTTGGGCGCGGAGCGGCTTTCGCTTCGGTATGAACGGGTACTTTCTTCACGGAGTTGCTCATTTTCTTTTCTCCTCTTGGCGAATAAGGTGAGCCGCGAGCATTGGTTTCGGCCCACCACGACAAAACAACAACCCGGCACTCGCCCTTACAAGGCCAGTGCTCCGGACCACAACATCCAGCCGGCGATGGCTGCCGCCACCCAGATAATGATCAACAGTCCCGTCTCGGGGCCGTTGAGCGCTTGTCCCTGACGAGCTTTCATGGTGCCCAGGTAAATCAACGAGCCGGGGGCGTAGAGCAAAGCGCTGAGCAACATGTATTTAGGCCCGGCGGCATACAGCAACCACAGGCAATACAGCGTGGCGACCGAGGCAATGGCCATGTCACGCAGTTGCAGGCCACGGTGACCGGCGTAGGTCTGGCCCTGCCAGGTCAGTTTCAATGCGTACAAACCGCTGAACAGGTACGGCAGCAGAATCATCGAAGTGGCCAGGGAAATCAGGGTCAGGTAAGTGGCGCTCGAGTACAGCGTCAGCAGCAGGAACAGTTGTATGCAGCCGTTGGTGATCCACAGCGCATTGGCGGGCACGCCACGGGTGCTCTCCATGGCGAGCGTACCCGGCATGACCTTTTCCTTGGCTGGGGTGAATATCGATTCGGCTGCCAGCAGCGTCCAGGCGAGCAGGGCGCCACCGACTGAAATGATCAAACCGATGCTGATCAGCATCGCGCCCCACGGCCCGACAACTGCCTCAAGTACGCCCGCCATCGAAGGGTTTTTCAGGGTCGCCAGCTCCGGTTGTCCGAGAATGCCCAGCGACAACAGGGACACCGCAATCAGCAGCAACAAGGTAATGACGAAACCGATAACGGTGGCACGGCCGACATTGACGCGTTCTGCCGCACGGGCGGAAAACACGTTGGCACCCTCGATCCCGATGAACACCCAGACGGTCACCAGCATGGTGCTTTTGACCTGATCCAGCGTGCTGCCCAGTGCGGGAGAGCTCCAGAAGTCGACCATGAAGGTTTTACGCTGGAAGGCCGCGATCACCAGCCCGATAAACAGCAGCAAGGGCACGACTTTGGCCAGTGTGGTCAGGGCGTTGGCTTTGGCCGCGGTGCGCATGCCCCGCAGGATCATCCAGTGCAATGACCAGAGCACCACGGACGCCCCGACAATCGCCGCTTTGTTGTTGCCTTCGCCAAACAGCGGGAAGAAAAAACTCAGCGCGGAAAACAGAATCACCATGTAACTGACGTTGCCGACCCAGGCGCTGATCCAATAGCCCCAGGCGGAGTTGAAGCCGAGGAACTCACCGCCCAACGCCCGGGCATAGGCAAACACGCCGTTGTCCAGGGTCGGCTGACGGCTGGACAAGGTTTGATAGACCAGTGCCAGCGACAGCATGCCGACGCCGGTGATCAGCCAGCCAATCAGGATGGCACCGGCACCCGCACTGGCGGCCATGTTTTGCGGCAGGCTGAAAATGCCGCTGCCGATCATCGAGCCGATCACCAGAGCCGTCAGCAGGCTCAGGGACAGGCGCTTAGGCTCCAGTTGTCGCCAACTGCCGGCCAGGGGTTGGGGGGCAGTCGGCGGGAGAATCGGTTGCGTGCCGTGCAGATGAGTCGCCATGTCAGGCCTCCACGAAACGAAAGAATGAGCGCTGACCGCAGATACGACGGTGTGAACGCTGACTCTAAATGTCTACGTGAACGGCCCCTGGCTGTTTGATTTAAATCAGAAAGAAAGCACACAGCGATTTTGTCCCGCAGCGGCCATTGCGCTAACGCCAGACGAGGCTTCAATTGATAGCGCGCAGCGAACATGCCGGGCATTCCAGACCTAAGCTCTACCCATGACGGCGATGAGCCGCAGGCATTTGTACAACGAGGGCTGCGCAGCGTTTCTTGAGGAACCCACATCGATGTTCAGTAAGTGGCTGGACCCGGTTTTATTGCTGCTCACCACCCTGACCCTGCTGGCCGGGGGCATTGCGCAGCTTGCTCACAAGTCTGACTGGGCCTCGATTTGCTGGGCCGCGGGCAGTCTGGTGATGGCCCTGGTGCTGCTCGTCGAGATTGTCAGGCGCCTGGCCCGGCGCGAGGCGGGTGTGGACCTGATCGCTCTGCTGTCGATTGCCGCCGCGTTGTTTTTTCAGCAGACGCTGGTGGCGGCGGTGATTGCCTTGATGCTGGCGTCGGGGCGCATCCTGGAGTTCTTCACCCAACAACGCGCCGAACGCGAACTGCGTGCGCTGGTCGACCGGGCGCCACGCGTTGCCTGGCTGCAGGAGAACGGCAATTTACGGCAGATTCCGGTCGAGCAGATCCAGCCGCATCAGACGCTGCTTGTGCGCCTGGGGGAAGTGGTACCGGTCGATGGCCGTCTACTCAGCCCCACGGCGATTCTTGACGAGTCGGCGCTCACCGGCGAGTCATTGCCGGTCACCCGCCTGGAAGGAGAGCTACTGCCCAGCGGGGTGACCAATGTCGGTACGCCAATGCTGCTGACAGCTACTCGAACCGCAGCGCAGAGCACCTACGCCGGGGTCGTGCGCCTGGCTGAAGCCGCACGGCAATCGCGCGCGCCTTTTGTGCGTTTGGCCGACCGTTACGCGTTGTTCTTCATACCGCTGACATTGCTGATTGCCGGCATCGCCTGGTACCTGAGTGGCGACTCTTTGCGCGCGCTGGCGGTTATGGTGGTGGCCACGCCTTGCCCGTTGATTCTGGCCGTGCCGATTTCGATCATGTCAGGTATTTCCAGGGCAGCGCGGCGCGGGATCCTGATCAAGGACGGCGTCACCCTGGAAGCGCTGGCCGAGGTCAAGCAAGTGTTTCTCGACAAGACCGGCACGTTGACCAGCGGCCACGCCCGTTTGCAGTCGATCGAGACCAACGGAGCGCTCGATCCGCAGCGTCTGCTGGGTCTCGCCGCTTCGCTGGCACAGGCCTCGACGCACCCCATCTCCCAGGCCATTGTCGAGGCGGCCTGTCAGCGTGGATTGGCGCTCAGCGTGCCGCAGGCGGTCGAGGAAAGTCCGGGCTCCGGTCTTTGCGGGTTGATCGATGGTCTGCGGGTGCGTTTCGGCACGTTGTCCTTTGTTCAGAATGAATCACCGGTTGGCGACTGGGCCGCTACCATGCTGCGCCGCATGGATTACCTGGCGTGCAGCGGCAGCTTCGTTGAAGTGGACGGGGCACTCGCGGGCCTGCTGATCTTCTCCGACAAGCTGCGTCGGGAAACCCCGCTGACCCTGCGCCGACTGCGCAACCGAGGCATCGAGCGGATCGTCATGCTCACGGGCGATCGCGTGGAAACCGCCGAGATGATTGCACTGTCGGCCGGGATCGACGAGTTGCGTGCCGGGTTGAGTCCTGGGGACAAGGTGCGTGCGGTACAGGATGCCTGCCAGCATGCCAGCACACTGATGGTCGGTGATGGCATCAACGATGCCCCCGCCCTGGCGGCGGCCAATGTCGGGGTGGCCATGGGGGCGAGCGGTGCCACGGCGTCCGCGCAAGCGGCGGGCGTGGTGCTGCTGGTGGATCGTCTGGACCGTCTGGTCGAGGCGCTGGACATCGCCCGTCAGACTCGCCACATCGCCCGTCAAGGTGTATTGGCCGGCATGGGCATGTCGGTGCTGGCCATGGGGGTAGCCGCCTTCGGCTACTTGCCACCGCTGGTCGGTGCCGTGGTGCAGGAGGGTATCGACGTGGTGATCATCTTCAATGCCTTGCGTGCATTGGGGCCGTTACCGGGTTTGCGCCAACGCAAGCTGGCCGCCGAGCATATCGATCACCTGCAGGACGAACACGACCAGCTCGCTTCGGTACTCAGCGATCTGCATCAACTGGCAAGCGACTTCGCCCAGCGCCCACTCGAGCAAGCGCAGAGCGACTTGCTGGCGCTGGTAAAAAACCTGCAGGAATCACTGGCCCGCCATGAACGGGACGACGAAAAAAACCTGTACCCGCTGTTGACGCAAAGCCTGCCCGGCGAGGACCCCATGTCGGCGATGAGCCACGTCCACCGCGAGATCTTTCGCCTGATCCATTTGCTGGCACGCATGAGCACGGATTTCAGTGCCGACCCTGCAACAGCTTCTGTCGATGAGATCCAGCATCAGTTGATCCGCCTGGATACCCTCGTGCGACTGCACTTCGATCAGGAGGAAGAGTTGTTTCGCTACCTTGATAAGCGTTGAAAAGCCATACCGCGTCAGTGGAGGACCGCGGAATGGCAACCGGCGACCAGCTGCTTGAGCCCGTGCATGTTCAGCACCTTGACCTCACGACCGGCTATTTCCACCAGCTCCTGTTCCCGCAGATGGGCGATACCCCGGCAGATGGTTTCCAGGCGCAACCCCAGGTAGGAGCCTATTTCGTCGCGCCGCATCTTGAGTATGAATTCGCTGGATGAGTAGCCACGCATGCTCAAGCGTAGCGACAGGTTCAGCAGAAAGGCGGCCAGACGCTCATCCGAGTTCATGTTGCCCAACATCATCAGCAGATCGTGATCGCGGACGATTTCACGGCTCAGAAACCTGTTCAGGTTGTGTTGCAGTGCCGGCAGCTCCCGGGCGAGTTTTTCCAGCTGAGAAAAATGGATGGGACAGACTTCACTGTCCTCCAGAGCAAATGCATTGCAGGTGTGCTCTTCGGCGCTAATGGCGTCCAGGCCGAGCATCTCGCCGGGCAACTGGAATCCGGTGACCTGCTCGCGGCCATCGAGCGACAGCACGCTGGTCTTGAATGAGCCAATACGGATCGCATACAGCAAGTGCAAGGGATCGCCTGCGCGGTAGAGGGGGGCGCCTTTCCTGACCTTGAACCGTTGCAAAATCAGCTTGTCCAGGCGCTCGAGTTCCAGTTTGTCGAGACCAAAAGGCAGGCAAAACTCTAATACACTGCAATTGGAACAGGCAGCCTTGAGGTGTTGACTCTGAAGCAGGTGGACTTCAGTCATGTCAATGGCGCCCTTGGAGGGTTATATATAAAGCATAGGTGCTGTGCACTCGGGCACGGATTCCGTTCGGAAGATCGCCGGAAGCAATCGACAAACGGAAAACCGTTGGCCCGTCGCAAGTGATTGTTATCCCTGGGAATTACAGGTTCCCCGGGCTCATTGATTCAGGCAATGCGCAGATGATCATCCACTTGCCTCACCCCCGGTACTGACCAGGCGGCACGTTCGGCGATCTGACGCTCACGCCACAAATGAACCTTGCCTTCCAGCTTCACCACATCGCCTTCGACCTTGATGTGAATTTCCTTGGCATCGACTTCGGCATTGCGCTTGAGGGCTTCTTCGATACGACGCTGGATATCGTCCACGTTCACTTGCGGACGAAGGACGAGCCGATTGTCCACGCCTACCACTCCCGACAGCTTGCGCACGGCCATCTCGGCGGTTTCTTTCTGGTACTGCCAGTCCACTTCGCCTTCAAGGGTGATCCACCCTTTCTGCACAATGACCTTGATGTCCTGCTCGGGAATGTCGGAGCTCCAGGTGAGGATATTCAAGGCGCGGGAGGCAATGGCGTCGTCCGCCGTGCCCGCGCTTTTCATCGGCCTGACCTGAATTTCTTCGGCCACGGCCCGTACCCCTTTTATGCTTTTTACCGCGCGTTCCGCGCTGACTTTTTGCGCGTAGCTCTTAACGTGCCCGGTGAGCGTGACGACGCCATTGTCCACGGTCACACCGATGTTGGCGGCATCGATCTCAGGCTGGAATTCAAGCTCATCCATAATGCTCTGACGCAGACTCAAGTCGTTCATGGTGATTTCCTTTGTCTGAAAGGTTGGTAGGCCAGGTGCGAAACAGCCCTCTACAGTTCCTCAGGTGAAACCACCCAGACACTGCATGGCATTTTGTACAGCAGATGCTCCACCGTGCTGCCCACCAGTCGGCCCACGCCCCGGTGGCCGACCCGGCCCATGACAAGTACGTCGATGTCGTAGGCATCGGCGTATTGGGTAAGAACCTTGGTCGGGTTGCCCATGATCATGTGCTGCTGCTCTGGCGCAATACCATTGCGCTCGGCCAGTTCGCGGAAGGCATCGGCCTGGGCATCGAATAACGTCTTGGCCTTGCCTGGGGCAAACAGCGCTGAGCTACTGTCGAAATCGAACTCGTCCGCACTGAGGGATGAAAGGTCGTGGGCGTAGATCACGTCGAGCTGGGCGTTACAGGTGCTGGCCAGTTTTGAGGCTTCGCGCAAAATCCTGTCGTTGAAATCCTTGTACTGGGTATTGCTATGGAAGGGATCGACCGCGGCGACGATTTTGCGCGGCAGCGCGTGCTTCACGTGGCTGACAAAATGCAGCGGTACCGGGCATTCGCGCAGCAAATGGATATCCAGGGGCGTGAACATGATGCGTGACAGCAGCGACTCGTATTCCAGTGCCTTGATCAGTACCGCCATCGGCTGTTCTTTGAGATGAATGAGGATTTCCTGCAAAGGTCGTTCAACCCAGATCACCTCCGTGGTGACGGGCACCCCGATTTTACGCAAGGGGCGGGCCTGTTCTTCGAGCCATTGCCGATGGCGCTCGACATACCCCAGCCGCATCTCCTCCAGCGCTTGTTCGTTGACCATGCTCGCCGTTGCCAGCCCTTGCAGGTAATCGAAGGCGACGATATGCAGGGCCGCGCCCGAGGCCTTGGCCAACGCAGCGGCGCGGTCGAACGCGGGGCTGTTTTCCATCAGGGGCGAGACGACCAGCATGAAGCGTGATTGCTCAGACATGACCAAACTCCCGTCAATAATCGTAGATATTCCTGTACTCACTGGCACCCCTGCGTTTGGGCAGTGGTCCTCTGGCTTTTATCCTGCCGCTGACCGGGGGGCCGGGATTGATCTTTATCAATCTGGCGAGTGATCCAGCTTGCGGCCCGACGTGTGGCGGGGGGCGCCAGGTCCATCTATAAAACATTGACCACTATCAATCTCTCCTGCGTCATGCCGGTGCAGTCTTGGGGTTGTGGCTTACCCGGACAGGAATCACATGAACGAAACCTTGGGCCTGGCAGGGGCGGCAGCTGCGCTGGGGATCGGCATGCTCGTCGGCCTTGAACGTGAACGGCACAAGGGGCGGGGGGACAGTCGCGCCTGTGCCGGATTGCGTACGTTCGCGATCACCGCGTTGCTGGGTTATGTGGCGATGCAAATCGGTGGTGGTTTGCTGGTGGGCATCATGGCGGTTTCGGTGGCCTTGCTGGTCACTGTGGCTTACTGGCGAAGCCTGGGCACTGACCCAGGTGTCACCAGTGAAGTGGCGTTATTCACGGTATTGGCACTGGGGGCGTTGTGTAACAGCGCGCCCGAACTGGCCATCGCCATTGGCGTGGTGGTGGCGGGGCTGCTGACGTATCGCCAAAAACTGCATCATTTTGCGCGCAGCCAATTGACTGAAGGGGAGATGCGCGACGGTCTGGTGCTGTTGGTCGCCGCCCTGGTGGTGTTGCCATTGGCGCCGGATCGCTTTATCGGCCCCTATGCCGCCATCAATCTGCGCACCATTTGCACCCTGACGGTGTTGCTGATGGCCGTCGGGGCGGTCGGGCATATTGCCGTTCGTACCCTGGGTGCCCGTTACGGCTATGTGGTCAGCGCCATCGCCTCCGGGTTTGCTTCCAGCATCGCGACCATCGCCGCGATGGGGCACCTTGTCGCCAAGGAGCCAGGCAACATCAAAGTCTTGAGTGCGGCAGCGATGCTGTCCAACCTGGCGACCATCATTCAGGTCGGCCTGATCCTGGGGGCGGTCGACATCGGTCTATTGCGCTACATGTGGGGGCCGCTGTTGTTGGGTGCCGCCGCCACGGCGCTGTATGGCTTGAGCCTGATGTTGCCCAAACCTGCGAGTGGCGACAATCAGCCGGTCAAGGTCGGCGGTGCGTTCAACCTCAAGCTGGCGTTGGTCATCGCACTGACCATGACCGGCGTTACCTTTGTGTCTTCGATGGTGCTCAATCACTTTGGCGAAGTGGGCGTGATGGTCACGACGACGCTCACCGGTTTCGCCGATGCCCATTCTTCGACGGCGTCCATTGGCGCCCTGGCCAAGGCCGGACTGTTGCCGTTCGACGCCATTGCCGGGCCCACGCTGGTTGCCATCAGCAGTAACTCCCTGAGCAAATGCCTGGTGGCCTGGGTCAGCGGTGGGCGACGGTTCGCCGCGTATGTCATTCCCGGCCAGGTCTTGCTGACGTTGGCGATGTGGGTGGGCATGTTGCTGCATTAACGGGCATCCGAGCGCTGTAGCTGACAAAGATCAAGTCGCCCGAATCTGCCGCGATCACTCTAGGGTTCTACTCATTGCATCGAGATGGCCGCGTGCCGAGGTGTCCCATGTCGCAGACTCAGCGTTTACTGTTGATCGCCCCCCATTCCATGACTCGTACTCCGGCGTTCGACCGGGCCGCCGCGTTGGCCCGCGCGATGCAATCGCCGCTGCACATCGTGGCATTCGATTACTTGCAGGCCTTGGCCGTCGCCGGCCTGTTCGCCCCCGAGCAAATTGCCCAGGCCCGGGAAGGCTATTTGCAAACCCATCGGCAATGGCTTGCCGAGCAAGCCCATTTGATAAGCAAACACGGCGTCGAGGTCACCAGCGAGGTGGTGTGGGTACAGCACCCTTACGAGGAAATCCTGCAATTCGTCAACGAGATGTCGCTGAGTCTGATCATCAAGGACGCCCAGGAAGAGTCGGCGTTGAAACGGGTGTTTTTCACTCCGCTGGATTGGCAGTTGTTGCGCGATTGCCCGGTGCCGGTGCATCTGGTGACCAACGCCCGGAACGCGCGGCCACGTAACGTGCTGGCCATCGTCGATGTGCTGCGCAGCGAAGAGCAGGACCTGGTGTTCAATGACCAGATTATCGACGCCGCCACCAAGCTGGCTGAACAGTGTGAGGCGCAGATCGAGTTGGTGCATGCGTATGACTGGACAGCCGTGTATGCCCTGGACATGGGCGTTGGCGCACTCCCGTTGGCCTCCGGTCTTTACGAAGCCATGGGCACGGCGCAACACCAGGCGTTCACGGCACTGGCCGAGCGTCACGGCGTGCCGTCGCAACGTCGGCACTTCATCGAAGGTGCGCCAGTGCCGAGTATTTGCAAGTTCGCCGAGGACCATCACACCGATGTCATTGTGATGGGGACGGTGCAGCACTCGGGGTTGAACAAGCTATTGGGGACCACTGCCGAACAGCTCTTGCACCGAGCCCCTTGCAGTGTGCTGGCGATCAAACCCGACAGGTCGTTGTAACCCTGAACGTAGACTTGCCCCACGGCGGACCGTTGGCCGGTACGTCGTGGGGCAATCGGCTTTTATGACATATACAGACGATGGATGACCTGACGACTGTCGTTGGGGTCATTGTGCCGCTCGAAACCCATGGCTTTGGCCAGGTCGCGCATGGGGGTATTGCTTGCAGCATCGATCGAATACATCTGATTAAAGCCGTTTCTGCGGGCGGCCTTGATCAGATGCTCCATCAAGGCGGTGCCGAGGCCCAGATGCTGCCATTCATCGGCGACTGTCACCGCGCACTCACACTCATGTTCCGACGTGGCGGCGTAGCGGCTGATGCCGATTTCGATCAATTTGCCGTTTTCGTGAACCAGCGCAATGTAAGCCATGCGCTGTTTGTTATCGGTGTCCATCAACTGATCGAGCATGGCGGCGCCGGGCTCGTTGATCTGCGCGAGAAAACGCATGTGCCGGGACTCGGGCGACAGGCGCTTGATGAAGGCGTATTCAAGTTCGCGGTCCTTTTCCAGCAGTGGCCGGATCAGCACATGGCGACCGTCCTTGAGCGCTTCGATCCAGTACTTTCCAGTGACTGCGGCATAGGCCGCCGCGGCCCGATCATTGTGGTCTTTGACAGTGAGCATGGATGATCCTCCATCTTGTTTGAAAGGTCGGTGCGTATTCACCCATCACGCGGTTGATTCCTTTCTACGCCACTGGCAGCCCTTGAATCTGATCTGGATCAGACACCCGTCACGAGGGCATTCATTTGCGGGTATTTGATGTAAATCAACCTCGGGGAGGGGGCAACGGGCGCAGTCTTGGCCCATGCCGGCGGGTAAGGGACCGGTTTCGAGCGGAGGTGTGAGATGGGGCAATATCAACGTTTGTTACTGATCGCCGACCGGACCCTGCATCAGTCTCCTGCCTTGCTCCGGGCCATCGCGCTGGCCAAGGCGAGCGGGGCCGCGCTGGATGTGCGGGCCTTTGTCGATCCGGCACCGATTGTTCATTTATGGGAAGAAAAAATCGACGAGGCGGGGTATCAGCGTTATCTGCGCCACTGTCATCGTTGGGTGGCCGACGAGGTCGAGCGGCTCAGCGGGCAGGGCGTGGACGTGACGGTTGAAGCGGTCTTCACCACCCATCCGTTGCTGGACATTTTGAAGGCAGTCGAAGACCTCAAGCCCGACCTGCTGATCAAGGATGTCACCCTGGAACCGGCGCTCAAACGGGTGTTCATCACTCCGCTCGATTGCCATCTGCTGCGCGAATGCTCGATCCCCGTGCACCTGGTCAATCAGGTCCGTTACGGGTTGCCGCACCGGGTCGTGGCCGCCGTGGACCCGTTCGATCCGGCGACGCAAATCAGTGGCCTGAACGACACCATCATCCAGACGGCCAACGCGCTGGCGCTGCAATGCGACGCACCACTGCACCTGCTGTACGCCTACGACTTGTCGCCGGCGTTCAATGGCGATGCACCGTTGATCGCCGGTGGCTGGGGCATGGACTTCGTCGAGGAGCTGCGCGAATCCCTGCACCGGGCGTTTATTACCCTGGCGGATCGCTACGGTGTTCCTCCCGAGCGTCGGCACTTTGTCATGGGCCTGCCGGTGCCGGTCATCAGTGAGTTTGTCGAGCAATACCTGGCGGATGTGGTGGTGATGGGCACTGTGCATCGCGTGGGGATCGACCGGTTGATTGGCAGCAACACCGAGCGGGCGTTGTACTCGGTACCGGGCAGCATTCTGGCGGTCAGGCAGCCGGGTTCGAGCGTCGCGCAGTAAGCCGATCGCTGGCCGGCCATTAGTTGATAAAAATCAGAGCCGCAAGGCGAGAGCCCCCCGATACTTGAGCCACAACCTGAAGCTATCCAGATGAGGTGGGTGAGGGTGAAAATTCAACGTTTGCTATTGATTGCCCCGACCGAAATGGTCCGCACCCCGGCGTTCGATCGGGCGCGGGCCCTGGCCTGTGCAACCGGTGCGATGCTGCACATTGTCGCTTTCGATTATGTCCAGGCGCTGGCGGCGGCCGGCCTGTTTGACCACGACGCCATGGCCCAGGCGCGGGAAGGTTACTTGCAGGTACATCGTCAATGGCTGGAGCAGCAAGCCCGGTTTCAACGACGCGAAGGCGTGCAAGTGAGCACTGAAGTGGTGTGGGCCAGACCGACCCTGGCGCATCTGCTGGAGTACGTGAATGACTTCCATGCAGACTTGGTGATCAAGGACACCCACCGCGTATCAGCGCTCGATCGCGCCTTCCATCGTCCGCTGGACTGGCAGTTGCTGCGCGACTGTCCAGCGCCCTTGCACCTGGTCATCGATGCCACAAATCCCAAGCCGTTGAGCATACTGGCGACCATCGACTTGTCCCATCTGGAGGAACTGACCCAAGGGCTCAATGACCGGATTCTCGACCTGGCTTCGAGCCTGGCCGAATCTTGCGGTGCTACCTTGCACCTGCTCAATGTCAGCGGCTGGTCGGAGTTGGGCGAGGCGCAAGTGAATGTGCCGACGGCGACTCTCGATGGCAGCTTGGAAGACGCCGTCAACGATGCCCAGTTGGAGGCCTTTGAAGCGCTTGCCGAACGCTACGGAGTCGAGAAACAACGGCGCCATCTGCTGCCTGGCATCCCTCCCAAGGTCATTGCCCATTTCGCGCAACAACATGCCTTCGACATGGTGGTGCTGGGAACGACCTACCATCGCGGGATCGATATGTTCATCGGCAGTACGGCGGAAAGCGTATTGAACCGGTCGCCTTGCAGCCTGACGATCATCAAGCCATTGCCCCGGCTCGACAGAGAAGATGAACCAGTGTGACCTCAATTGATAAAAATCAACTGCCCACAAGCGCAAAGGAGCGATCAATAGTGCTCCATGAATGCGCAAGGAAACGGCCATGCGAATGACATTTCTCGGTGCTGCGGGCACGGTCACGGGTAGCAAGTATTTGCTGGAACATCGCGACCAGCATGTGCTGATCGATTGCGGTCTGTTCCAGGGCTATAAACAACTGCGCTTGCACAACTGGGACCCGTTCCAGTTGCCGGTTCGCGACCTCGAAGCCATTGTGCTGACCCACGCTCATCTGGATCACAGCGGCTACCTGCCGGTGTTGGTGCGCAACGGTTATCGCGGCCCGGTGTATGCGACGCCAGCCACCTGTGAACTGGTGAAAATCCTGCTGTGCGACAGCGGCCGCTTGCAGGAAGAAGAGGCCGAGTTCGCCAATCGCCATGGCTTCTCCAAACACTCTCCGGCCTTGCCGCTGTACACCGAGCAAGACGCCGAGCGGGCATTGAAATTGCTGCGGCCGGTGCAGTTGCACCACCGGGTCGACATTGTCCCGGGGATGAGCATTCTGTTGCGCGGTGCCGGGCATATTCTGGGCGCAGCGACCGTGGAAGTCGTCGCCGATGGCATGACCCTGGTGTTCTCCGGGGATCTGGGGCGGCCGAACGATCCATTGATGTTTGCCCCGGAGACGATCGAGCAGGCCGATTATCTGCTGGTGGAGTCGACCTATGGTGACCGTCGGCATCCCGACGAATCCCCGGAAGATCAACTGGCCGAGGTCATCACCCGTACCGCGCTGCGCCACGGCATCACGCTGGTGCCATCGTTCGCGGTCGGTCGCGCGCAATTGCTGATGTATCACCTGTATCGCTTGCAACAAAAACGCGCGATTCCCGACCTGCCGATCTACCTCAACAGCCCCATGGCCACCGACGTCACGCGCTTGTACCAGCGCTTTCGCAGTGAACACCGGTTGTCCCTGGAAGAGTGCGAAGGCATGTGCCGTGTCACGCGTTTTGTGCGCTCAACCAGAGACTCCATCGAGCTGGACCAGCAGCGCACACCCGCGGTGATCATCGCCGCCAGCGGCATGGCCACTGGCGGGCGGGTGCTGCACCACCTCAAGGCGCTGGCGCCCAACCCGCTCAATACGCTGCTGGTGCCGGGCTTTCAGGCGGGCGGCACCCGCGGCGCGCAGATCATCGCAGGCGCCCCGTCAGTACGTATTCACGGCAAAGACGTGCCGATCCGCGCCGAAGTGGTGCCGATGGAAACCCTGTCCGCACACGCCGACTGCGAGGAAATCATGCTGTGGTTGCGCGGCTTCAAGCGGCCGCCGAAACACACCTATGTGGTACATGGCGAACCCAATGCTTCGGATGTGTTGCGCCGGCGAATCAGCCTGGAGCTGGGCTGGTCGGTCTCGGTGCCGGAGTACCGCGACAGTGTGGAGCTGACGGGGCCTCTTTAGTGCTCTGGCCACTACAGAAAAGGGCCTCTAAAAAAAAGCTCCTGGCCGATTTGTTTCGCCACGCGAGCCGTCTATTTCGAGAACTTTCGTGCCCCGGCCACGCAAAGAATCACCGCCACGGTCACCCCCAGCATGGCAACGCTGACCTGCTCGTGCAGCAACGTGGCCGCCAGTGCCAGGCCAAAAAACGGCTGCAGCAACTGAAGCTGGCCGACGGCGGCAATCCCGCCCTGAGCCAGCCCGCGGTACCAGAACACAAAGCCAATCAACATGCTGAACAGCGACACGTAAGCCAGGCTCAACCACGCAGGCGGGGTAATTGCCGAGAGCGAAGGCGGGGCCAGCAACCAGGTCAGCGGCGCCATGACGGGCAGCGACAGCACCAGCGCCCAGGAAATCACCTGCCAGCCTCCCAGAGTCTTGGAAAGCTTCGCACCTTCGGCATAGCCCAACCCGCACGCCAGGATGGCCAGCAACATCAGAATGTCCCCCGCAGGAGAGGCCGTCAGGCCTTGGGAGACGGCAAACCCCACCACCAGCAGGCTGCCCAGCACCGAGAAGAACCAGAACACCGGCCGGGGCCGCTCGCCGCCGCGCCAGACCCCGAACGCTGCGGTGGCGAGCGGCAACAGGCCAACGAAGACGATGGAGTGCGCAGACGTTACATATTGCAGCGCCAGCGCGGTCAACAGCGGAAACCCTAATACAACGCCCAGGGCCACGATGGCCAGGGAGAGCAACTGATGCCTGGCCGGGCGTTTTTCCTTGAACAGCAACAGCAAGCACAGCGCCACAATGGCAGCGATACTGGCCCGGGCAACCGTCAGGAAGACCGGGTCGAACTGTAGAACGGCCACCCGTGTCGCCGGCAGCGAGCCGCTGAAGATGAGCACGCCGATGAACCCGTTGAGCCATCCGCTCGCGGTCCTTTCCGTGGTGTGCTGTTGCAGGTTCGATGTGCGTTCCATTCTGGATCCCCTTCATGCTCAGGTTGCATGGAAGGCATCGTATGGACGAAACTCAATACAATCAAAATATTGTCATGGATACATCTGCTCATGCCTCGTTCCCGCTACAAATCACTGGTGGATACGTTTGCCGCGGATATTCGTTCAGGGCGCCTGTTGCCGGGCACACGCTTGCCGACTCACCGTCAGTTGGCGACCACGGAAGGCCTGGCCCTGGTGACGGCAAGCCGGGTCTATGCGGAGCTGGAAGCCATGGGCCTGGTCAGCGGGGAGACGGGGCGGGGGACGTTCGTCAGGGAAACCTCGTGGTCGCCCAACCAGGCTATCGATCAACACAGCGTTGCCGCCGGCATGACCGACCTGAACTTCAACTATCCGGCGCTTCCCGGGCAGGCAGAACTGTTGCGTAATGCACTGCGCCAACTCGCCTCAGCCGGTGATCTGGAAGCGTTGCTGCGCTACCAGCCACACGCCGGGCGACCCCATGAGCGCGCCGCCGTGGCGCGCCATCTGCGCGTTCGAGGGCTGACGGTCGAGGCTGAGCAAATGCTG
This sequence comes from Pseudomonas sp. GW821-FHT03E01, assembly GCF_059420765.1. Taxonomy (NCBI): domain Bacteria; kingdom Pseudomonadati; phylum Pseudomonadota; class Gammaproteobacteria; order Pseudomonadales; family Pseudomonadaceae; genus Pseudomonas; species Pseudomonas sp. GW821-FHT03E01. Next base: position 107,543 of record NZ_JBWKUI010000006.1, on the reverse strand, counting down.
ATCGTCACCGGCGCCCAGCAAGGGCTGGCGGTGACGATGATGGCGCTGTTGCAACCCGGTGACGTGATTGCCGCGGACGCGTTGACCTACCCGGGGTTCAAGGCCCTGGCCGACACGCTGCACCTTGAAATCGTGCCCATTCCGGTGCTCGATCACGGGCCTGATCTGCAAGCGCTGGAAAGCCTGTGCCGGCATCGACGCGTGCGGGCCGTGTACACGATGCCGACCCTGCACAATCCGCTGGGCTGGGTGATGAGTGCCGAGCAACGGGAACACCTGGTGACGATTGCGCGCCAGCATGGGCTGCTGATCATAGAAGACGCCGCTTACGCCTTCCTCGCCGAAAATCCACCCGCGCCGCTGGCGGTACTCGCCCCCGAGAGGACGATTTACGTGTCAGGGCTCTCCAAAAGCGTGGCCACCGGACTGCGCGTCGGCTTCGTCGCCGCCCCCCTGCAGAACGTGCCCGCGCTGGAGCGCACAATCAAAGCGACCACCTGGAATACCCCGGGTGTGATGACGGCGATTGCCACCACCTGGCTTGACGACGGCACCGTCATGCAACTGGAAGCCGAAAAGCGCCGGGACGCGCAGGCCAGGCAAATCGTGGCCGGCGAGGTACTGGCGGGGCTGCGCTGTATTCGCCATCCATCGTCGTATTTTCTTTGGCTGCCATTGTCGGAAGACGCACGGGCCGACCAGATCGCCATGGCGTTGATGCGGGAAAACGTCTCGGTTTCAACCGCCGAACCGTTTGCCACATCGGCCAACGTTCCACATGCGTTTCGCCTGGCGCTGGGCTCCGTGGAGATGGGGGCGCTCAGGGAGGCGCTGGAGAAAGTGAAGTGGGTGGTTGGGGCTTATACATAGTCTCGTTATTACCGAAGAGTATGTGCCTACGCCGTAGTGGTCGGTAGAGAGCCTTTATTCCAACAACTAGCGCATTACAATCTCACTGAATTTGACGGTAAGCGTCTCATCATTCCCATCTCGAAACACCAACTTGATCGCTGGTGTTTTGCTGAGTTTGCTGTTGCTCTGCTGGAAGATCAGCGTAACGCGTGTAGGTACGTTGCGAATCAGCTGAAAGCGCAGCCAGGCGTTGTCCTCGACCTGGCCCACCCGGATCGACTCGAACTTCAGTGGACCGCCAGACTCGTCGAATAGCCGGGTGCCGTCGTCGAAGCGAAAGCTGCGGTCTACGTTCAGATTGGTCAGTTCAAAAGTGCAGGTGGGCAGACGGCCGATGTTCTCGCAACCCTCCAGTTCGATGCGAATGTTATCCAGCACTTCCATGCGTTTGCCGAGCAGGTTGTTGCCTTCGTTTTCGACTATTTTGGCTTGCAGTTTGGCGAACTCGAAAGAGGGCTTGGCGTATTCGGTGCCTAGGATGAAGAAGCCGAAAGACAAGCCGGCGATCATGAAAAACTGCAACGCGCCGCGGAGCATCGGCGTGAAATTACGAATCTGCCAGCCGATTGAAACGGCTCCCAGAAATATAAATGCACTCACCAGCAGGACCACGTTTTTCCAGCTGATGAAGCTGAAACCGAACACGCTCGGGTCCGGCACGGCATAGGTGATTAACGCCCACATGGCGCCCAGCACGACGCTGAGGCCTGCCATGCCGCGGGTGATCAACGAGGTGAATTTCTGAGTGCGGGTAAGCGGTATTGCTGAGTCTTGCTGGGATATCACGGTGCTGATTCCTTGTTCCGTAGCCGATCGTCCGTCCTTGAAGGTGACTGTCAGGCTGTAGCAATATAAAACCTTGAGAAATCAAGGTCAGAGCCTGGTTGTGGCAGGGGGCCATTATCCAGTAATGGCAGGCTGGGTAAAGACGTGGGAGCACCAATCACGAGTAGGTGAATGGCTCAAGAAAAATTTGCGGATCAATCCAGAGTCTTAAACCATAAGGAATGACTGAATAGCCGTCGTAGCGACCCGAGAAGGTATTAGACGCAGCGAACTCTAAAAAACGACCACGTTTATCGTTAACGACGCGTATACCCGGGCAATCGAGCATTGAGTACCGCACTATTGGGTTTGGTAGCGGAGCCGCCCACAGCTGGACTTCAACATCGCAATCAAATTGCCAAATGGTCAATTGCAGTCTGACAGCGCCCTGTTCGACGATGTACTGGTGCGAGATCCCGGACTCTCCTTCAGAAGGAGCAACCCCAAGTACGTTGAAAAGGTCAAACGGGTCCCATATCAGCGGTGGCATTGCACTTTCCTTTATCGAAGAGCAGTTCGGGTTGTTTCACGCCCCATCGAGCCCAAATTTTTTGGAGTCCAGGCGTCGTTGTCAGCGTTATCTACAATGGGGTTCCTGGACTCCGAATACCTCATCCATCACTGGTCGATCATGGGTTAGTAAAAAACGCTGATGTTTCTGATACAGCTGCGCCAGGGCAGTCCTGTTCGGTCCGACGACATCCATGCCGCGATCATCGTAGGGAAATGCCATAACCTGCAGGTTCAGGTTGAAAAAGTAGATGTCACAAAACGGGCGGGGCCGAATGTCTCCAATGTCCTTCGCCAATGCACACCATAGAAAGTTCTGAAGTAGCGACAATGGGGCATGAAAGGCGACATTTGCCCAATGCTCTTCTTCATGTTCATTAAACCAATTGTCCGGATGAATGGGGTTAAGCCATCGGGAATGATTCGAGGGGATCTTGATACCGGCCGCCCGAAGCTCCGCTAGAACAGGTCGGTGTGCAAATGGATTTGCTCCGGAACGAACACGAAGACAGACAACGAGCGATCCTTCCTCGGAGAATATGTCCCCGCAAATGCACCGTGCTTTTTGAAGCGCCAGGAGAAACTGTTCAATGGCAGTTCCCTTTTCGGAAAGGCTGAATCGCAAACCTCCCGGGTAGGAATAGAACAGTGGCCGTTCGAAGGCTTTTCTTTCGAAAACCTCGTCAATTTCACGCTGTAGGTTCACTACTTTACGGTCCTTCGTAAGAGGAGTTAGTAAAAGGGAGTCGGCGGCCAAGAGCACAACTTTAGGCACATCGGGCTTTCCGGCGAGTCCAAAGACCCGTGGGGCCGGGCTTTTGAGGAGCAGGGGCTCTGCTGGGCTGGAATAACCCTCGAATATTTGCTTAAGTCCAGCTATCGCAGCCACACGGGTGCTGCACTTCAATCCCTGAAGGGCATTCCACCCGGAGAATTCCATGTCTCTTCGATTCCCGCGTTTAGCCGCATTGCTCGCCATCCTCACGATCGGCGTCTTGCCCTGTGCCCAAGCCGTTGAATACACCCGGGTCAACACCACCGCCAGCAAGATCTCCTTCACCTATAACCAGTTCGGCTCCAGGGTGTACGGCACCTTCGGCAAATTCGACGCCACGCTCGATTTCGACACGGCAAACCCCACCGCGGCCCACGCCAGGATGACCATCGACCTTGCCAGCATCGACGCCGGCAGCAGCGATGCCAATACCGAGCTGCAAAAGCCTGCCTGGTTCAACACGGCGGACTATCCGGTGGCGACCTTTGAATCGACCCGGGTGAAAGCGCTGGGCAATCAACGCTATCTGATCACCGGCAAACTTAACCTCAGGGGTATGACGCGCGAGTTGCAGGTGAAGGTGCTGTTGAAGCCGGAGCAGGCCATCGGGATTTTCGATGGCAACATCATTCTCAAACGCAGTGACTTCAAGATCGGGGAGGGGGAGTGGGCCGATACGGTGGTCTCCAACGACATCGACATCCGCTTCCGCATCGTCGCGCCGCAGCGTTGATTTTCCTGCGAGGGGCTCGATCTGTGACAATGGCCGGGCTGATGTTCAGTAAGCCTTGATCCGGAGTCAGAAACGCAATGCCCCAGCTCACCCACTTTGCCACTCCATGCCCGGAGCCCATCAACAGCCAGATTCTGCAGATGGTCGTCGACAACCTGACCGACATCAGCATGGTAGGCATCGCGCCGAGCAACCCGTTGTACAACGTCTATCAATACGCGGTGGGCTATGAGGTTCATCTCTACCTGGAAGCGCTCGGCGGCGCCAAAGGCATTGCGGTCGAATTGATCGTCGCCATGGATGACGAAGATCCCGAGAAGGTCATCGGGTTTTTGCTGTACCTGCCGGTCAAGGACGATCCCGAGGCCTGCGGCGTGGCGTACATGGCGGTGCAGGCCAGTCAACGGCGACAGGGTGTTGCGCGGGCGATGCTGCAAGACATGCTCGGTCGCTACCCGCATGCCGAGTTGACGTGCACCGTCGCCAAGGTGCCGTGGTTCGAGTCGATGGGTTTTCAAGTGCTGGGCGTGCGCGGCACTCAGGTGCTGATGAACTCCCGGGATCACGGCACTGAAGGCCTGATGGGCCTGTTGGATGTCACCTCGATCTACAGTTCTTTGGAGGTGCGGCAGATACATACGTATCTGCTGCAAAAACACGGCAAGCGGGCAATGATCGATGCAGAAAAGCAGCGCGACCGGCATCTCGACCAAATGACGCGCAACGCCAAGGCGTTTGTGCTGGATCGTTTGAGCAAAAACGCCGAGCGCGGGCCTCGTCCCGTCTAGACTGTCGAGTCCTTTCGGCGCGCAGGCTGGCCGAGGCGTGATATTCTGTCGCATTAACTTGGTTTGACTTATTCGGTTCGTACGTCCACAGACGTGCGACAGAATCAATGTCGCTCAAGTAGCTGAGCCAATAATGATAAGAAGTCAGTGCACGAGGGACATATAACTGAGGTCGATGGAGACACGTCGGCCTTGTGTGCCCACCTTCAAATCTTTCTGAATGCAGAAACCCGCGGCACGCTGCCTGCGTACCCGTGAACCTGGGTTGCTCATGAATGAAGGTTGGAGGCGGATGGCGTTTATCATAGGTGCTACAAATGTTTAAGAAACTGAACACAGCCCTGCTGGGGCTGGCTTTGTCGATGGGGATCACGTCCGCTTACGCGGAGGCAAAGAAAGTCGATGTGCTGCTCATTGGCGGCGGCATCATGAGTGCAACGTTGGGTGTGTGGCTCAATGAGCTGGAACCCGACTTGTCGATGGAAATGGTCGAGCGCCTCGATGGCGTCGCCCTGGAAAGCTCCAACGGCTGGAACAACGCCGGTACCGGTCACTCCGCCCTGGCCGAGCTGAACTACACCCCGGAAGACGAGAATGGCAAAGTTCAGATCACGAAAGCCGTTGAAATCAACGAAGCCTTCCAGATCTCCCGTCAGTTCTGGGCCTGGCAAGTTCAGCAAGGCGTGCTGAAGAACCCGCGTTCGTTCATCAACTCCACTCCGCACATGAGCTTTGTGTGGGGCGATGACAACATCAAGTTCCTGAAGAAGCGCTACGAAGCCCTGCAAGCAAGCCCGCTGTTCGCCGGCATGCAGTACTCCGAAGACCCGGCAGTGATCAAGAAATGGGTTCCGCTGATGATGGAAGGGCGTGACCCGAACCAGAAAGTCGCGGCCACCTGGAGCCCGCTCGGTAACGACATGAACTTTGGCGAGATCACCCGCCAGTTCGTCGCGCACCTGCAAACCACGCCGAAGTTCGACTTGAAGCTGTCTAGCGAAGTGCAAGACATCACCAAGAACGCAGACGGCAGCTGGCGCGTCAGCTACAAAAACCTGAAAGACGGCACCAAAACCGAAACCGACGCCAAGTTCGTGTTCATCGGCGCGGGCGGCGGTGCACTGCACCTGCTGCAGAAGTCCGGCATTCCTGAAGCCCAGGAATACGCAGGCTTCCCGGTTGGCGGCTCGTTCCTGGTCACCGATAACCCGACCATCGCCGAACAACACCTGGCCAAGGCCTACGGCAAAGCCTCCGTTGGCGCACCGCCAATGTCGGTTCCGCACCTGGACACCCGTGTCCTGGACGGCAAGCGCGTCATCCTGTTTGGCCCATTCGCGACCTTCAGCACCAAGTTCCTCAAAGAAGGCTCGTACCTGGACCTGCTGAGCACCACCACCACGCACAACGTGTGGCCAATGACCCGCGTCGGCATCAAGGAATACCCACTGGTCGAGTATCTGGCAGGCCAACTGATGCTGTCTGACGAAGACCGCATGAATGCCCTGAAAGAATACTTCCCGAATGCCAAAGCCGAAGACTGGCGCCTGTGGCAAGCCGGCCAGCGCGTGCAAATCATCAAGCGTGATGAAGCCGCCGGTGGCGTGCTGAAGCTGGGTACCGAAATCGTTGCTTCGCAAGACGGCACCATCGCCGGCCTGCTGGGCGCATCGCCAGGCGCGTCGACTGCCGCACCGATCATGCTGACCGTGCTGCAGAAAGTGTTCAAGGACAAGGTTGCCACCCCAGCCTGGCAGGAAAAACTGCACCAGATCGTGCCTAGCTACGGCACTCAGCTGAACAACAGCCCTGAGAAAGTGGCTCAAGAGTGGGCTTACACCGCCAAGGTGTTGGAGCTGACTCCGCCGCCGGTGATTGGTCAGGTGGCGGCTCCGGCTGCTGCTCCGGCTGCTCCGGCTAAGGCGCCGAAGGCCAATGCTGCGACGGATATGGCTCTGTAACTAGAAGCCCTGTCAAAAGCCCACTGAACCGGTGACGGTCAGTGGGCTTTTTTGTGGGCGAAAGATCAAAAGATCGCAGCCTTCGGTAGCTCCTACGTGTTCGTGGTGTTCGCGTGTCGCAGATATCGCCGATACAAAACGACACCCATGAAAACCGAAAGCAACCCAACCCCCGCATTACCCAAAAGCCAAATCGCAAAGTTTCGACTTTGGTCTGCCTCACTCTCGTAGAACGGCCCAAAGTAGCCAGACACTGCCACGAATATCAAGTTAAACGCTCCAATGGCCAGGGCAACAATAAGAATGACGAACAACGCCCCTTTAACAGTTTTCATATGACCTTCCCAAACCATATTTCCTTCGACTCGTGGTAGTCGGAGAAGCTGCCCTCAATGGAAAACCCCAACTGAATACGAGGGTAGCTCAGCCAGTCCGTGAGTCTACGTCCGTTCCATAGATCAATATGATCGCCGCTGCGATTGCCGAAGGTCTCGTTTCCTCGGCGCCAGAAATCCTTGAAGAAAATGATGCCTTGTTGCCCTTCAAGATCATCTTCGAAGTCCTTTGGCTTTATCTTTTTGATGGCGTGCAGCCCGGGTATTTTGGCTTGGCTTAACGCTTGCGCTATTTCTTCTGCTGCCAATACACGCCCTTCGCTCTTGGGGTGCTGCCAACAGTGGCGGACATCCTTGAGCTTGCCGAGATCAGCACCTGCCCGGCGTAGTGCCACTCCGAGGTTGATAGCACACTGATCACTGAAGTTTTTGGCGCCGTTGGTTCTGCACGGAGCTGCGTCTCCAAATATTTCTGGGTGGTTTTTCCATAACGTGTCGAATGTGAGGCACCCTGCCTTCTCCCTGTGGCCCTTTAATCCTGACGGCTAGCCTAGCAGAAGGCCCTGTTTGCTGAAGAGACCTCTCAGAGGTCAATGGAAAAATCGGAATTCCTTCATCCTGCCGTAGGGAAGGGCAGTCTGTGGCAAGCCGGTCAACGCGTGCAAATCATCAAGCGTGATGAAGCCGCGGGTGGCGTGCTGAAGTTGGGTACCGAAATCGTTGCTTCCGCTGACGGCACCATCGCCGATCTGCTGACCGTGCTGCAGAAAGTGTTCAAGGACAAGGTTGCCACCCCAGCCTGGCAGGAAAAACTGCACCAGATCGTGCCTAGCTACGGCACTCAGCTGAACAACAGCCCTGAGAAAGTGGCTCAAGAGTGGGCTTACACCGCCAAGGTGCTGGAGCTGACTCCGCCGCCGGTGATTGGTCAGGCAGCGGCTCCTGCTGCTCCGGCTGAGAAGCCTAAGGCTGTGAAAGAGAATGCTGCGACGGATATGGCTCTGTAACTAGAGGTCCTGTCAAAAGCCCACTGGACCGGTGACGGTCAGTGGGCTTTTTTGTGTCTGGGATTCAGCTCTGGCAGGTAGCGCAATACCTGAGTTTGGCGCGTTTTTTGTGGCGAGGGGGCTTGCCCCCGTTGGGCTGTGAAGCAGACCTGAGGAGAGCGGTTTCACTCATCGTCATGCATCAATTCCAGGCTTTTTATCCATTTATCCGTAGCCTCAAACCTTGCGTAATACGCCTGCTTTTCTGAATCCAAAAATCTTCGCCTCCCTTACTGAACAGGGCTGCGGTTTGCGATTGCTTCCAAAACCGGCAAGGTTCCAGGTTCTATCATTTCAAGGGGGACGTTAACGAGGACCAGCTTTGCAAATTCGGGAAGTCCCATGAAGAGGATCGAGATCCGCGCGACACTGCCCATATGCGTTTCCAGCCGAAAGTAATTCATCTTCCTAGAGTATCGAACACTACAAACCTCGACCCAACTTAAATATCCGTGCTTTCGGAACACTCGGCCGAATGTAAGGCCGTGCTCCGAGACTTCGTGTCGTTCGAGAAAATAAACGGCAACTAGATAGAGTCCCAGTAGCGCAAAACTGAGAAAGCCAGCCGTTGTCCACGCAGTAGTCGTTTTATTGCTGATGATATTTGAGATAATTGCCAAGGCGGAGAATCCCAGGAGGCAAGTAAGGCCAACAATAAGGACGCCTCTCGGTAGTCTCAATAGTCCTGATTCCTCAGTCGTCCGTTCCTTTATCTGCTCTTTCATGAACCATCGAAGAATAATCAGTATCAGAAGAGTTGCACTTGTCCATTGTATTATGGAAGCCAAGAATGAATTGCTCATTGTGTCCCTCGTCGTTCTTGAATCCATATGTTCTTTGGTGCTGTGGAGTCTGTTTGAATGCTCTTAGGTTGGTGGGCGTCCCGACGCGACTGTATATCCGGTACGTGAAGCAGCATTGCCAGTCGCTCACCGTAACTTTGCCTTTGCCTTCTTCAAACATTCATCCATTGCTCTTTCTTGCACTGCTAATATCTTGTTTTGAGGTTGATAGAGTCCCGACACGGTTGTATATCCGGTACGTGATGTGGCATTGTCAGTCGCTCCCTGTAACTTTTCTTTTTCCTTCTTCAAACATTCATCCAATGCTCTTTCTTGCTCTGCCGATACATCGATTTGAGGTTGATGGTTTTCCGGGGTGGCTATATATCCACTGCTGTCATCATTGGGCTCATTGTTTTTAATGGCCCCATCCTTCAAGCGCTCCGATGAACTAGCTATTTCGTTTGAATTACTATCGTCTTTCTTGTTTTTAGTCGCAGCCTGGCTTGAGTTCTGACTGACAGTGTTGTCACTCGATGTCACGGTGTTTGCGGTGGGTGTATCACTAGCTTTATTAGATTTCAGAGGGTGGGCGGCGGGAGCGGAGACGGTGTCTAATTTAACTGTTGGCTTGTTTTTTTTCGTCGACTTATTGCTATTTTTTTGCGTTTTCTTGGCCATTGAAAAAGCAGAGTTCAGTTCTTTTTTGTTCTTGTGGATAAGACTGTCAATCGGCACGTAGCTAATAATTTGGTTGGGTTTTCTTTTGATATTTGAATTATAAAATTTCACTTGCTTCTGCGTTAGCTGGATGTCGGCAACAGGCGACAATCGAATGAGGCCAGAAATCGCCTCGCGAGCAATAGCATATGTCAGTTGATCAAGGCTGTAAGAAAAGCTATTGCTGGTTTTTGGTATGGCAGAGGGGGGCGCTATTAATTCAATGGCACTGTCATGCCTGGAGAGTGTTTTTCCTGCCGCTAAATCTTTATATGTGTAAACAACATTGCATTTCGATCGAGTCCCGCCTCGGGCGTTGCTTATAGATACTGAAGATATTTCTGTACTTATTTCAATGCGGCCGCTGTAATGTCCAAATTCGATAAAGCGATCACTGTTATGAATTTCTTTCTGGGTCGCATTCTTGATGGAGTTTCCCCAGTTTGAAATTTGTAATTCACCTGGAAAGTTGTTGTCTGTATCTGCATTTTCTTTGGTTTTTATTTCTGCAGGAAGCACAATAACATCTACATTGTATGCAAGGTCATAATAGTCAATGTCTGGAACAATGCTCTTGTTTCTTTCGCTTGAGACTTCTGAGTAATTTCTTATGTTGGCACAACTCGTCACTCCGAAAAAGCTAAAAGCCAGCACGAGTAAGGCAGTTATTTTTTTTGTCGACATGTTACCCTCCCATAATTATTGATTAAGGGCTTGCGTTGTCGTTGACGCATAACAATGATTGGGCCGAATTCGGCGATAACGAAATAATAGAAGCCTCTAGATAACTCTGCGCTACCAATTCCGACTTTTTTAAAAGTCTATATAAATCATAGGCCTATATTTCACGCCCAACCCCTGAGCTGTAATCGCGCGACTTCTGTTTTTTGACGTCAATATCCTGTTGGGTCAGATTGATCCGCAGGAGTAGGTGAAGTTCAAGACGGTATCTACGGTCACCAACTGCCTGTGCTCAACCAGTTCAGGCATATAACTGGGAGCCATGAAGTCAAGGCTCACCACTGGTCTTTCTGATCATTCTTTCCTGGCAAGGGATCAGAGGACTGGCAGCCGTGTTCAAACTGAATGTCCGCCCCCCAGGAGAGATGCATCCGGTCCCATTATTCTGGCTTCAACAGCATCTCTACCCATCACCAACTACACTTTCTCCAGCCAGTCCGGGCAATCGTCCGGGGGCACACTCCAGGAGGAATCATGACAAGGAAAAATGTCTCCAGCCCTGAACCCTCAGCTACCGAAGCCAACGTGCTGTTGAGCCCGCCCGACATAGCTGCTCTCGCCGAGATATCCATCACTGATCCTGACAAAATGCACCCTGCGTGGATCAAGGAGCAGTTTCCCGAGTACGTGGACCCGCATGCAGGCCATGAGGCCAGGACGGTTCGCGAGATTAATCACAAAGGGCACGTTGTCCGGATCGTGACCACCTACCAGGTGGAGGTGGATGGGGCCCCGGTCCAGGCGCATCTGTTTGTGGACGATGCTGGACAGGTCCATACGCATGCCACTCCATTCGTTTCTTACGGATCGGCTCTCGATTTGATGACAGCGGTGATCGATGCCTATCCCGAGTCTTTCGCCAAGGGCAATGGCGACGGGGGAGAGCACTCCGACCATCCCGTTCACCATGATCACGGAGCACATCATGATCAGGTCTAATGCTGTCAAAGATCTCGCGGCGCTTCAGAAATACGTCGAAGGGGTGAAGCTGCTCAAGGATCCTGCGCTGAATCCCTGGCCTGGGCAGGCCAATCTCTCGATTTATGACTCCTTGGTGGCCTGGCACCACCGGGCCATGATGATTTCAACGCCTGCGGGGCAGATGGCCAGGAATGCTGCGCATGGAGGCCCATCATTTTTACCGTGGCATCGCTACTTTCTAGTGCGGCTGGAATCGTTGCTTCGCAAAGCGGTAAATGACCCACATTTTCGAATTCCATATTGGGACTGGAACACTGACGCGGAACTTCAGGACCCCAGGACATCAGTCATCTGGTCGAATCAGTACCTTGGACAGTTCGTGGACGGGAAGTGGCGGGTACGACTGATGGGTGATGGCCGCACCATGGAACTGGGCCGGGTAAACCGCCCCCTGGTGCGTTATCTGGGGGGAGGTGGGGCGCTGCCCAGCCGAGCCAATGTACGCAAGGTCATCCAGGAAAATACCCTGTATGACAAAGTGCCCTACGACGCGGCGCAATCCACCGGTGGTGCGCGCAACTACATCGAGGGATGGACTGGCAAAGAACGCATTCACAACAACGTCCATGTGTGGGTCGGCGGTGACATGGGGTTGTCGTCTTCGCCAAACGACCCGGTGTTTTTTCTGCATCATTGCAATGTCGACCGGCTCTGGGCGGCATGGCAAGCGAAGCATCCCGCCGCCGCTTACGTACCTGACGCAGCGGCTCCCGATACGCTCAAGTTCCATCGGATCGATGACCCGATGTACAGCCCTTTTCCGGAAAAGGTGACACCTCGAGATGTTCTGAATTACAGCCAGTACTACAAGTACGACACTTTGAGCGACCTGCTTTAGGCAGCATCAAGCGGGGGAGTCTCTAGTCATACTGAGCGCCTGCTCTTGCAGACTCGTTTGTATCAACGCAGCCAATTGTCGGGGGGCAGGCGCCAAGTGTTCTGCCCCTCGATAAAGCACATAGCCGAGGGTCGGCAGCGGGGGTAGACCGGCAATCACGGCGAGATGCCCTGGCAGACCAATGCGGGTTCGCAACGTGAGGCCCAAACCGGCCGCAACGGCCGCCCAGATTCCACCAACGCTGGGGCTGGTCAGCGCGATTCGCCAGGGAATCCGCGCCTCATCCAGTGCCTGGGTGGCCGCGCTGCGCAACACGCAAGGGGCGTCGAACATGATCAATGGCAGGGGGGAATCGACAGAGCGGTTGATGGGGGGCGAGTCACGAGGCCCGATCCAGTGCATCTGCGTTTCACCCAGGTGCGTGGCGTAGGGGGACTTGTGCCCTGTGTCCCAAGACAGGGCCAGGTCCAGGCCGCCGCTGTCGATCAATGCAAGCAGTTCGGCATTGCGCGCGATCCTGACTTCGAGGCTCACCATCGGGTACATCTTGACGTAGCGTCGCAGAATGTCGCTGAGAAAGTGTTCGCCAAAGTCTTCCTGAAGCCCCAGGCGTACCGTGGCGGCGGTCTGGCTTTCGTGCAGGGTCTGGAAAATGCTGTCGTTCAGTTCAAGCAGTCGGCGGGCGTGGCTGAGCAGGGTTTCACCCACCGGCGTCAACACCAGCCCTCGACCGGATTTGGCCAGCACAGGCGAGCCTACCTGTTCCTCGAGTTTCTTGAGTTGCGCGCTCACGGCAGATGTCGAGCGATTGAGTCGATCCGCCGCTTTGGCAAAGCTGTTGAACTCCACGCCAGTCACAAAAGTGCGAAGCACATCAAGATCGAAGGTCGGACGGCGCATCGAATCATCCATTAATTCGGGACTAAGGCCGCTATTAAATCTGATATTCGGAATGATCGCGACTTGATAGTTTTCCCCTGTCAGTTGGATTTTCAGGAGTAGGTCTTAATGCCATTTGCACGTATTTCACTGCACCGGGGAAAGTCTGCCGAGTATTTACAGGCCCTCTCACAAGGGCTGCACGACGCCTTGGTAGAAAGCTTCGAAGTGCCGATGGCTGATCGATTCCAGGTCATTCACCAACATGAAACGGGCGAGCTGATCTTTGATCCCGACTACCTGGGCGGTCCTCGTAGTGATGACTTTGTGCTGATCGCGATTACTGCCGGTCGCCCTCGAGACATCGAGACGAAACAGCGTTTTTATCGCAACCTGGTCGAGAAACTGGGCCGAGCGCCGGGCATCGATTCTGAGGACGTGATGGTGGTGATTACCACGACCGCGGCAGATGAGTGGTCGTTTGGTGGCGGGCGGGGCAACTAGTTTTTGCTCTCAAGCCTGTATTCCGTAAATGTGGGCTATCTGTGTCTATCGGCAGCGTGGCCCGGTTGATAGGGTCCGTATTCACTTCAAGTTGATGAGGCAATAATGGACCTTACCGCCATCCCCTTTGGGACTACCGATTGGTCGAAGATTGAACCGGTCGAACATGCCGGCCAGACGGGCATGGCCTATTGGCGGACCTGCCAGTTTGGTTCAACGCGTGTGCGGATGGTTGAATACAGCCCCGGATATCTGGCCGATCACTGGTGCTGGAGAGGTCATATCCTGTTGTGCCTGGAAGGCGAGCTACACACAGAACTGGAAGATGGCCGCCAGTTCATACTGACTGTCGGAATGAGCTATCAGGTGGGCAACGATGCCGAGGGGCACCGCTCGTTTACCACCAGCGGTGCGAAGTTGTTCATTGTGGATTGATGCGTCGGATCTGATCCGTATTTTTCTCGACTATCTGCATCTGTAATGGGATCAGCCCGCGGCTCACAATGACGGCACGGTCAGCAGTGGCGGTAACCGCTGCACCGCAAACTCATAGCGTAGGAGGCCCCATGGGCAAGATGGCAATTTTCCTGGGTGGATTTCTGGTGTTGACCATTTTGATTGGCGCGCTGGCTACGATTTCTCCCGTTTAGTCTCGTCCTGCGATCAGCAAAAAGCACAACGCCTCCACACTGGGAGGCGTTGCTTTTCTTCGGACAAGCTGATGGCAGGGGGGCCAAGACCGCCTCAACGAATATGCTTGGAATAGGCCGCTTTAAGTGCCTCGGATACAAGGGCAATCAGTATCGGGGTAGAGCTGGACTGCATGTCTCTGCCGATGTCAGTTCGCCGTTCCAGCACTTTGCCAGCGTATTTGGATGCCTGGCCTTCAGACGTGAGTGATAGCAGCTCTTCTTCAGTAAAAGACTTCTCATAAGCCGCAGCAAGATTTTGATTCCATTTCGGCTGGTACTGCGGAAGTAGCGCGTCAATTTCGCTCGATACGGCACTGTGTGCTTTTTCACTTCCTAACTTTTCAATGAGCATCGCAAAGGTTTGGGTTTTCTTTGCCGCCAACAGTGCCAGTGTTGGCAGGCTGTCACCCACATGGGTTTGAGCAACAAAAGCGAGCGCTGTCTTATGCGCAAGTACTTCAGCCGCGACCGTGGTGGACAACACGATGGGCGCTACGAATGCGACCGCGACACAAAAAGACCTCATCAATTGATCTGGCTCCTTCGGTTCGCCACGTCGGTGATGCGCTACTGAGAACCCTAGTTGGGAAATACCTATATCGCTAGTGATTCGGTTCCACTTTGGCTTGAGCCAGGGCGACGTTGATGGCGTGACAGCCGTCGTGTACCCAGACTTGAAAAGCCCACTGAACCAGTAACGGTCAGTGGGCTTTTTTCACGCTGGATTGAGCGCCAGCATCACCTCAGATCAAACCGATCCAGATTCATCACCTTGACCCAGGCTGCCACGAAGTCTTTCACAAACTTCTCCTTTGCGTCGTTGCTGGCATAAACCTCAGCCAACGCCCTCAGCTGTGCATTCGAGCCAAACACCAGATCAACACGCGTCCCCGTCCATTTGAGATCGCCGGTTTTGCGGTCGCGCCCCTCGAACTCTTCATTGGCCTCAGAGACCGGTTTCCATTCCACGCCCATGTCGAGCAGGTTTTTGAAGAAGTCGTTGGTCAACGCTCCCGGTTGTTTTGTGAACACGCCGTGTTGGGTTTGGCCGACGTTGGTGTTCAGCACGCGCAGGCCACCAATGAGCACGGTCATTTCCGGCGCGGTGAGGGTCAGCAGTTGGGCCTTGTCGATCAGCAGGGCCTCGGCCGGTACGCTGTAGCGGGTTTTGAGGTAGTTGCGGAAGCCATCGGCGGCGGGTTCGAGGTAGCCGAAGGATTCAACGTCCGTTTGCTCTTGCGAGGCGTCCATGCGTCCCGGTGTGAAAGGCACCGTGATGGTATGGCCGGCATTTTTTGCCGCTTGTTCGACGCCGGCACAACCGGCCAGCACGATCAGGTCGGCCAGGGAGATTTTCTTGCCGCCGGTTTGCGCGCTGTTGAACTCGTTCTGGATGCTTTCGAGTTTCGCCAACACGCTCGCCAGTTGCTCAGGCTGGTTGGCCTGCCAGGATTTCTGCGGGGCCAGGCGCAGGCGTCCGCCGTTGGCGCCGCCGCGTTTGTCGGAGCCGCGGAAGGTGGAGGCCGCTGCCCAGGCGGTCGACACCAGTTGCGAGACGGTCAGGCCGCTGGCCAGGAGCTTGCCCTTGAGTGCGGCGATGTCGCTGTCGTTGACCAAGGCATGGTCGACCGGCGGGATCGGGTCTTGCCACAGGAGTACTTCGTTGGGCATTTCCGGGCCGAGGTAGCGGGTGAGGGGGCCCATGTCGCGGTGGATCAGTTTGAACCAGGCGCGGGCGAAGGCGTCGGCCAACTGATCCGGATTGGCGAGGAAGCGCCGCGAAATCGGTTCATAGATCGGGTCGAATCGCAGCGACAGGTCCGTGGTCAGCATGGTCGGATTACGCCGCTTGGACGGGTCGTGAGCATCCGGAATGATGCCCGCGCCGGCACCGCCTTTCGCCGTCCACTGGTTGGCGCCCGCCGGGCTCTTGGTCAGTTCCCACTCGAAGCCGAACAGGTTTTCCAGGTAGTTGTTGCTCCATTTGGTCGGCGTGGTGGTCCAGGTCACTTCCAGGCCGCTGGTGATGGTGTCGCCGCCTTTGCCGCTGCCGAAAGTGCTCTTCCAGCCCAGGCCCTGTTGTTCGAGACCAGCGGCTTCGGGCTCGGCACCGACGTTGTCGGCAGGGCCGGCGCCGTGGGTTTTGCCGAAAGCGTGGCCGCCAGCGATCAGCGCCACGGTTTCTTCATCATTCATTGCCATGCGCCCGAAGGTTTCGCGGATATCTATCGCCGCAGCGACCGGGTCCGGGTTGCCTTCCGGGCCTTCGGGGTTGACGTAGATCAGGCCCATTTGCACGGCGGCGAGCGGGTTCTCCAGGTTGCGTTCGCCCTCGGTGCGGCTGTCCTCATTTTTCCCCGGCTCAGCGACGAGAGGGCCTTCGCCGGGCTCTTGCATGGGCTCTTTTTTGTCTTTTTCGTAGCGGGTGTCACCTGCCAGCCACTTGTTTTCGGAGCCCCAGTAGACGGCCTCATCCGGTTCCCAGACGTCTGGCCGGCCGCCGGAAAAGCCAAAGGTCTTGAAGCCCATCGACTCCAGTGCGACGTTGCCGGTGAGGACGATCAGGTCAGCCCAGGAGATGTTGCGACCGTACTTTTGCTTGATCGGCCAAAGCAGCCGGCGCGCCTTGTCGAGGCTGACGTTGTCCGGCCAACTGTTGAGCGGGGCGAAGCGCTGCTGACCGGAGCCGGCACCCCCACGACCGTCACCGACGCGGTACGTGCCGGCGGCGTGCCAGGCCATGCGAATAAACAGTGGCCCATAGTGACCGAAGTCCGCAGGCCACCAGTCTTGTGAATCAGTCATCAGTGCATGCAGGTCTTGCTTGACCGCCGCAAAATCCAGTTTTTTGAACGCTTCGGCGTAGTCGTAACCCTCGTCCGTGGGGTCGGACAGCCGCGAGTTCTGGTGCAGGATCTTCAGATTCAGTTGGTTCGGCCACCAATCGCGGTTCGTCGTGCCACCGCCAGCGGCGGCGTGATTGAACGGGCATTTCGATTCATTTGCCATGTGTGCGCTACCTTTGGTCGTGTTCATCCGGCTATCCGGCCCGGGGTGGGCACGCAATAGCGACGAGCGGAATCAATGACATAGGCTGCGGCCGTGCGATCAATTGATCGTCGTGGTCACACGGGAAATCCGGATAGCGGCAATCGAGTTGCCAGCACGGTGGCCCACGGCAAGCCTAGTACGTTTCCTGACTCATTCGTATCTCTTCTCAGGTCTCAACCGGCCGGCTGATGCCAGCGCTCCAGTAAGGGTAGACGCCTATAAAGCAGTCAGCTAATAGGGGGAGTATTGGGAGGTGATAGGGATAGTCTTTTATCTGAGCCGTCGAGATGGAGTCGCTGTTACGCGTTTCTTTTATCCAGCGCCGGCAAAACGTAATCTGTCGCATCGACCTTTGGATGGAACCAAACCAATGCTGCTAACCCACCGCCCCGTCAGTGCTGAAGACGTGTTGACGATTTGCGACTTTCCTCAAACGCCCCAAGAGCTTTTTTTCATGTTCCCGAAGGCACAGTACCCGCTGACGGAGGCTCAGCTGCTTGCATCGATAGCTCAACGCTCGGACTCAACGGTGGTTGAAGGGGATAATGCTGTTGTCGGTTTTGCTAACTTTTATTCGTTTGAGCGCGATGGCGTTTGCTCAATCGGCAATGTGATCGTTTCGCCCAAGGCTCGGGGGAAAGGTGTCGCGCGGTTTTTGGTGGAAACGATGGTGGGGCTGGCGTTTGAACGTCATCGGGCAAGCGAGGTGCAGCTTTCGTGTTTCAACGAGAACACGGCGGGGCTGCTTTTGTATCCGCAGCTCGGGTTTGTGCCGTTTGGGGTTGAGGAGCGGGTGTCGCAGGATGGGCGCCGTGTCGCGCTGATACACATGCGAAAGACAAGCAAGTAGGACGATGGCGGCAGGTCTGAGGGGAAAATCAACTTCGCATTCGTTCCGTGTCTTGTTTACGGAACGAGCCGAAAAGGCGAGTGAGGTCACGTATGATGGGCCTTTTCCGTTGACCGCCACCCAAGGATCCACCCGATGTCTTTAAGCAAACGCGATCAGGCACACATCGAACGTCGCCTGGTCGCCACTCTGACCGAGGCGTGCGAAACAGCCAAGGCGGAAATAGTCGGGTTTTGCTGGTTGACCCACGAAATCGATTACGACGCCTTTCCATCCAGCCTGCGGGTGATCTGGGTCTTCGATACGCAGGCCCATAAGGATCAGGCGCTGGAGAGCGGGCAGGGCGAGCGCATGGTCGAACTGACGGCCGTAGCATTAAATGAAGCGGACGTTCTCGTCAGCCCGGTCGCGGCCCATGTGCAGTTTGATTCTGAAGAGCAATGTCAGCGCGCCAATGGCGGCAACTGGCAGCAACGCCTGGCGCCCAAGCGCTCGACGCGAGGTTGAGCCGTGGCCAAGGATATCGAAAATCCGTGTATTTCCGTTTGCCAGCTCAGTGGTGAACTGTGTGTCAGTTGTGGTCGCACCAAGGACGACATCAGAAAGTGGAAACGCATGAAGCGCCCGGAAAAAATGGCGGCGGCGCAGCGGGCGAGTGTGCGGTTGAAGGGGCTTCAGAAAAGGAAGGGTTGAGGGTTCCTCAGGGCCGCGCACAAACCTCTCGAACACATTCACGCAGCCACCGATGCGCCGAATCGGCATCCATCCGCGGATGCCACAGCATCGAAATGGTGATCGGCGGCAGCTCGAACGGCAGATCGAAACTGTGCAGGCCGGTGCGCAGGTTTTGGGTATGTCGGGCAGGCACGGTGGCGATCAGGTCCGAGGCGCGAGCCAGCGCCAGGGCGGCCGAGAAACCGCCGACGACGGTGATGATTTCCCGCTGCAGTCCCAGCGCTTCCAACGCTTCATCCATCGGTCCTTTGTCGAGCCCGCGCCGTGAGACCAGGATGTGCCGGCCAGCGGCATAACGGGAGGCAGTAATCTCGCCCTCGCTCAGCGGATGCCCCGTGCGAACGACGCCCACGAAACGATCCTCGAACAATGCCCGGGTGCGCACTTCCGGGCTGGTCGTGCCGCCAACCACACCGGTTTCCAGATCGACCGAGCCGTCGCGAAGTGCGGCGCTGTCCTTGCTCAGCTTCTGCACAAAGTGCAAACGCACGCCGGGGGCTTCCTCACTGGCGCGGGCGATCAGCGCCGGGCCGAAGTTTTCCACGAAGCCGTCACTGGTGCGCAGCGTGAATGTTCGAACCAGTTGCTTGAGGTCGAGCTGTTCGGCGGGGCGCAAAACCGCTTCGGCGTCTTGCACCAATCGACTGACGTGTTCGCGCAATTCAAGCGCTCGTGGCGTCGGCACCAAGCCGCGTCCGGCCCGGACCAGCAGCGGGTCGCCCGTCGTTTCGCGCAACCGCGCCAACGCCCGGCTCATGGCCGACGGGCTCAGCCGCAGTCGTTGGGCGGCGCGGGCGACGCTGCCTTCGGCGAGCAGCACGTCCAGGGTAATCAGCAGATTGAGATCGGGAGTGGTCATGCCGCAACGTTAGCACGGCGCGGGGCTAACATGGCGTCAAACGCATCTATCAAGTGCAAATGCTGCGCCTTCCGCCTTGTCACGCACGGGCATACGCTGCTGCTCTACCTTTCAGACGTGGCCAGACAATGAAATCCATCACTCAATCAGGTTCGGTGCGCTGGGCGCTTGCGAGTCTTTCGCTGTCGATGTTGATGCCTTCACTCGACACCAGCATCGCCAATGCGGGATTGCCGACGTTGGCCGAGGCGTTCGATGCTTCCTTCCAACACGTGCAGTGGATTGTTCTGGCGTATCTGCTGGCGATCACCACGCTGATCGTCAGCGTCGGACGGCTCGGCGACATGCTCGGCCGTCGGCGTTTGCTACTGGTGGGCATCGCCATTTTTACCCTGTCATCGCTGGCCTGCGGTGTCGCGCCGTCGCTTGGGTGGCTGGTCGGCGCCCGGGCGGTGCAGGGGCTTGGGGCGGCGATCATGCTGGCGCTGACCGTGGCGTTTGTCGGTGAGACGGTGCCGAAAGCGCAGACCGGCAGCACCATGGGGTTGCTCGGAACGATGTCGGCGATCGGCACCACGCTGGGGCCGTCGCTCGGTGGGATGTTGATTGCCAGCGTTGGCTGGCAGGCGATTTTTCTGATCAACATACCGTTGGGTGTGCTGAACATCTGGCTCGCCTATCGCTATTTGCCGGCGGATGTTCAGCGGGCGAAAGCGGGGCGGGTGGGGTTCGACAAGGCCGGCACGTTGTTGCTGGCGCTGACGCTCGCGGCGTACGCACTGGCCATGACGCTCGGGCACGGTGATTTTGGAACGCTCAATGTCGCGCTGCTACTGGCGGCTGTTTTCGGCGTTGGGCTTTTCATCTTCGTCGAGGCCACGGTCGCATCGCCATTGATCACATTAGCGCTGTTCCGCCAACAGGGATTGAGCGCCAGCCTGGCCATGAGCGCGCTCGTTTCGACGGTGATGATGGCGACGCTGGTGGTCGGGCCGTTTTATCTCTCGGGTGCGCTTGGCCTCGGCACGGCACTTGTCGGTTTCGCCTTGTCGGTCGGACCGTTGGTGGCTGCATTGACCGGCGTGCCGGCCGGTCGCCTGGTGGACCGTTTTGGCACTCGGCGCATGACCCGTCTCGGGCTCGCGACAATGGCGCTCGGCGCGAGTGCTTTATCAATGATGCCAGCGGGGTTCGGCCTCCTCGGTTACCTCGCGCCCATCGCGGTGATCACGGCCAGCTACGCGTTGTTTCAGGCGGCCAACAACACCGCGATCATGACCGACATCCGCCCGGACCAGCGCGGCGTGATTTCCGGCATGCTCAGCCTGTCACGCAATCTCGGCCTGATCACTGGAGCTTCGGTGATGGGCGCGGTGTTTGCGCTTGCTTCGGCGACGACAGACATCACCAGCGCGTCTCCCGCAGCCGTCGCCAGCGGCATGCGGATAACGTTTGCCGTCGCCGTGGCACTGATTCTCCTGGCCCTTGCTGTGGCCCTGTTGCCGAAGGTTTCTGACTGCTGCACTGTGTGCAGTAATGAACTGCAGTGAGCCTAAATTGTTCATCTAAAATCGAATACCGATACTGCCTGAACATCGCGCAGTCGACGCTCATGGCGTTCAAGACATGGCTGGAGGCCAGATTTGCAGAGGGGCCGCCTTGGCTGCATGTGGACCGAAGCGAACTAAAACCTATGGGGCACGCCGATTAAATGTGGGAGCGGGCTTGCTCGCGAAGGCGGTGTGTCAGGCAACATCAGTGTTTACTGACACTCCCTCTTCGCGAGCAAGCCCGCTCCTACAGGTTCTGCACCTGACTGCGTTCCTTTTAGTGAGCGCCTCTGACGACCGCCGCTTGCGCCGTGCGCAACGCATGCCGATTGCCCCGGAACAACACCAGTGTCGCGATCAACCCCAGCACCGCCGCACCACTGAGCCAGATCCCCGGCGCTGCCTTGTTGTCCAGCACATGGATCAGGTACGTACAGGCCGCCGGGGTGAAACCACCGAATGTTGCGGTCGCCAGGCTGTAGGCCAAGGAGAAACCGGTCGTACGCACTTCTACCGGCATGATCTCGGTCAGGGCCACCACCATGGCGCCGTTGTACGAGCCATACAGGAACGACAGCCACAGTTCGACAATCAGCAAGTGGCTGAAGCTGGGGTTCGCCACCAGCCACGACAGCGCCGGATAAGCCGTGAGGATCGCCAGAATCGTCGCGCCCAGCAGCAGAGGTTTGCGGCCGATCTTGTCGGAAAGCGCGCCCATCACCGGCAGCCAGAAGAAGTTCGACAGGCCGATGCACACCGTCACCAGCAGCGCATCCAGATCCGACAGATGCAGCTCGGCTTTGCCGAAGGTCGGGGTGTAGGCGGTGATCAGGTAGAACGACACCGTGGTCATCACCACCAGCGCCATGCCGGCGAGGACGATGCCGAAGTTCTGACTGATCGAGCGGACGATGTCCCGCAGGGTAGGGCGGTGTTTGCGTGCCTGGAATTCCGGGGTTTCTTCCAGCGAACGGCGGATCACGAAGATCGCCGGCACGATCATGCAGCCGATCAGGAACGGCACGCGCCAGCCCCACTCACCCATTTGGTCGGGGCTCAGCCAGTGGTTCAAACCCACGCCGAGCAGGCCGGCGAATACCACCGCGGCTTGCTGGCTGGCGGACTGCCAACTGACGAAGAAGCCTTTGCGGCCCGGTGTGGAGATTTCGGCGAGGTACACCGACACACCGCCCAGTTCCACGCCTGCTGAAAAGCCCTGCAACAGACGACCGAACAATACGATCAGCGGCGCCGCGACGCCCAGCGTGGCATAACCCGGCACACCGGCAATCAGCACCGTGCCGGCGGCCATCAACGCCAGTGTGATGATCAGGCCTTTGCGGCGGCCGTGGCGGTCGATGTAGGCACCGAGGAAAATCGCCCCCAGCGGACGCATCAGGAAACCGGCCCCGAAAGTGGCCAGAGACAGCATCAGGGAAGCAAACGCGCTATCGGCGGGAAAGAAGGTTTTGGCAATGGCCGTGGCGTAAAAGCCGTAGACCATGAAGTCGAACATTTCGAGAAAGTTACCGCTGACAACGCGAAAAATCGCTTTGCCTTTGCTCGTATTGGAAGACATGTGTAGGTACTCACTCTGGTCGACCTTGTTTGAAAGCGCTGCACCTATGTGGCGAGGGAGCTTGCTCCCGTTCGATTGCGCAGCAATCGTAAAACCGGTCACCGCTATCGCGAGCAGGCTCGCTCCCATGCGCTCTGAAGCCCATAATGGCGGGCGCGGTTTTGAGGGGAGATGAAGATTTGTTAACTGGACGGTGGGGAGGGCTTGTGGTAGTGGTCGGGATTTTGTCCGGTTGTGGCAACGGCGATAGCCTGGAACGCTTCGACGGCCCGACCATGGGCAGCAGCTATTCGATCCAATACGTGCGCCATGCCGGTCTTCCCGCACCGGCGGAAGTCCGCGTCCAGGTCGAAAAAATACTCTCTGATGTCGATCGGCAAATGTCGACCTATCGCAGTGACTCCGACATCGAACGCTTCAATAACCTGCCCGCCAACCACTGCCAGACAATGCCTGCGCCGATCCTCGAATTGGTCCGCGTCGGCGAGCGCTTGTCTTTGCAAAGTGACGGCTCCTACGACCTGACGGTGGAACCGCTGCTCAACCTCTGGGGATTTGGCCCGCAGGCGCGTGAGGAAAAAGTCCCGAGCGCCGAAGCACTGGCCGAGGTGCAGCAGCGTGTCGGTCATAATCACCTGCGCATCGAAGGTGACCAGTTGTGCAAGGATGCCGCAGTGGAGGTCGACTTCAACAGCATCGCTGCCGGTTACGCGGTCGACACGATTGCCGCCGAACTCGAAGCGCTGGGCATCCACGACTACCTCGCTGAAGCCACCGGTGAACTCAAGGCTGTCGGCAAAAAACTCGACGGCTCACCGTGGCGCATCGCCCTGGAAGAACCCCGTGATGATCAGCAAGTGGCCGAGCGCATCATTGCCGTCGACGGCTACGGCGTGTCCACCTCCGGTGATTACCGTAACTATTTCGAGCAGGGTGGCCGGCGCTATTCCCACACCTTCGATGCCCGCACCGGAACACCGGTCCTACACACCCTGGCGTCAGTCACGGTGATTCATCCTTCAGCTTTGATGGCCGATGGCTTATCGACGCTGTTGCTGATTCTTGGCCCTGAACGGGGTTGGGACTATGCCCAAACGCATGACATTGCTGCATTCTTTGTGATTCGTGCCGATACAGGTTTTGTCACACGCACCAATCAGGCTTTTGAGCGCCTGGCCGGTGAGAAAACCGAGTGATTGCGGCTGCAAAAGCATTTTTCGATGGCTTTGTAGTGCAGGCAAAACTAGCCTACGACGCGACCAAGGGTTAATGTGCGCGGCGTTGACGCTTCTATAGACTGTGTCCGGGTTCTGCACTGGCCCCAAATTGTTCCTTCACGCCGCCGATCGGCGTGATTTAGCCGCAGGCGCCGAGGGTGTCGCGGCCTGTTCTGAGGAGTACGCATGGCTGTCTACAACTACGATGTGGTGGTGTTGGGTTCCGGCCCGGCGGGAGAAGGCGCGGCAATGAACGCTGCCAAGGCAGGGCGCAAGGTGGCGATGGTCGATAGCCGTCGCCAGGTCGGCGGCAACTGCACCCACCTGGGCACCATCCCGTCCAAGGCCTTGCGTCACTCGGTCCGGCAGATCATGCAGTTCAACACCAACCCGATGTTCCGGGCCATTGGTGAGCCGCGTTGGTTCTCGTTCCCGGACGTGTTGAAAAGCGCTGAAAAAGTTATCTCCAAACAAGTCGCCTCGCGCACCGGCTACTACGCCCGTAACCGCGTCGACGTGTTCTTCGGCACCGGCAGCTTCGCCGACGAGCAAACCATCGAAGTCGTCTGCGCCAACGGCGTGGTCGAAAAACTGGTGGCCAAGCACATCATCATCGCCACCGGTTCGCGTCCTTATCGCCCGGCGGACATCGATTTTCATCACCCGCGTATCTACGATAGCGACACCATCCTCAGCCTCGGCCACACCCCGCGTAAACTCATTGTTTACGGCGCCGGCGTGATCGGCTGCGAATACGCCTCAATCTTCAGTGGTCTGGGTGTATTGGTTGAGCTGGTGGACAACCGTGGTCAGTTGCTGAGCTTCCTCGACTCGGAAATTTCCCAGGCCCTGAGCTACCACTTCAGCAACAACAACATCACGGTTCGCCACAACGAAGACTACGACCGCGTCGAAGGCGTGGACAACGGCGTGATCCTGCACCTCAAGTCCGGCAAGAAGATCAAGGCAGACGCCCTGCTCTGGTGCAACGGTCGTACCGGCAACACCGATCAGTTGGGTCTGGAAAACATCGGCGTGAAGGTCAACAGCCGTGGCCAGATCGAAGTCGACGAGAACTACCGCACCTGCGTGCCGAACATTTATGGCGCCGGTGACGTGATCGGCTGGCCGAGCCTGGCCAGTGCCGCCCATGACCAGGGGCGTTCGGCCGCTGGCAGCATCGTCGACAACGGCAGCTGGCGTTTCGTCAATGACGTGCCGACCGGCATCTACACGATTCCGGAGATCAGCTCGATCGGCAAGAACGAGCAGGAGCTGACTCAGGCCAAGGTGCCGTATGAAGTGGGCAAGGCATTCTTCAAGAGCATGGCGCGTGCGCAGATCGCCGGCGAACCGCAAGGCATGCTGAAGATCCTGTTCCACCGCGATACGCTGGAAGTGCTGGGCGTTCACTGCTTCGGTTATCAGGCATCGGAGATCGTGCACATCGGTCAGGCGATCATGAACCAGCCGGGCGAGCAGAACACCCTGAAGTACTTCGTCAACACGACGTTCAACTACCCGACCATGGCCGAAGCCTATCGGGTAGCGGCGTACGATGGCCTCAACCGGCTTTTTTGAGCGGCTCCGGCCGGTGGCCTGAGCCGGCCGGGGAGACCGATTTCAGCAATTCTCGAGCGTGGCGCTGGCCAAACCGGGAAAGTCTGTAATCAGGCTGTCAACGCCGAAGTCGGCGAGCCTGCGCATCAGCGCGGGCTCGTTGACTGTCCACACTGACACATGCAGCCCCTGACGCTGCGCCTTCTGCAGGCGTTCCGGCGTACACAGGGTCCAGTTCAGCGCCAGCATCTCACAGCCATAGTTTTGCGCGACCTTCAGCGGGTCGAGCCAGGCGTACTCGGCCACCAGTCCGCGAGACACGTCCGGCACCAGGTCCAGCGCGGCTTTCAACACTTCGCGTGAACTCGAGGTAATCGTGACCTTGTCCCGTATGCCGAAACGCTGGGCCATTTCGCGAATCGCCAGCACGGTGGTTGCGGCACGGGTGCGTGATGCGCTTTTGACTTCCAGCTGCCAGTGCTCGAAATCGCATTTTTCGAACAACTCTTCCAGCGTCGGGATCGGGCAGGGTTTGATCCAGCCCGGGCCCCCCTTGCGCGCGTCGTAGGTCACCAGCTCCGCAGCCGTGTGTTCGACCACTTTGCCGCGGCGGTCGGTGGTGCGTTTGAGGGTCGGGTCGTGGATCACCATCAACTCGCCGTCCTTGGACAGGTGCAGGTCCAGTTCGCAGCGGCGCACGCCGTGCTTGAGGCATTGCTGAAAGCTGGTCAGGGTGTTTTCCGGTGCTTCGCCTTTGGCGCCGCGATGGCCGTAGATGAGAGTCACGGTTCTTCCTTAATTAATGGCCGTTTTCGTTTTGTTCGCGCGCCAGGCGTCGTTCTTGTGCCTGTCGCTGCAAGATGTAGCGGGCCAGCAGTTGTCGCTGGGCATCGGACAGGTATTCGAATTCGGTGCCGACGTCGTAGCCGCCGCCCTTGCGGTCGCAATGGGTGACGCGGGCCCGCAGCAACAGGCCGAGGGCTTGTGGCATCAGCACCAGCTTGACCGACAGGTGCGCGCCGACGGCAATGGGCGTCGGATGCTGAAAGTCGATGCCGCCTTCGGAGATGATCACCGGCTGCGGTTCGCCGATCTGTCCGAGCACGGTCAGGGCGACCACCTGGCTCAGCAGATCGATGCGTTTGTTCTGTGATTTGAGGAACGCGGCGATGGCTCGGTCGCGTTCGTTGATCTGGCGCAACAGGTGTTGCGACTCGAATTCGCTCAGGTGCAGTTCGCTGAGCAGGTTGAATAGCGGGGAAGCATCCTGCAACACTTCCTGGCCTGCTGCTTCGGGAGCAGACAGGGGCCGAATTTCCAGTGCGATCGTGTCCTCGATACGGTAGTATTCGCGGCGATCTTCTTCATCTAATGTCGACATGGCGAACCCATGGTAGCGGCGGTGGTCTGAGTGTAAAGCTGGTTATCGACCCCCGCCACAAGGACGTTCCTTTTCCCTCCGAACAAGCCCCGACATGTTCAGACCTCTCTTCGTATTTATCGGCACGCGTTATACCCGTGCAAAACGTCGCAATCATTTTGTGTCATTCATTTCCCTGACCTCGATGATCGGACTCGCCCTCGGCGTGGTCGTGATGATCGTTGTGTTATCGGTCATGAACGGCTTCGATCATGAGATGCGCACCCGTGTGCTGGGCATGGTGCCCCACGCAACCATCGAGTCCGGCGAGCCAATCAGCGACTGGCAAAGCCTGGCCGCCAAGGTCAAGCAGAACCCGCAGGTGGCGGCGGTTGCGCCCTTCGTCCAGATGCAGGGCCTGTTGACCAACAACGGCAAGGTTTCCAAAGTGCTGCTCAATGCCATCGACCCTGTGCAGGAACGGCAGGTGTCGATCATTGATAACTTCATGCAGCAGGGCAAACTCGACGACCTGGCGCCGGGCAGTTTCGGCATCGTCATCGGCGACAAGGCGGCAGCCAAGCTCGGCGCGGCGGTTGGCGACAAGCTGACGTTTGTCGCGCCGGAAGTCACCGTGACCCCGGCCGGGATGTTCCCGCGCATGAAACGCTTTACCGTGGTCGGCATCTTCCATGTCGGCGCCGGTGAGCTGGACGGCTATCTGGGCCTGACCAATCTGCAGGATCTGGCCAGGTTGCACCGCTGGCAACCGGATCAGGTCCAGGGCCTGCGACTGAAGTTCGACGACCTGTTCCAGGCACCGCGCACCGCGTGGACCATCGCCCAGCAGCTCGGCGAAGACCGTTACTACGCCCGCGACTGGACTCGTACCCACGGCAATCTGTATCAGGCGATCCGCATGGAAAAAGCCATGATCGGCCTGCTGTTGCTGCTGATCGTCGCCGTTGCTGCGTTCAACATCATTTCCACGCTGGTGATGGTGGTGAACGACAAGAAGGGCGACATCGCGATCCTGCGTACCCTGGGCGCCACACCGGGCTCGATCATGGCGACGTTCATGGTCCAGGGCACGGTCATTGGTGTGGTCGGTACGCTGATCGGCGCCGTGGTCGGGATCTTCGCCGCGCTGAACGTCAGCGCCGCGATCGCGGCCCTGGAAGGGCTGATCGGCCACAAGTTCTTGAACGCCGACGTGTATTTCATCGATTACCTGCCGTCGCAAGTGCAGAGCCAGGACGTGTTGATGGTCTGCGCCGCCGCGTTGGTCCTGAGTTTCCTCGCCACCCTGTATCCAGCCTGGCGTGCCGCGCGCACCCAGCCTGCGGAGGCGCTACGTTATGAGTGAGTCGGGCATGAGTGATAAAGCAATCTTGAGCTGCCGCAATCTGGGCAAATCCTACGTGGAAGGCCCGGAATCGGTAGAGGTTCTGGCCGGTCTGCAACTGGAACTGCATCCGGGTGAGCGCGTGGCGATCGTCGGTACGTCGGGTTCGGGCAAAAGTACCTTGCTCAACCTGCTGGGCGGCCTCGATACGCCGACCAAGGGCAGCGTCTGGCTGGCCGGTGAAGAACTCTCCGCCCTGAACGAAAAGGCCCGTGGCCTGTTGCGCAACCGGTCGCTGGGTTTCGTTTACCAGTTCCACCACTTGCTGCCTGAGTTCACCGCGCTGGAAAACGTCTGCATGCCGCTGCTGATCGGCAAGACCGCGATCCCGGAAGCGCGTCAGCGTGCGACGGCGTTGCTGGAGCGGGTAGGGCTGGGCCATCGCCTGGAGCACAAACCGGCGGAATTGTCCGGTGGCGAACGCCAGCGTGTGGCCATTGCCCGCGCCCTGGTGAACAAGCCAGGCCTGGTGATGCTCGACGAGCCGACCGGCAACCTCGACTCCCACACCGCCCAGGGCATTCAGGATTTGATGCTGGAACTCAGCACCTCGATGCGCACGGCGTTCCTGGTGGTGACCCACGACATGAACCTGGCTCGCCAGATGGATCGCGTCCTGCATTTGCAGGAAGGTTGCCTGACCCCCATCTGATTGGCTGAAACCCGGCACACTGAACAGTGCGTCGGGTCTTTTATTTTTATACGGTGCCCCAGCGAATGTTCAGACCGTTATCGATCTTTATCGGCACGCGCTATACCCGCGCCAAGCGCCGCAATCGCTTTGTTTCCTTCATCTCGATGACCTCGATGATCGGCCTCGCCCTGGGCGTGCTGGCGATGATCGTGGTGCTGTCGGTGATGAACGGCTTCCAGCGCGAAATGAGCTCGCGCATCCTCGGCATGGTGCCCCACGCGACCATCGTCGGCGTGAACCCTATCGACGATTGGCAGCCGGTGGCCGCCGCGGCGATGAAGAATCCTGAAGTCACCGCCGCCGTGCCATTCACCGAGATGGAAGGCATGCTGTCCTACAAGGGCACCATGCAGCCGATCCAGGTCAGCGGGGTCGATCCGGCGCTGGAAAGCAAGGTCTCGATCGTTGCCAAGCACATTGTTCAGGGGCGTCTCGACGCCTTGAAGCCGGGCGAGTTCGGCGTGGTGATCGGCGAGATCACCGCGCGGCGCTTTCGCTTGAACGTCGGCGACAAGATCACCCTGATCGTGCCGGAAGTCAGCAATGCACCGGGTGGCATCACCCCGCGCATGCAGCGGCTGAACGTGGTGGGCGTATTCAAGGTCGGTGCCGAACTGGACGGTTCGATGGCGCTGATCCACATGGCCGATGCCGCGCAGATGCAGCACTGGCAACCGAATCAGGTACAGAGCGTGCGCCTGGCGGTGAAGGATCTGTACGCCGCGCCGCAAGTATCGAGCGACATCGCGACCGGCCTGGGCGCCGCCTACAAGGCTGACGACTGGACTCACACCCAGGGCAGTCTGTTCAGCGCGATGAAGATGGAAAAAACCATGATCGGCCTGTTGTTGCTGATGATCGTCGCCGTGGCGGCGTTCAACATCATCGCCACGCTGATCATGGTGGTCAACGACAAGGGCGCGGACATCGCCATCCTGCGAACCATCGGCGCCACACCTCGGCAGATCATGGCGATCTTCATGGTGCAGGGCACGGTGATCGGGATTGTCGGCACCTTGATCGGTGGCGTGCTGGGCGTGATCGCGGCGTTGAACGTCAGTGAACTGGTGGGCTGGATGGAGCGGGTCAGCGGGCAGCACATCTTCAGTTCCGATGTGTACTTCGTCAGCAACTTGCCGTCCGAATTGCAGGGCGCGGATGTGTTGTTGATCTGCTCCGCCGGTTTCATCATGAGCTTTCTGGCGACGGTTTATCCGGCGTGGCGGGCGGCGAAAGTCGAGCCGGCTACCGCGTTGCGGTATTCGTAGTCCGTTAGACCGCGAGGGGGCCAGTCCTGCTGGCCTCAGTCCTTTCTTGGCAACTCAATTATGAACCGCGTCCACCCCTGAGCCGATTCGCAACGAATCTGCCCGCCATGGGCGCGGATGATCGACTGGGTGATCGCCAATCCCAATCCCGCATGCTCACTGCTGCCTTCACGGCGCGCGGGGTCTGCCCGGTAGAAGCGGTCAAACAAACGCGGCACCAGGTCCTCGGAAATCCCTTCACCACTGTTTTCAACGGTCAGGCTCAAGCCTGCCGGTTGCTCGACGATCTTTACCCGCACCTCACCACCAGCCGGGGTAAACCGCAACGCATTGTCCAGCAAATTGGACAGTGCCCGGCGCAACATGCTGCGATCGCCCTGCATGCTCGCGTGGCCGTCACGACTCAACTTCACCCGGGCGTCCTCAGCCAGCGGCGCAAAAAACTCCAGCAGCACATCCGCTTCTTCCGCCAGGTCCAGCGGTTCACGCTTGGGCATCAGCAAACCATGGTCAGCCTTGGCCAGGTACAACATGTCGTTGACCAGTTGCGCCATCCATTGCAGTTCTTCGAGGTTGCTGTGCAGCGCCTCGCGGTAATCCTCAAGGGGGCGAGGGCGGGTGAGGGTGACTTGGGTGTGGGTCAGCAGGTTCGACAGCGGTGTGCGCAGTTCATGGGCGATGTCGGCGGAGAAGGCCGAGAGCCGCTGAAAAGAGTCATCGAGGCGTCCGAGCATGGCGTTGAAGCTGTGGGCCATTTCCGCAAGTTCGGGCGGCATGTCTGCTTCCGGCAGGCGGGCGTTGAGCGATTGCGCCGATACGCCGCTGGCGACCGCACTCATGCGCAGCAACGGACGCAAACCACTGCGCGCCGCCCAGGCACCGAGCAGGGCGGTGGCCAGGGCCGAGAGGCCGACCGTCAGCCAGATCAGGTGCTGCATGCGCTGCAGAAAATGCTGGTGATGGGTGATGTCCAGCAGTAAGGTCAGTTGCGGTGAGTCGGGTTTGTCGAGGAACAGCGGCGCATTCAGGACGCGGTAATCGGTGCCATCGTCGCTCACCGTCGACAGGCCAGGTTTGCGCGGTAAATCTTTGGGCACGCTGGGCGAGCTGTCGTACATGCGTTGGCCGTCACTGCTAATGATGCGCAGCGAAAGATCGGCCTGTCGGCTCAATTCATCGGCCAGCCTGGCTTCGGCGTCGCCGGCCTGAATGTCATCCAGCGCCCGGCGTAAACCAATCAATTTGTCATCCAGCAACTGCTGGTCCAACTCGACAAAGTGCGCCTCGCTGGCGCGGCTGAACAATACCCCGGCGAACAACGACACCACCGCAGTGCAGGCGGCAAACAGCAGTGCCAGGCGGTTGCTTAATGAAAGCCGGCGCATCAGGCGGGGCGCTCTTCAAGGACGTAACCCATGCCGCGCACGGTGTGAATCAACTTGTTCGGGAAATCGTCGTCGATCTTCAGGCGCAACCGGCGGATCGCCACTTCGATGACGTTGGTGTCGCTGTCGAAATTCATGTCCCACACCTGGGACGCGATCAGCGACTTGGGCAGAACTTCGCCCTGGCGCCGCAGGAGCATTTCCAGCAGGGCGAATTCCTTGGCGGTCAGGTCGATGCGCTGACCGTTACGCTCGACCCGGCGACGGATCAGGTCCAGGCGCAAATCGGCCAGTTGCAAGCTGGTTTCCTGGGGCGTGGCGCTGCCGCGACGCAGCAGGCTGCGAACCCGGGCCAGCAGTTCGGAGAAGGCGAAAGGTTTGACCAGGTAATCGTCGGCGCCCAGTTCCAGGCCATGGACTCGGTCCTCCACCGCGTCTCGTGCGGTCAGAAACAGTACCGGCGTGTCCAGGCCTGCACTGCGCACCGCTTGCAGAATCTGCCAGCCATCGCGTCCAGGCAGCATCACATCGAGAATCAACAAGGCGTAATCGCCGCTCAAGGCCAGTTGCTGGCCGGTGGTGCCATCGGCCACCAGTTCGGTGTTGAAGCCAGCCTCGGTCAGGCCCTGGCGTAAGTAATGGCCGGTTTTCGGTTGGTCTTCGACGATCAGCAGTTTCATGGGCGACTCGGGCAGTTTGAACAGGTGCGTTATACCGTGGGCGGCGAGGAAGCAGGCCAACCTGACAAAGTTGTAATCTGCCTGTCAGGTAGCTGGCAGAGCCGACGGGGTAGAGTTTCCCACAAGCTGAACCTCATCTTGTTGGAGTGCGACTATGTTTTTGCAAAAGCGTCTGGCACTGGCCGCTTGTTTGCTGACTCTGAGTTTAGGGCTGGAAGCCTCACCGGCGCAGACCTACGATTTCGGTCAACCGGCCTCGGCCGCCCAGGCCACCCGCAGCGTCGAAGTGGTAATGGGCGATATGACCTTCAGTCCCAAGACCATCGATATCAAGGCCGGGGAAACCGTGCGTCTTGTACTGGTGAATAAAGGCCAGTTGCTGCACGAATTCAACCTCGGCGATGCACAGATGCATGCCAGGCATCAGCAGGAAATGCTCCAGATGCAGCAAAGCGGCATGCTGATGCCTACAGGTATGAAGGCCATGGACCACGGTTCCATGGCCGGAATGGATCATGGCGCCATGGATCACGGCATGAAGCATGACGACCCCAACAGTGTGTTGGTGGAGCCGGGTAAAACCGCCGAGCTGACCTGGACCTTCACCAAGGCCACTAACCTGGAATTCGCCTGCAACATCCCCGGCCATTACCAGGCCGGCATGGTCGGCAAACTGACAGTCAGTCAGTAAGCACTCAAAGGCGGGAGCAAAGGCTGGTAGAATCCGCTGATTCTTCAGTCAGGTTTCCGTCATGCATCCCGCAGCCGAACATTCGCCGCTGGGCAAATCCAGCGAATACATCGCCACCTACACGCCGTCCTTGCTGTTCCCGATCCCGCGCACAGCGAAATGGGCCGAGCTGGGCCTGACCGCGCAAACCCTGCCGTACAAGGGCGTGGACTTCTGGAACTGCTTCGAGCTGTCGTGGCTATTGCCGTCCGGCAAGCCTGTGGTGGCGATCGGCGAATTCAGCATCCCGGTGGATTCGCCGAACATTATCGAGTCGAAGTCGTTCAAGCTGTACCTCAACTCGTTGAACCAGACGCCATTTGCCGACACCGCCAGCCTTGAAGCGACGCTGGTGAAAGACCTCTCGGCCGCTGCCGGCAAACCGGTGGGCGTGCGGGTTCGCAGCCTGAAAGAGGTAGAGGCGGAAGGCGTCGTGGCGTTGCCGGGCGTGTGCATCGATGACCTGGACATCAGTGTCAGCAACTATGAGCATCCGCGTCCGGAACTGCTGCGTTGCAATGAGTCGCGCATCGTTGAAGAGTGCGTGCACAGCCATTTGCTCAAATCCAACTGCCCGGTCACCAGTCAGCCGGACTGGGGCAGCGTGGTGGTGGAGTATCGTGGCGCGGCGCTGGATCACGCGAGTTTGCTGGAATACATCGTGAGCTTCCGCCAGCACTCGGACTTCCATGAACAGTGCGTAGAGCGGATTTTCCTCGACCTGCAGCGGTTGCTGAAGCCGGAGAAATTGACGGTGTACGCGCGGTATGTGCGTCGTGGTGGATTGGACATCAACCCGTATCGCAGCACCGAAGAGGTGCAACTGCCGAACCATCGCTTGGTCCGACAATAAAGAGCCAGTGTGGGATTGCATTTGCACATCCCGGATATGAAAAAGCCCCGCTATCGATAGCGGGGCTTTTTTGCATCTGGCAGGTTCAGATCCCCATATTGCCCAAGGCTTGCACAATGTTGCGCAAGGTGCCGGCCAATGTGGGATGTTCGAGTTCGAAGCGCTCGACGGCCAGATTCACATTGTCGGCGAGGTTGGTGTCCTGGGTTTTGGTTTCCAGCTCAAGCTCCAGTTGGATCTGTTGCATCAGCGCGTGCAGGTCTTCGCGCTCGGCTTCGGTCAGTGGCGGATTCTGTTCCAATTGCTCGCGCAGTTTATTGAGCTGATCTTGCAGTTCGCGGGCGGGCATGGCGTTCTTCCTTTTATCAATAGGCACTGGCATAGACCGCAGCGGCGCGCCAAAAGGTCTATGGCTGACCTTTAGATTAATCCACTCGCGCGCAACCTGCATGATCTCAGTCAGGGCTTTTCGCCTTTGAGCCGACGCAGGCTGATATCGGCCAGGCAGGTATCGAGCTCGCCCAGATGATCGATCACCGAATGCACGCCCAGGCCGAACAACTGCACCGTCGCCTTGCCGCGCAAGTGTTCCCGTTCCTTCTGGCTCAAGGCTTGCCATTCGTTCGGCGCGAGCCCGCATAGCGAGCCGCACGACGCCAGGCCGATGGTCCACAGCCCGGCGTTCAGGCCCGATTGCAGCAGTCGCGGCTCGCCGCTGACCAGCACGCAACCGTCCAGGCGCTCGACATTCAACGCCATCAAGGCTTGCCAGCAGGCATTCGGGGCCGGCCATGGATTGATTGTTTCCGAGTGTTGCAAAGATTTGATCCAGGCCGGAAGTGCGACGGCCAGAGAATGGCTGAGGGCAGGGGGTAGTTCATCAAGCCAGACGCAGGGAATCCGTTGTCGCTGCAAGCTGGACAGGCTCTCCAGGGCGCCGGGCGTGACCTCGGCATGCTCGGCAGAAACGGTGCCGTGCTGACGCGTGCGCGCGCCGAAATCCACCAGGCAACCACTGAGACCGAACAGCACGGCGGTCAGATTCGGTGCGGCAAGGGGCAAGACTTCGGCGTGCGGCATGGAAACGTCCCTGAAATAGCGACAAGGCTATTCATGGACGATGACAATCGAGTGACACGGATGTGAATCGCTCGCCGTCAGGAGGCGTCGTTCGTAGACCATCGTGCACGATGCTGCCTAAACCGGGTTTTCCGTCATATACTAGCGGTCTTTGCGGCTGGGCCAAGCGCCCGCGTCAGTACAATCCAAGGAGTTTTTCTATGCGCTGGAGCAATCGACTCGCTCAGCTTTGTATGTGTGCCAGTGTATTGCTGGTTCCGTTTGCGACTCAGGCCGCCACGGAAGAAGACCCTTGGGAAAGCATCAACCGCCCGATCTACAAATTCAACGACTTTGTCGACACCTACGCACTGAAGCCGTTGGCTCAGGGCTACCAGTTCGTCACACCGCAGTTCCTGGAAGACGGCATCCACAACATGTTCCGCAACGTCGGCGATGTGACCAACCTCGCCAACGACGTGTTGCAGGCCAAGCCCGCTGCGGCTGGCGTCGACACCGCGCGTTTGATCTTCAACACCACCTTCGGCCTGCTGGGCTTCTTCGACGTGGGCACCAAGATGGGCCTGCACCGCAACGACGAAGACTTCGGCCAGACCCTCGGTTACTGGGGCGTGGGCAGCGGCCCGTACGTGATGCTGCCGCTGCTGGGTCCAAGCACCTTGCGTGATACGCCTTCCAAGTATGTCGATGGCTATACCGGTCCGTACCCTTACATCAACGATATACCGGTACGTAACTCGATTTACGGCCTGAACATCGTCGACACTCGCGCCAGCCTGTTGTCGGCCGAGAAACTGATCACTGGCGACAAATACACCTTTATACGCAATGCATACCTGCAAAACCGCGAATTCAAGGTCAAGGACGGTAAGGTCGAAGACGATTTTTAATCTCGACCGGTAAAACGAAGAGGGCGGCCAATTGGCCGCCTTCTTTCGTTTGGCTTGCGGGGTTAAGTCAGGGCTATTTCATCTTCAGGATTGTAAGCCCGAGTTTCTGGCCGCCACCGTCCTGTGCTTTCACCCACACCACCTCGGTGTCGGCTTCAAGGCCTTTGAGGGCTGCGTGATCGGAATCGATCCGCACGCTGAGCCGGTCACCGACCTTGAATGAGCGGGGCGCCTCCAGCTGCATGCCACTGCTGGAAAGGTCGATGCAGACGGCTTGCACCTCATCGCCTTCATGAATCAGCGACACATCGGCATCAACCCGCATGCGGATGAAATCGCGCTTTTCGCTGTAGTCCCGATCGGTTTGGCTCATGGGCTCGATCCTTCCTTTGGGTTACGGTTTTGCCTGTTCTTATAACTCTCGGTGATTTGACAAGTAAAGACGTCAAGCGACCATCGGCGTGAGCTTGAAACGCCTCGCGGATGGGAGTACCGTCTGCGCCTTAGAAGGGCACCTCTGGTGGAACAGTGAGTAGGGCAAACGCTCGAAAACGGTGCAGCAGAGAGGCTAGAAAGCGAATCCAGTAGTGTGTGCAGGGCCAAATGCCCAGCCTGCTACGCCAACCTAATTCTGGCGCCGTTTGCCCACATGCCAAAAACCAGTGCCACGCTGCTGATAATCGATGATGACGAAGTAGTGCGTGCGAGCCTCGCGGCCTACTTGGAAGACAGTGGTTTCAGTGTCCTGCAGGCCAGCAATGGCCAGCAGGGTCTTCAGGTATTCGAGCAAGACAAGCCCGACTTGGTCATCTGCGATCTGCGCATGCCGCAGATGGGCGGACTCGAACTCATTCGCCAGGTCACCGAACTGTCGCCGCAAACCCCGGTAATCGTGGTTTCGGGCGCCGGTGTGATGAACGACGCCGTCGAGGCCCTGCGCCTGGGCGCAGCGGACTACCTGATCAAGCCTCTCGAAGATCTCGCCGTACTCGAGCACTCCGTGCGCCGTGCCCTGGATCGTGCGCGTCTGCTGCTGGAAAACCAGCGCTACCGCGAGAAGCTGGAAAAGGCCAACCGCGAGCTCGAAGCCAGCCTGAACTTGCTCCAGGAAGACCAGAACGCCGGTCGCCAGGTGCAGATGAACATGCTGCCGGTGAGCCCCTGGACCATCAACGAGTTCCAGTTTGCGCACCAGATCATCCCGTCGCTGTACCTGTCGGGCGATTTCGTCGACTACTTTCGGGTCGACGAGCGTCGGGTAGCGTTCTACCTGGCGGACGTTTCCGGTCATGGCGCCTCTTCAGCCTTCGTCACCGTGCTGCTGAAGTTCATGACCACGCGCTTGCTGTTCGAATCCAAGCGCAACGGCACATTGCCGGAATTCAAGCCTTCAGAAGTCCTTGGTCATATCAACCGGGGCCTGATCAGTTGTAAGCTGGGTAAACACGTCACAATGGTCGGTGGAGTCATCGACGAGGAGACAGGTTTGTTGACCTATAGCATCGGCGGTCATCTGCCGTTGCCCGTGTTGTACACGCCAGACAGTGTTCGTTACCTGGAAGGGCGTGGTCTGCCGGTGGGCCTCTTCAATGAAGCCACCTACGAAGACCACGTACTGGAGCTGCCGCCGGTATTCAGCCTGACGCTGATGTCTGATGGCATTCTGGACCTTTTGCCAGAACCCACACTCAAAGATAAAGAAGCTGCTTTGCCTCAACGGGTCAAAGCGGCGGGCGGCAGCCTGGATGGTCTGCGCCAGGTTTTTGGATTGGCCACGCTAGGGGAGATGCCGGATGATATCGCCCTGTTGGTGTTGAGCAGGAATCTTTAATGAGTACCGGTAGAATCCAGTTCGCCGAGCAGGACGGCACCTTCGTCCTGAAGTTCGTCGGTGAAGTTCGCCTGACCTTGTGTTCGGCGTTGGATGCGACTATTGAGCGGATCTTCACTGCGTTGAACTTCAACGCCATCGTGATCGACCTGACTGAAACCCGTAGCATCGACAGCACCACCCTGGGCCTGCTGGCCAAGCTGTCGATCCTGTCGCGGCAAAAAGTCGGCCTGTTGCCGACTGTCGTCACCACCCACGAAGACATCACCCGTCTGCTGCAGTCCATGGGCTTCGAGCAAGTGTTCAACATCGTTGACCGCCCGATCCCATGCCCTGAATGCCTGACCGACCTGCCAGACCAGGACCAGTCCGAAGAAGTGGTGCGGATCAAAGTCCTCGAAGCACACAAAATCCTCATGGGCCTGAACGACTCCAACCGTGAGGCGTTTCATGACCTGGTGAACGCGCTGGAGCGTCACTGATTAATTCCCTGTGGGAGCGGGCTTGCCCGCGAAGGCGCCCTAACAATCACCACATCTTCCAGTGCTAAGCCCATTACCCGAATTCAACGCAAAAAAAGGGCGAACTCATGGTTCGCCCTTTTTGCATCCAGCTAACTCAAATCACAGCTTGGCCTGCAACAACGCCTCAAGCTTCTCCTGGTCCCGAGCAAACTGACGAATGCCCTCAGCCAGTTTTTCGGTCGCCATCGCATCCTCGTTGGACAACCAACGGAACTGCGCTTCATTCAAGCTCAGACGCGCTTCACCCGTATGCCCCGGCACCAATTTGCGCTCCAGCTTGCCGGTATCCGCCGCCAGTTTCTCCAGCAGATCAGGGCTGATGGTCAACCGATCACAACCGGCCAACTGTTCGATCTGATTCAGATTACGGAAGCTGGCACCCATCACTACGGTTTTGTAGTCATTGGCCTTGTAGTAGTTGTAGATGCGCGTCACCGACTGCACGCCCGGATCATCCGCGCCGGTGTAGTCGTTGCCGGTGGCCTTCTTGTACCAGTCGTAGATACGGCCCACGAACGGCGAAATCAGGAAAACTCCAGCGTCAGCACATGCCGCCGCCTGAGCGAAAGAGAACAGCAAGGTCAGGTTGGTCTGAATGCCTTCCTTTTCCAGCTTCTCGGCAGCGCGGATGCCTTCCCAGGTCGAAGCGATCTTGATCAGCACACGGTCACGGCCAACGCCGGCCTTTTCGTACAAGTCGATCAGACGGTGCGCACGCTTCAATACGGCGTCAGTGTCGAACGACAGGCGCGCATCCACTTCAGTGGAAATACGGCCAGGAATCACCTTCAGAATCTCTTGTCCTACCGCCACACCAAAACGGTCACTGGCCAGGCCCACATCGCCCTTGCAGTCGCTGACGCAAGCGTTCAGCAACTCGGCATAACCGGGAATGGCCGCCGCTTTGAGCAGCAGGGAAGGGTTGGTGGTGGCGTCCACGGGTTTAACGCGAGCGATTGCTTCGAAGTCGCCAGTGTCGGCAACCACGGTGGTCATTTGTTTGAGTTGTTCCAGCTTGGAAGTCATGGGCGTGCTCTGTCCTATGGGTCTAATGACATTACCCGAGCGCTGACAGCCACTCAAGGGTGCATGTGCGTATCGAAGGCCCCAGTGGCAACATCCTGGAAACGGATGTTTGAAAGGCGGGGCGTGGTCTCGGTAAATACGATGCTGAAATGGAGGGCAGGTTCAATGGAGGTGACGGTTAGCGTGCTGAGCAGGCCTGGGTCATGTCCTCAATGCTTACCGATTTGACCAGCTTGCGAATTAGACCTTTGAGCGCTCGGGCCGAACAAGTGACGGCCGCCATTTCAAAGCGGCCATTTTCTAACGAGACAGAGCGCGGACACCGGCGCGCGAAACCTACAAGCGAGTGACGAGGGATTAACGTCCCTCCAACAACTCTGCCGCCTGATCCAGCAACGCCAACGGCTCTTTGGCCTTGTGAATATCCACCGACAACAACTGCCGAAACTTGCGCGCCCCCGGAAACCCGGTACCCAGCCCCAGTACATGCCGAGTGATGTGATGCATCGCGCCACCCGCCAGCAGATGCTCGGCAATATAAGGCCGCAACTGCGCCAGCGCCTCGGCCCGAGTGATCACCGGCGCCGTGCTGCCAAACAGCTGCTGATCCACCTCAGCCATCACATAAGGGTTGTGATACGCCTCACGGCCCAGCATCACACCGTCGAACGTCTGCAAATGCTCGTGACAGGCCTCCAGCGTCTTGATCCCGCCGTTGAGAATAATCTCCAGCTCCGGAAAATCCGCCTTCAACCGCGCCGCCACGTCATAACGCAGAGGCGGAATGTCGCGGTTCTCCTTCGGCGACAACCCCTCCAGAATCGCAATCCGCGCATGCACGGTAAAACTTGTGCACCCGGCATCCCGAACCGTGCCGACGAAATCACACAACTCCTCGTAACTGTCCCGCCCATTAATCCCGATCCGATGCTTCACCGTCACCGGAATCGACACCGCATCACGCATCGCCTTCACACAATCGGCCACCAACTGCGGATGCCCCATCAGGCACGCGCCGATCATATTGTTCTGCACCCGATCACTCGGGCAGCCGACATTCAGGTTTACCTCGTCGTAACCGTGCTCATGGGCCATGCGGGCGCAGGCGGCCAGGTCCAGCGGAACACTGCCACCGAGTTGCAGGGCGAGCGGGTGCTCGGCTTCGTTGTGACGCAGGAAGCGGTCGTGATCGCCGTTGAGGAGCGCGCCGGTGGTGACCATTTCGGTGTAGAGCAGGGCGTGCTTGGAGAGCAGGCGCAGGAAGAAACGGCAGTGGCGGTCGGTCCAGTCCATCATCGGGGCGACGGAGAAGCGGCGGGAGAGCGGTTGGGCGATGGTTGGTGCGGCTGAATGGGGCATGGGTATCTGAATAAAAGAAGCGTGAGGCGGGGTAGGGAGTTTATCAGGAATGAGGGAGTGGAAGGGCGCTAGGGGGCACTTGCGGCGACCACGATTCTGACGTCGTGCTTCTCACCGCAGTCGGCTTCGTCTCTTTCCGCGCGGCATGCCAGCGCCAGTGATAAACGTGACTAGCGCCAATGGCGTAAAGCCGATGTATCCAATGCTTGCCACGCTTCGGAGTGGCAAAGTTGATCCTTCGTCAGCCAGAGTCCTGCGTGCGGGCACAGGGACTCGGCGGGGAGTGCCAGCAGGTCGCTCAACTTCATTGCGCTGATTGAGCCTCGGTCTCTTTCATCCTCGGCTTCCCAGTCGCGCAGAAATAGACGCACCTTCAAGACATTGGCATTAAAACCTTCAA
This sequence comes from Pseudomonas sp. GW821-FHT03E01, assembly GCF_059420765.1. Taxonomy (NCBI): domain Bacteria; kingdom Pseudomonadati; phylum Pseudomonadota; class Gammaproteobacteria; order Pseudomonadales; family Pseudomonadaceae; genus Pseudomonas; species Pseudomonas sp. GW821-FHT03E01. The sequence goes on along the minus strand of NZ_JBWKUI010000006.1, from coordinate 66,635 downwards.
ACTGTGGTCGATTGTGGAGCCACTGAGGTGAATGCCTCAAGGTTCGCTCCTGGACATCCAGCAGCAAGATCTGCCATGCCAAGCGACCTCCGTGGTCATCGTCGACGTTGGTATGGACTCGAGTCAGCGCGAGATAACGTGCATCCTCGGACCAGATCATCGAGGGCGCGAGATGGCTGATGGCGCAACCGGACGCCGTCAGCAAATGCCCGCCCAGGCGTGGGCTCTGGACGCGTAGCCAACTATCGGCGTATTCGGTTTCACAACCGAACAGCCACGCGGCATCTTTATCCATCGGTGCTGGCTGGACAAAGTTTCCATCGGCGATTGCAGACTGTGGCTGTTGAACCAGGCGCCAATCGGGGAGGGCGCTCAGACCTTGTTGGCTGACATTGAGCTCACACCACTCGTAGTAAAGCCGGGAGTCCTGTCGATACTGGCAAAATGCAGCGGCATCGTCCGCCTCGGGTGGCGATTGATCAAAGCGCTGCAATGGACTGCTTTGCCGATCCTGATCCAGGCGACCTCGAATCACTGCCAGGCTCAGTCTCGGCCCACGAAAGTCCAACAATCGTGCGACCAACAGAGGAGGGCTGTTCATCAATTGTCGTTCCTGTGCGTCGACCACCACCACGTGACCTGCTGTGGCGGGCGGCAGGGCGAACGGTATTAATGCGATGTAACGTCCAGTGTCTGAAACTCGATGATCGAGCAGCCAAACGCCCGGTAACTCCCAGCCCCCAATCCTGCAGGTGTAACCCCCGAGCCCCAGGCTGTTGTCTTGCCGCCAGCTAAATTGAGCCCGCGTATCATCAGTCAATGGTGCCGACTCGACCATCGTCGCGCCTCGCTGTCCATCACCCACCAGAGGCACGGCCAACCGCACGCGAGTCAGGTGCCGCTGCGCAACCTGCACCCGGCCGTTCGGATCATGGCCCACCTGAGACTCACAGTCGCTGTGTATGCTGTACAAGCCATAACCATAGCGACCGCGATCAGGCTGCGGGTAGTCGAAGTAGGACGATAGCCGCAGGTAGTGGTCATCCAGCTCCAGGGGGTCGCTCCAACCCACGGAAGGTTCGCTGTCGGCGGATAGCCACGGACAAGGCAATGCTTGCCAGCCGCGGTCTACGTGCCAGAGCCAGTATTCGAGGGCTTGCGGTTGCTCATCATCCATCCGTGCATGGCAAGCGAACGAGCGACTATCGTGATTCCAGATGATTGAGGTATCGGCCCTGATCAGCAACGAAGTGGGCTCACCGTTTATGCTCACGCGGTATTCCGGGTTCATCAGCGGGGCGCAAGGCTGTGGCAATTCACGCAGGCTGGCCGGCAGCGCCAGACAAGCGTCCAAACTTTGCTGACCATCGGGAGACGTATGCCGGAACGCGTCGAGCGCAAGGTTTTTTTGCCAGTCACCAGGCTCAACCCAAAGGTCAATAACGGGCACCAGGCTAACCTTTTCAGCCGTCGTCAGCAGTTGCTCCAGGCTGATCTCCCGTGCGCCGTTGTCGACCAGAGGACTGTAACGCCCACTCAGGATGCCGTCGTTAAAGGCATCCAGTTCCCAAAATTCATCACACGAACACTGGTAAAGCTGACGCAACTGTCGATCCAGAATCACCAACCCCCAGGCTTGGCGCGAGGGTAAAGGCGCGGCGAAATAACGTCCGTCATTCGAGAAGCGAGCCGACGACCCAAGGCCCTGGAGCAGCACCCCATCTGGAAACAGGTAATCGCACAGGACGGGCCCGCCCATGGCGATTTCGCTGTAGTTGAACACCCTGATGGGCTCGCCCTCGGGAGTTTGCTGAGGTTCGTCCCCACCCCAGGCACTGGCGCCACCTGAAGACTGACCAGGCGATAGCGGTGACGACTTGGCCTGTGTTTTATCGACCAGGCCAAAACGTCTTTCCAAGTGACTGACGCAAGCCAGCCCGAAGAACATCACAGCCGCTGCCCCCGCAATATCCCAGTACGCCGGCAAAGCCCTGCCCAGATTAAAACCCAGGCCTAGTGCGGCAGAGGTCATCAGCCGTGCAGCCCCTCGGCCGGTTCGTTGCCAACCGGCCCGCGCGGTCAGCCACATTAAGGCAGTACAACCCAGTACCACACCGAGTGCCCATAACAGCGGTAGTACCGCCACGAGGAAAATCGGGATCAACAGTACGGCGATTTGCCAAAGTAGATCGAGCAATAATCGAGGCAGGCTTTTTTCGTCAGTACGTTGATCCGAAGAGTGAGTCACCATTACCTCGAGAATAAATGGGCGATTTCAAATAAGCGTGTTTGCGTATAAAGAGAGATGCTGAGTTACCAACGACCAGCCTGACCGAGGCTGGGAGGTGGGGAGTTTATCAGGATTGGGCTTGCGGGGCTCAGGTGAGTCTAGCGGAGGTAGTTGAGAGCGAGTGAAAACAGGAACGGAAGGGGTTGAGTGACTTGCAACAAAGAGCCATCGATATACGGACACCCCTGTAAGTTAATACGTGGTGTTCGCGTAATTACTTAGTGAGGTCAGTACTAAGTAGTAGCTAATTTTTTAACGTATGAGGCGAGCTCCAATTAATGCCATTGATGCTTGATTTCCTGCCACTGGTCGTCTGACAGCCACTTATCTGCCGCCGGAAAGAAAATATTCTCCTCGGCGTCCATGTGATCGTAATATTTTTTGATGAAGTCATCGATAGTGTCAGCAATTACTCTCGTTTCGTGAGTTGTATCCTTCAGCATCTTCAACTGTCCAGCAATGCGCCCAAATGCCTGATGATCTCGCTCGATATCCTTGACCCGTTGGTGGATCGGCGCCTCAGTCGCTAGCAAGGCCAGCCGAATAAGTTCTTCATTTTCATGGTGGTGTCGCTCTGCATCACCATGCAAGGCTTCCAGCATCGTGAACAACAGCTTGCAGTCATCAGTTCCATCGGGTTCATGTCTAATTTTCCTCAGCAACTCTTTGATCTGAGTAATTTTCATAGACACTTCGTGATGATAGGTCAGAAGCTCTTTCAACAAAACGTTCATGTCAAATCCTCATCGCGATACCAGTAGTTCGCTAGGGTATCTACACATTTAAATTTCAATAATTTCAATATCTTATTAAGCGTGCTCATTAGCACTATTTAATCTTTTTAGTATAGGTGAGCGCAAAGCCCTCGCGGCAGTAAATTTGCCGCCCTTGGAAAAAATTGAAATATCAAGTGTATGTTATATGCACTATTGATCTGCCGGATGTCCTCCAGCGAAAAAGGAAGGAAAAGCAGCGCCAAAATCGACAACCGCTAGGTGGAAAATCAATTCCGGAGAAAAGCAGAAAGGGGAGGGGTTGAGCGTCTTGGTACGAGTAAATAAATCCGTCCCTCAGGGGCGGATTTATTTTGCGTATGAAATAGATCTGTCCAATTTTTACCATCCAAAAGATGGTTTATCTTACCTTTTTTTGCATTCCTCAAGCTCGTTTTGGTTTTTCAATGTCGTAGTCACACCTAACCGATATTTACAGTACTGGATGACCAACTGTCGCTCCGTGTCACTTAGCTCACTCAATTTTTTGTCATCTGATTCGTACGCGAAAATATTTTCAAACTTAATCTGAAATGTCGGGTATTTCTTGATGAAAAATACTTTTTCCGGGTAGGCGTCTTCCATCCTTTCGTAAAAGCCGATGTAGAGGAAGGCGACGAGTATGGTCGGAACAATGATAAGTAGAAATTTCATGATGCGGGTGGTCGTAACAGTTTGGTTTTAATTCGAAGGTTTCTCACCAGCTCCATCCCAATGTTGCCGGGACAAATCTTTCCTTCCCCGGCTTGCATGGGAAATTCCCGGTGTCCACCCAAAGTCGTCACCCTGAAAACGCTGGTCAGGGCTTGAATTAAGTTCAGTAGGGTGTCGATTTGTATGGCTGGGATTTTCTGGTCCATATTGCCGTTGATGGCTTCAAGAGCCTGACGGGCAAGGGCAACCACATCGCCACCTTCATCGGCGGTTGTCAAATTTTCTAGCAAAACGATGCCAATTACGCCCGTGTTGTAATTATGTACGCTTGAGCCTTTGAACCGGATGTCGCGTCCTTCGAATACTTTACCCATACAATCGATGCCGTAGTGATAACCGATGTCATCGAACTTGGCCTGGTGCTCGCTCTGAATCGCACGCATCTGTCCTGCGCCGGCACCACAGCCGACACTTCTACCGGCATGGTGAAGTGCGATCATCGAGTAGTCCCAGTCATCGACCATTTCGCCTTTTGCTTTATGCGCTCCCCAAGATGATCGTTCTATAAACTCACCATTTTTGCGGACGAGTCTGAGGATCGCTTCTCTGGTAGCAGCTCTATCGTTGACGGTGATGGTAGTGGGCGCCGCTGGTTCTTTGGGTTTGACTTCGGTTGCTTTTGCTTCAGTAGTAAATTGTTCAGCCATGTTTGATCAATCCGTGAGTTCGCTAAGCGTCCGAGCAGGAGAGATAAAGTAAATGCTCACAGAAATAGTGGCATCTTTGATGGGGGTTTTGACGTGCGCTATTCCTGCACCATCGGTGATACCAATGATCTTTTCACCGTTAATTGTGGCAGTGAAACTTCTTCCGGCTAAAGGTTGACCGGTTTCGCTATCGACGATGCTGAAGCTGTGTCCGTAGGTTTTTGCAGTAAAAGCGGAAGTGGGGGCATGAACGGTGCTGGTGTATGCGAATCACCGATGATCACAGTGCCTGACCCACCAATCACGACGTCGCCATGGGTTCCGACAGTGCCGACCAGTGCAGCGTTCTTGCCATTGATGAAGACCGTTGCTGCTACGCTCGAGACTAGAGCGCTGCCACAGGTGCAGGCATCGCCTTTGGTCGCGGCTGCAAGACCGTCGAAGAACACGTTGGGAGAGCCAGAGGCGATGGCTTTTGGGCCGTGCCCAGGCATGGGACAACTGGTGGGGTCGGTGATACGTGCGGCGGGCTTTGCCATGTTTGACTTCCTGTCAACGAATTTACCGGGGGCGACTGTATCAGAGTTGCTTTGAAAGGTGGCTGAGGCGCGAGGAGCTCACGCTCCCCGCGCCGATGTACAACATTAATTACTCAGACGGCTCGACCTTATCCAACGCCTGATTCACCGCCAGCTCCCCCAACATGACCACCTGCGCAATACCCAGCAGGGTTTTGCGGTGTGTCCCCTCCAGCAGCGCAGCAAAATCATTGAGCATAACCGTGGCCGAGCCCAATGACTCGCAGGCGTTGGCCAGCAGGGATTCGGTGTTGTACTTCGGGTTGGCTAGGAACATGCGCTCGGGCTCGTTGGCCGTGGCCATGATTTGAGCAGCCGGTTTGAGGTAGTGGTCGAGGGCGCGTTCGGCGGCTTCGTGGAGTTTTTTTGAGTCGAGTGATTCGTAAGGGGATGTCGGGTCTGTGACCGGCGGGTTGGGTGTGGCCTTGAACATGGTGAAACTCCTGATTATTCATTAGGAGCTACCAGCATCACTTGCAGATGATGGGTGGCAGCTATGCGCGGGTCTGCAAGACCGGGAAACCAGGAACCCGGCAGACCCGAAGGTCTCCCGCACAAAGCCGCCATTGAGCGGACACAAACGAGTGTCCTACGGTAGGGCTATGCGACTGGTATTCCGGCGGGCTTGCAGACCCGATCACTGATGAGCAGTGACGGGAATCAAGTTACCGGCGGGAGCGCCAGGCGCACAGCCGGCGGATTCTGGCGCAGTCGTAGGCAACGACGCAAGGCGTTGTAGCCTTGGTGAAGTAACGGTGAGTGTCTTTAAACGCTCATCTAAACAGGTGGGTCGCTTCAGAAAAAACAAGGATGCTGAACCAACGCTGTCGCTCAGCAATGTTTCATCAAGTTGGGCAGGCTCGCGGCATAGGATGACCACCTAAGACCGTGCTGCCTCACCTCCAGCCCACAGGAAACAACAAGATGATCTCGAACCTCTTCAAAGCCATGCTGATCACCGGTGCTTTGCTCTTGAGCGCCTGTTCGGGTGTGAGCACCAGTTCCTGTTTTTCAGAAGGCTGCCAACAATTCGATGGCCATAACCCCAACAAGGTGAACTTTGGTGGGAGCGCGATCGGCAACAGCTTTAATGAGTACAGCTCGGGCTTGCTGCACGACTAAGGAATGACGCAACGGCTGGGGTGTTTTCGCCGTTGCGTGATTTACCTGATGAACCGCGTGTTCTGATTTTACGACTGCTGCGCAGCCGAACGCAGGCTGCGCCAGCTGCTACAGGGAATGTGTCGCGGCAACTAACGGGCTATTTAGCCTCTGGCACCGCGATCCACTGACCCAGAATTTTCTGGTAATTCCCCGTCACCTTGGCCAAATGCAGCCACTGATCGACATACATCTTCCAGCTGATGTCATCCCGCGGCAGCAGATATGCCTTCTCTCCATACTGCATGTATTGCGTCGGGTTGACCGCGCACAAACCCGGTTTGAGTTTCTGCTGATACAGCGCTTCCGACGCATCGGTGATCATCACGTCAGCCTTCTTGTCCAGCAGTTGCTGGAAGATGGTCACGTTGTCGTGAAGCTGCAGTTGCGCCTTGGGCAGGAAGGCGTGGACGAAGGCTTCGTTGGTGCCGCCGGCCGGTTCGACCAGGCGAACCGAAGGCTGGTTGATTTGTTCGAGGGTCTGGTATTTCGCCTGATCTTCGCAGCGCACCAGCGGGATTTTGCCGTCGACGTCCAGGGTGGTGCTGAAGAAGGCTTTTTTCTGGCGTTCCAGGGTGACGGAGATGCCGCCGACGCCGATGTCGCATTTGCCCGCGAGCATGTCGGGCATCAGGGTTTTCCAGGTGGTCTGGACCCACTCGACCTTCGCTCCCAGGCTGTCGGCCAGTGAGCGGGCCATGGCGATGTCGATGCCCGAGTATTCGCCGTCTTCACCTTTGAAGGTATAGGGTTTGTAGTCGCCTGTGGTGCAAACGCGCAGTTGGCCTTGTTGCAGGACGGTGTCCAGGTGCGAAGGGCTTTGCTCTGCCTGAGCGCCGCAGGATAGCGCCAGCAGGCCACTGAGCAGCAATGTGCTTTTTATGGTTTTCATCGTTATCGGGCTTTTGTGATGGAGTGGGGGGCAAGGCTGGATCAGTGTAGTGAAACCGCTTCCTGGCTGTCAGCAATGTGCTCAGTCAATCACGGCCCGGCGCAGGCGCAAGGCATTGAACACCACTGAGGCAGAGCTCACGCTCATGGCCAGTGCCGCCACCAACGGGGACAGCAAATGCCCGGTCAGCGGGTAGAACAACCCGGCGGCGAGGGGGATGCCCATGGCGTTGTAGGCCAGGGCAAAGGCAAGGTTCTGGTGCATGTTGCGCACGGTTGCCACCGACAGGTTGCGGGCATGCAGAATGCCGAGCAGGTCGCCCTTGACCAGGGTGACTTGTGCGCTGTTCATCGCGACATCGGTGCCAGTGCCCATGGCGATACCGACATCGGCACGGGCCAGGGCCGGGGCATCGTTGATGCCGTCGCCGGCCATTGCCACTCGGTGCCCGCGTTCCTGCAATGCGGCGGCCAGGCGTTCCTTGTCCTGTGGCTTGACCTCGCCGTGGACTTCTTCGATACCCAGTTGGCGGGCGACGGCACGGGCAGTGGTGAGGCCGTCTCCGGTCGCCATGATCACCCGCACGCCATCGGCCTGCAGGCGTTCGACAGCGAGCCGGGTGGTGGGTTTGATCGGGTCGGCGACGGCGAGCAACCCCGCGAGCACGCCATCCACGGCCAGGTACATGATGCTGGTTCCGTCGCTGCGCAGTTGCTCGGCTTGAGGTTGCAAGGCTTCCAGGGCGATGCCGGCTTCTGCCATCAGGGCGGTGTTGCCCAGTTGAACACGGTGCCCGTCGACCTGGCCGCGCACGCCGATCCCTGACGCCGACTCGAACGTCTGCGCTGTGCTCAACACCAAGCCATTGGCGCGTGCATGTTCGACGATGGCGTGGGCCAACGGGTGCTCGCTGCCCTGGTCGAGGCTGGCGGCCAGGCGCAGCACCTCGTCAGCACTGTAGCCAGGCGCAGGTTCGACGCTGTGAAACGCCGGGCGGCCTTCGGTGAGGGTGCCGGTCTTGTCCACGATCAGGGTGTCGATTTTGCGCAGGTTTTCGATCGCCGCCGCATCCCGAAAGAGCACGCCGCTGCTGGCCGCCTTGCCGGTGGCGACCATCACCGACATCGGTGTGGCCAGGCCGAGGGCACACGGGCAGGCGATGATCAGCACCGCCACTGCATTGATGAGGCCGAACACCCAGCTCGGTTGCGGCCCCCACAACCCCCAGCCGACAAAAGTCAGGACGGCAATGGCGATCACCACCATGACGAAGTAGCCAGCAATCACGTCCGCCAGGCGTTGCATCGGTGCTTTGGAGCGTTGTGCCTGGACCACCATCTGCACAATTTGCGCAAGCACGGTGGCTGAGCCCACCTTCCGCGCCTGCATCACCAGGCTGCCGTGGGTATTGAGGGTGGCGCCGATCAGCCCGTCACCAGGGCGTTTCATCACGGGGACCGGCTCGCCTGTGAGCATGGACTCGTCCACCGCGCTTTCGCCCTGCAACACCACACCATCGACCGGGACCTTCTCGCCGGGGCGCACGCGCAAGGTGTCGCCGCTGTGCACATGGCTCAGTGCAATGTCTGTTTCGCTGCCGTCGGTGTTGATCCGGCGCGCAGTCTTGGGCGCCAAGCCGAGCAGTGATTTGATCGCGGCCGAGGTTTGCGAGCGCGCCTTGAGTTCCAGCATCTGTCCGAGCAGCGTCAGGGAAATAATGACCGCCGCTGCTTCGTAGTACACACCAACCCGGCCGTCCATCATGAAGGTGGCTGGAAACAGGCCGGGTGTCAGGGTGGCGGCAAGGCTATAGAGGAAGGCCGCCGCGGTGCCGAGGCCGATCAGCGTCCACATGTTGGGGCTGCGCTGGATGACCGAACGGGCGCCGCGCACATAGAACGGCCAGCCGGCCCAAAGCACGACGGGCGTGGCGAGCACCAGTTCGACCAGGTTCTGTGTGGCGCCGTGAAACAGGCTCAAGCCATGGCTGCCCATCGCCAGTGCGGTCACCGCTAGAGTCAGAGGAAGGGTCCACCAGAAGCGCCAGGAAAAGTCCGCGAGCTCAGGGTTGTCCGATTCCTCCAGTTCGGGCAACACCGGCTCAAGGGTCATGCCGCACTTGGGGCATGTACCCGGACTGCGCTGGCGGATCTCCGGGTGCATGGGGCAGGTGTACTCTTTTTCGGTCGTCGGCTCCGCCGCCTGCTGCGCCAAAGCAGGTGATTTGAGGTGATCGAGATGGCGATGCATGGGTCAGTGTCTGCCGTGGTGATGCCCGAACAGGTGCATCAGCGGGCACAGCAATAGAATCAGATAGGGCAAAAGCGGGTAGATATGACCGTAATGCTCGCGGGCCAGGTAGAACAGTCCGATCACCAGCAGCATGCCTAGCGCGATGCCGGGTTTGCTGCGCCAGAATGAGGTGGCTGGAGGTGTCGAGGGGTTTGAGTGGTTCATGTGACGCGCTCCGTTCTGACGGAAATCTTCCGGGGTGTCGTCCGGCTATGCCGGCCAATGCCAACCGTCTACGACGGGGGCCATGGCGCGATGCTTATTGGCCCATCGGCATCTTCATCATCATGGATTGCTGATCCATCATTTTCATCATCATGTCCATCATCGCCGTATCCGAGCTGCCCTTGCCACCGGACATGCCCATGCCCATCCCCATACCTCTGCAATTGTCGTGCAGCATGCCGAGGCTTGTTCTCATCGTAGTCATGGCTTCCTGCATGGCTGCCCGGCGTTCGGCCGGGGTTTTGGCGGCGATCATTTTGTCGTGGGCCGTCTGCATTTTCTTCATCTGTTCGCTCATGGCCTTGTCTTGCATGGGCGTGGCTTGGGTTGCGTCCTCGGAGGGGGCGGCGGGCGTTGTTTCGGGGTATTCGGCAGCCAGCGTCAGCAATGGGCTGCTCATGACCAGTGCGGCCAGGAGGGACTTGACGTAGATGTGCATGGCGATCTCCACATTGATAACGCGGATCGGCAGCGTCGGATGGCTGCGGACCAAGGTATGTTGTGTTCCCGTTAGAGGGAGTGATCTTGAACTTACGCCACGGTCGCAGGGCGTTGTTGATCCATATCAAACGACGTCCACAGAGGTTTGTTGTGCTGCCAGGGTGACATTCCAATGGCTGATACGTGTCAGGCAAGGCCCGACACGTATCCCTCTATATGAGTTGTTTATCCACAAGCCACGGACTTCGAACTCTTAAGGTGAGCTTCAATCGAGTTGCTAGCAGAGTGGACTCTTACTCCCTTGAGTTTATCGAGTGGCGGGTCTTTCCAAAGTTTTGATGCGTCGATGGGAAGGATGACCTGTATAGCAGCCCCTTGGGGCGGATCAGCAACAAAATCGAAGTCCTGAATGCCGTCCGGTGGGAACTGGATATAGACCCGTGGCTCCAGTCTCGGGTTTGTCCATCCACCAGAATTCACCAGGCCAATTGCCGATATGTGTAGCTGCGGTGGGTTTGATTTAAGTATTTTTAAGTCGACATCCACTACTTTCATCACGTCAGCCATTTTCGAACTCCTTTCGATAATTGCGCCGCTTTTTTTCACCTTGGCGCTTGGGTGTCAACCCTTAAGCCTTTGCGCCCTTTAATGATTGAGCGACGCGTCAGCCTATTGTCTTAAAACTATCTGAAACTAGGCGAAGGACACTCTCCGGGTGCTGGGACGTGCGGTTTTGTTTTCATAGAAAGAGTCGAGCTTAGCTTTGCTGATCGTTTCTTCTGCATACAGAATTTCAGCCATCTGGGCTCGTTTTAGCTCTTCGGCGGTTCCGATGAACGCAACTTTGTGCTCGCCATCGTAGCCTCTGACTGACGCTGTATACCCTTCAATGGTGCAGTTATGGTATTCACGTTTCCTCATTGCATCCTTGAATTGTTCGGCGAAGGATTTTGTATCACCCAAACCCAGTGCGCTATGGCATCCGAATATCTTGATTTTTCCCGCATAGCTCTTATTAAGTCCAAATAACACGTCAAAGAATCTTGCCAGTTCTTTGGCGTTGACGGTTTGACCTTTGCCTTTTTCTTCCGAGGACATAAGCACGGAGCTTCCCGGTTCACAATGGCCCAGGACGTAAATTCGATCTCCGTCTCCAATCAGTGTTCTAATAAAACTAACAAGCTGCTCGGCGGCGGGTCCACCGGACACCAGGCAGCCTTTGCTTATGTATTTAGAGATGATTGTCGAAGTTTTTTGTGTCTTGCTCGGGTGTGCCTTTTCTTCCTCATCGTCATCTCTTAATCTTTTTATTCCATCTTCTTTGAAAGAAGGAGATGAATTTTTTGAATCGCTTTCCGAGGGTGAGGGCATTATTTTTTTGGACTTTTCTTTCCAGGCATCAAGCCAGCTTCTAGATATTTCGTCGTAATCCGCTGATTCCTTTGCATTAAAGGGGTTCACCAACGCTAAATTGTAAGCCATCCCGATTTCGCTCCCTGATGTCGAGTGCCCACAGCGGTAAATGCCGCCTCTGACTGTTGACGGTAGTAGGGGATTTTCACCTAGGCAAATAAAGGAGGGCACCGGACGTCGGGGAAGGCGACCTCTTTTGTTACGCGCCTTCTAAAGGTACTTGTGCCCCTACAATTCGCCCATTTTCATCTCCGGACTCAACGTCCCCAACCAGGCCACCAATCCCACGATCAACACCGCCGCTGCCAATTCCACCACCACGCTGCGCCGCAACGCATTGGCGGCGACCGTGTATTGCCCGTCCCGCAACGACCGCTCCAGAAACGGCCCGAGGTGAAACCGGTTCAACGCGGCGAGCACCAGCATGCCGGCAAACAGCACCACTTTGATGAACAGCAGAATCCCGTAAGTGCTGAGAAACACCTCGTCCAGCTTCGGCCCAACGATGAACAGATAATTCACCACCCCCGTCACCGTGATGACCACGACGATGGCCGCGCCAATCGCCTCAAACCGATTGACCGCGCGGGCCAGCAACCTGAGGCGCGCTTCGGTTTGCAGGGCGTTGATCTTCGCCATCAACGCAAACGCCAGCAACGCGCCAAGCCAAGCCCCCGCGGCCAGCAGGTGCAGAATGTCCACCGCGAAATGCCAAAAGCGACGATCGCCTTCATCCATCGCCCCATGCCCGCTCCAGGCCAGGCTGGCGAGGGCAACAGCACCGGCAAAAGCCGCGACCCATAAACTGAAACCAGATGCACGGAGCATCACCGCTAAGCCAGCGATCACCAGCGCAACAATGCGAACCCCCCAAGCCAAGCCGACATCCGTCTCAAACAGCATCATTTCGATGTGCGGACGCAGCTCGGCGAAGTCCGTTTCACCGCTCATGGCGCTCGCCATCATCACCATGCTGGCGACGGACAACACCGCGCCCAGCACTGCCGTCCCCGCCAGCATCGAGCGGAATGGCAGCACCGCCCCGGACATCCGTTCCTGACCTTTAAGGCTGTACAGCCCAAAAAGCGCTACCCCGAACAACAGCATCAAATCCACATACAACGCAAACCGCAGGGCAATGCCGACCGAGTCGCTCATCAATCACTTCACTTTGAACGTAACGTTGCCGGTGATCGGGTGAGTGTCCGAAGACACGGCGCGCCATTCGACTTTGTAGCTGCCGGTGGGCAGGGGCGAGAGCGGGGTGATGACCATGGTTTTCGGGTCGCTGCCGCCGGAGACCTTGGCTTTCATCGGCATGGGGGAATGGGCCATGCCGGGCATTTCGGTCATGACCAGTTTGGCGCCGGAGAATTGGGTCATGAGGTTTTCGGAGAAGTGCAGCTCGATGTTGCTGGGCGCTGCGCCGTCCGCGCCTTCGGTTGGAGTGGAGGAGAGCAGTTTCGGGTGGGCTTGAGCCAGTGCGCTCATGAGCAGCCCGGTGGAAAGTGCGATGGCGACAGCGGTGGTTTTGATGGTGCGCATGCAAGGCCTCTTACCGCTTTAAGCGGTTGGTTTTTAGGTTTTTGAGTTGAAGTGTTTAGAACCACAGCCGAACACCGACGACCAGTCGGGCTTCGCTGCGGTCCTCGCCTTCGTCCCTGGCGTAATCGGCGGTTTTGCCGTAGGTGCGGTTCCAGGTCACGCCGATGTAGGGCGCGAATTCCCGGCGGATTTCATAGCGCAGGCGCAGGCCGGCTTCGGTGCTGGACAACCCGGAGCCGATGCCCCGTTGCGGGTCGTTTTTGCCGTAGACGTTGAGCTCGGCGGTCGGCTGCAGAATCAGCCGGTTGGTGAGCAGGATGTCGTAGTCGCCTTCAAGGCGTGCAGCGGTCTGACCGCCTTCGCCGATGAACGCGGTGGCCTCGGTTTCGAAGTTGTACAGGGCCATGCCTTGCACGCCGAACGCGGCCCAGGTTTGCGGGGCGCCGGGTTTGAAGTCCTGGCGCACGCCGGTCACCACGTCCCACCATGGGCTGATCGCGTGACCCCAGAGGGCCTGGACCTCGGCGTCTTCGGTTTTGCCATTGACGCGTTCGCCTTCGGAGCGCAGCCACAGGCGATCGATGTCGCCGCCGATCCAGCCGGACAGATCCCACGCCAATGCGCTGCCGTTATCGGCGTCCTGCCATTCGAGTTTGTCGGCTAGGAAGTAATAGTTGAGCGCACTGTCGTGCATGTCATGGCCGGCGGGGCTGACGAAAACGGCGGCACGGTCGGCGTCGGTCAATGCCGGGATCGGCGTGCGGCTTTGGGTCGGCGCGGCGGGCTGCATTTGCCCGTAATCCTCGCTCTGCATCTGGCTGTGGTCCATGCCCGGCATCTGGCTATGGTCCATGCCCTGCATGTTGTCGGTGGCGGCCATGGCCGAAGAGAGCGTCAGGCCCATGGTGACGAGGGTCAAAGTGATCGGAGTGAGTCTGGTCATGGGTAGCGCCTTATTCTTCCACGCGAACTTCACGGAACATGCCCATTTCCATGTGGTACAGGAGATGGCAGTGGTAGGCCCAGCGGCCGAGCGCATCGGCAGTGACCCGATAGCTGCGCTTTGATCCTGGCGGCATGTCGATGGTGTGTTTGCGTACCATGAACTGGCCGTTCTCGTCTTCGAGGTCGCTCCACATGCCGTGCAAATGAATGGGGTGAGTCATCATCGTGTCGTTGACCAGCACCACTCGAACCCGCTCGCCGTACTTGAGTCGCACGGGTTCGGCATCAGAGAACTTCACGCCGTTGAATGACCAGGCGAACTTCTCCATGTGGCCGGTCAGGTGCAGTTCGATGGTGCGGCCGGGCTCGCGGCCGTCCGGGTCTTCGAAGGTGCTGCGCAGGTCGGAGTAGGTCAGCACACGGCGGCCGTTGTTGCGCAGGCCGATGCCCGGGTCGTCGAGTTTTGGCGTGGTGCTCATGGCTTGCATGTCCACCAGAGGGTTGTCTTTTTCCGTGTCGGGATGGGATTGCATTCCGGCCATGCCACCCATGGCCATGCTGCTGTGATCCATTCCGGCCATGCTGTCCATGCCCTGCATGTCGCCGCCGTCCATGCCCTGCATGTCACCACCGTTCATGCCTTGCATGGCACCGTGGTCCATCCCCGCCATGTCACCGCCCATGCTGCCGTGATCCATGCCGCCCATGCCCATGTCATCCATGGTCAGCAGCGGTCGCGGATCCAGCGCTGGAATCGGCGCCGACAACCCTGCCTTCACCGCCAGGGTGCCTCGCGCATAACCCGTTCGATCCATCGATTGGGCGAACAGCGTGTAGGCGTCCTGGGTCGGCTCGACAATTACATCGAACGTCTCCGCCACCGCGATGCGGAACTCGTCGACGCTCACCGGTTTGACGTGTTGGCCATCCGCCGCGACCACGGTCATTTTCAAGCCCGGGATACGCACGTCGAAATAGGTCATGGACGAGCCGTTGATAAAACGCAGGCGCAGCTTTTCGCCGGGACGGAATAGGCCAGTCCAGTTCATGTTCGGTGCCTGGCCGTTCATCAAGTAGGTGTAAGTGGCACCGCTGACGTCCGCCAGGTCGGTGGGGTTCATCTTCATCTCGGCCCACATCTTGCGATCGGCCACCGTCGACCCCCAGCCTTTCTCGCTGACGTCGTGGATGAAGTCGCCCACAGTGCGTTTGTTGTAGTTGTAGTAGTCCGATTGTTTCTTGAGTTTTTTCATCAGGCCGACGGCGTCTTCGTCGGTCCAGTCGGTGAGCATCACCACGTAATCGCGGTCGTACTGGAACGGCTCCGGCTCCTTGGCATCGATCACCAACGGCCCATAAACCCCGGACTGTTCCTGAAAGCCCGAATGGCTGTGGTACCAGTAAGTGCCATTCTGCCGGACCTTGAACTGGTAGACGTACATGCCGTCCGGTTCGATCCCGTGAAAACTCAGGCCCGGCACGCCGTCCATGTTGGCCGGCAGCAAAATGCCGTGCCAGTGAATGGACGTGCTGTCCTTGAGTTTGTTTTTCACCCGCAGCGTGACGGTGTCGCCTTCACGCCAGCGCAGCAGGGGGCCGGGAATGCCGCCGTTGATGGTCATCGCGGTTCGAGGGTTGCCGGTGATGTTGACCGGGGATTCGCCAATGAACAGGTCGAAGTCGGTACCGGCCAGCACATTCGGTTGGCCGGGGCTGGTGACCGCCCAGACTGGCGTGCGCCACAGCCCGAGGCCAGCGAGCACCCCGCCAGCGGCCAGGCCCTTCACAAAGGTGCGTCTTGAGGTGTTGGAATGCATGCCGTTTTATCCCGTCCGTCAGCCTGATGAAGCCCTCAGGTCCATCCTAAGCGGAAGGAAGAGAACTCAATGGGGAGGAGGCTAACGGGCGGTGCCTTTCAGCAGGCTGAGGCCAAGATTACAGTTTTGACAGTTTCACGCGGTGTTCAAGGACTGCTATTGGACCTGGACGAATCCGCCACGGTGGCGTTACCGCAATTGATATACGAAGAAGACTTCAACCAACGCTGATCCGGGTAGTAAGAAAATAACAACTGCCCATCCTTCATCGAGTCGATCAGCCGATGTGCAATCGCAGGCCTCACTGCAGGGCAGCCGAGACTTCTGCCAATCCGGCCATTGGCCCGCGCCAGGGCAGGGCTGACGTAAGGCGCGCCGTGAATGACGATCGCCCGTTCGAAGGCGTTGTCGTTAAAACCCGGTTCCAGGCCTTCCATGCGCAGGGAATAACCGTTCTGCCCGACATAGCTGGATTGGGTACGGTACAAGCCCAGGCTGGTGGCGTAGCTGGCATTCTGATTGGAGAATTGGCTGGCCATGTTCTCGCCACTGTTGCGACCGTGGGCGACCAGTTCATGGAACAACAATTTGCGTTGTTTAAGGTCGAATACCCAAAGACGTTGTACGGTCGAGGGCAGGGAATAATCGATCACTGCGAGTCTCTGCGCCGGGGACGTGCCTTGTGCCCGGCTGCATTGGGAGGCGCGAACGGCCAGGGCAATGACTTTGGCGTTGGCATCGGGGGCCGCTTTGACCAAGGCAGCTTCAAGCGAATCGGCGTAGGCTGCCGGTAATGAAAAAAAAGCAGTCAGCAGCAGGGCCGTCATTAAGCAGCCAAAGCGGTGTGGGGCCATATGCAAGTCTCATCTGAATATTTCGAGTCTAGCAGCGCGCACGACGCTAGCCGGTTGAAAACGGAAGATTAAGGATTATCCATGGGGCAGTTAACAAGGTTATTCGTCATAAGCCGCATATTTTTTATGGGCTTTCTGATAAGCGGCACGGCGATCGCGCAAACTTCGCCGATTGAGCCGGCATCTCCCGTTAGCACTGTGGCTGAAGCGGCTCCCGGTGATTATGTCGGCCAAGCGATTCAGGCGGAGTTGGCGCCATTGAGTTCGGCGTTTCCGCCGCTGCTCACCTCGCCGCGTCATCAACGGGTCGATGTGAACCGAGTCGTGCTGGATTTTTATAGCCATCGTGGCTATCGCGCCGCCTGGACGGACGATGACGATGTCGCCCAGTTGTTGAAAAGCTTGGGTGATACCCAGGCCGATGGCCTGAACCCCGCGGATTTCCGGATCGCCGAGTTGGCCGAGGCCCACACGCTGATGCAGACAACCTCCCCAACCCCCGGGCAACGGGCAGCCTTTGATATCTCCGCCACCCGGACGTTCATCACGGCGCTGCTGCAGTTGCGGCGCGGCAAGGTCGACCCTTCGCGGTTGGACATCCACTGGAACTTCGACCCCGCCGGCGTCGATCCTCGGGAGGACGTCAATAAGTTTTTTGCCGCCCTCGATAGCCATGACATTGCGCGCGCCTTTGCCCAGGCGCCGCCCCAAGAAGCGGTTTACGGCACGTTGCGCCATGGCCTGGCGCAACTGCGCAAGGTTCGTGATCGGGGTGGCTGGCCAAAGATCCCGGAAGGGCAGACGCTCAGGCCCGGCATGGACGACGCCTCAGTTGCTCTACTGCGTACGCGTTTGGCGGCGGGCGGTTATCTCGCCGCGCAAGGAACTGCTCGCACTGACTACGACGACGCCGTCACCGCGGCGGTGAAGAAGTTTCAGACGGAGCAATACCTTGGGGCGGACGGCGTAGCGGGGCCGGCGACACTCACGGAGCTGAATGTACCAGTCGAGGCGCGAATCGATCAGGTGCGGGTGAACATGGAGCGGGCGCGATGGCTGCTGTACAAGCTTCAGGGCACCTTCGTCGTGGTCGATATCGCCGGGTATAAAGTCGCGTTCTATCGCGATGGCAAACCGATCTGGCGCTCACGGGTGCAGGTCGGTAAACCGTTTCGCAGCACGCCGATTTTTCAATCCGCGATCACCTACGTCACGTTCAACCCCACCTGGACCGTACCACCGACGATTCTGCTCAAGGACATGCTTCCGAAGATTCGCGACAATCCTGGTTACCTTGAGGCAAGCCGGATTCGCGTGATCGATCGAGATGGCAATGTGCTTGATCCGTCCACTGTCGATTGGGACAACCCGCGCGGTCTCACCTTGCGGCAGGATGCGGGGTCGGATAACTCGCTGGGGCAGGTAGTGATTCGTTTTCCCAATGAGTATTCGATTTATCTGCACGACACGCCGCATCGAGATTTGTTCGCGAAATCCAATCGCGCGACCAGCTCCGGCTGTATTCGGGTAGAAAACCCGCTGCAATTGGTGGAGCTGTTGTTCAACGATCCGGTTCACTGGAACAGCGAAGGGATTCAAAAACAGTTAGCCAACGGCAAGACAGAGAACATCAGGCTCCCGGTGAAAGTGCCGGTGCTGTTGGCCTACTGGACGGTGGACCTGAGTCTTGATGGGCGCGTGACATTCAAGCCCGATGTGTATGGCTATGACTCCCCGGTATTGCGGGCGTTGAATCTGCCTTCGGAGCGGCCGGCGCTGGACGGGAGGCGAACGGCGCCTCCCTCGGTGGCAGCGGAGCAGAGCAAGTTGTAGGCCTTAAAGCCCCAAGCCTTCCTGCACGGCCAGCAGCAAATTGTGTTCCGTCAGCGCGATCGCATCCGGTTGTTGTCCGGATTGTTCGCTCGCCTGGAGCCACCACTGCGTCTCGCCGTGTTCGTTCACGGTTCGTAACAAGGCGAGCTCCTTGCCTGTCGAGTGGATTTCGATCCGCCCGGCACCGTCGACGGTGAGGCGCGCGACGGGATCGAAGGTGATGCCGTGGTGGTTGCCTTCGATCAGCAGTTGGTCGATGGCGTAATCGTAAGTCGCGCCGTCCGGCGCACTCTCGAATACATGGGTGGAATTGCGTCGCAGCTTCAGGCCCACCTCGATCAGTGGTTGCAGCCAGGCTTCGATCTGGTGATACAGCTCGTAGACCTGGGCGGGCCAGCTGTCGATGGCTTGATCGGCGATGGTCGCGTCGGCACTGGTTTGCCGGGATTGTTTAAGCTTCGCGGCGAGCTCGTCTACCTTACTCATTTCGATTTCCTGTCGTGATGTCAGTTAATCGTAGCTTCTTCAAGGTCATGTGGTTTTGCCTTGCGTCATGGAATTAAAACACAACCATTTATCCCTCAATCCTCTGTTTATCCCGCACAACCCCGTAGACTACGCTCAAAAAAATAGGGGCTTTGGGCCGTTGCCCATGTCTTACCCTTTTCCAGGACTCACTTTTGCCTATCCCCATTCACGATCCGCAGCACGCGTCCGGCGGTGCCTTGAAGCGACTGCCTTTGCTCAAGGCCGCGGTGCTGTTCATTGCGGCGGTATGTCTTTGTCTCTGTGGGCTGCTTTACCTGCAACTGGAGCAGTCGCGTCGGCATGACCTGGCGTTGGCCGAGGTGTCGTCGTCGAACCTGACCCGGGCCATGGCGCAGCAGGCCGAAGACACGTTCATGAAGGCCGATCTGGTACTGACCAGTCTGGTGGACTGGATTCAGGCTGAAGGTTTCGACGCTGCCCAGACGCCACGCCTGCAGAAAACCTTCGCCCGGCGGGTGCAGGCGCTGCATCAGTTGCACGGGATATTTCTGTTCGACAGGCAGGGGCAATGGGCCGTGACGTCGTTCGAGGATCTACCCCGCGGGGCTGGTGTGGCGGATCGCGAGTATTTCAGGTTTCACCAGCAAAACATCTCAACCCTGGCGCACATCGGCCCGGCCATTCGTAGTCGGGAAAATGGCGAGTGGATCATTCCGGTTTCCAGGCGGATAAACGATCAGAGCGGTCATTTCCAGGGTGTGTTGCTGGCCGGGATCAAGATGTCGTACTTCGATCAGTTCTTCAAAAGCTTCAGCCTCGACGACAACGGCGCGATGTTTTTGGCATTGACCGATGGAACACTGCTGGCGCGGCGGCCGTTTGTGGAATCGCAGATCGGCAGGTCATTGGCTAAGGGCGAGATTTTTCAGAAACTCTTGCCCAACGCCACATCCGGCAATGCCATGATCGACTCAGTGGTGGATGGCATCCCTCGGCTGTATGGCTATCGTCAGCTCGATGCCTATCCGGTGGTGGTCGCGGCGGCATCCTCCAAAGACGCGGTCCTCAAGGACTGGTACGACACGGCGATTCAATCCGGTGTGATCGTCGCTCTGGTTGTCCTCGGCGTGGGGTTGTTCGGTTGGGTGTTCATTCATCAGGTTCGCGCGGGCGAGCGCATCGAGGCGGATTTGCGCGAGGCGCAGAAAACCCTGGAACTGATCGCCACCCACGACAGCCTGACCGGGTTGGCCAACCGCCGCTTGTTCGAACGGGCGCTGGAGAAAGAGTTCGGGCGCGGTGCCCGGCGGTCGAGTTCGCTGGGCCTGATCATGCTCGATATCGATTACTTCAAGCGCTACAACGACACTTACGGTCATGTGGCCGGGGACCATTGCCTGGCTGAAGTGGCGCGGGCCCTGAAGAGTTGCTGTCACCGCAAAGCCGATCTGGCGGTGCGCTACGGCGGTGAAGAGTTCGCGGTGTTGCTGCCGGACACCGACATTCATGGAGCACTGACGATCGCCGAGCAAATCCGCCGCAGCGTCATGGACAAAAACATCACCCACAGCGGTTCGCCCACGGGCTATCTGACGGTCAGTCTTGGCTGTTATTCGTTTGTGCCGACGGCGCACGACAGCACCGAAGTGTTGATCAAGCGCGCGGATGCGGCGCTGTACCAGGCCAAGCATTCAGGGCGAAATCGCTCGGCGGTGTTGTCGATGGAAGGGGGCGTCGAGGCGCTGATGCGCTCGGATCGATGATGCTTGCGGCCATCGATGGGCAATGGTTCTTGTGACCGGTTCTTCAAGTGCGGCAATGACTTGCGTTATCCAGGAGCGATGATCGGGCATGCCTGCTATGGTCAGTGCAGAGAGCCTGGCTGTCACACCTGACCGACCGGCCCACCGGTCTCATTCCGATCGAGCAATCGATCGACAGGATCAAGTGCATGGATTTGTCTGCCGTTACCACCGCTGCACCTGCGCGCCATACCCCGATTACCCGCAACCTGATGTTGGTGGTCGGTCTGTTGTTTGTGGTTGGGGTGCTGATCGCGCTGATCGCCCTGTTCAGTATTGCCGGGCGGCTCGATGCCGAGGACCTGGCCAAGACCACGTTTTATACCCAGCGCGCGCTGGAAAACCGCATTACCGCCACGAAAAACTACATTGCCAGTTATGCCAACTGGACGTCGGCCTATGATCACCTGAACGGCGAGGTCGATGTGGAATGGGCCTACGTCGAGCAGAACCTGGGTAAGACCCTGTTCACCATGGACCACTACGAGGGTGTTTTCGTGGTCGATCCCCAGCGAACAAAATACGCCGTGGTGCGTGGGCTTCAGGTGCAGGACGAGGCGGCGGCCTATCTGTCGACCTTGATGGCGACGCTCATTGACGAGGTTCAGGGTCAGGAGAACCTCATCAAACCCGTCAGCCACTACACCTTGTTCGAGGGCAAACCCGCGCTGCTGTCGGCCGCCGCGATTGTGCCCAATGACGAACGCCCGGCGGTCGATCCCAAAAGCACTTCGGTGCTTATATACGTTGACCAGCTGAACCCTGAAAAGCTCAGCGCCTTGAGCGTCGATTACGGTTTGCACGACTTGAGCCTGACGCCCGACAACGTCATCGCTCCCGGTCAGCCCGCTATTGCCCTCGCTGGCACCGGTTACAGTCTGGTCTCCCGGCTCCAGCGGCCGGGTCATCAATTGCTTTGGTCACTGCTGCCGCCACTGGGCGGGGCGCTGCTGGTTCTGGCGTTGTTGACCGCTTATTTCTTTCGCTATGTCCTGCGCACGTCGGGGCATGTGGATGCCAGTTACACCAGCCTCGATTTGTCGAACCAGGCACTGGAGGCCAGTGAAGAGCGTTTTCGTGCGGTAGCCGAGGCCGCGTCCGACTGGATCTGGGAAATCGAT
Organism: Pseudomonas sp. GW821-FHT03E01; assembly: GCF_059420765.1. NCBI lineage: Bacteria > Pseudomonadati > Pseudomonadota > Gammaproteobacteria > Pseudomonadales > Pseudomonadaceae > Pseudomonas > Pseudomonas sp. GW821-FHT03E01. The sequence goes on along the minus strand of NZ_JBWKUI010000006.1, from coordinate 44,803 downwards.
GACCAGCATTGCATCACTTATCTGTCGGGACGCTTCAGCACCGTCACCGGGTTCTCCGATCAGCAGTGGCTGGGACAGAACATCGGGCAATTGCTCAATTGCGATACGACGCCGTTGTCGCTGTGGCTGAACAAACTCGATGAAGAGCAAGCCGTCAGCCATTTGCGCTGTTCCTACCGCGATCAATCGGGGCAACAGCGGGTCTGTCGGGTGTCGGCACGGCCGATCCAGCGCAAGGGCGCAGTGCTGGGCTATCGCGGAACGGCCAGCGACATCACCGACGAAGTCGCCGCCCATGCGCAGATCCAGCATCTGTCGTTGCACGATGCCCTGACCGGCCTGCCGAACCGCAACAAACTGGCGCGTTTTCTCGATGAGGCGCTGGCACTGAAAGAGCAGTCGACGGCGCTGACGTTGTTGATGATCGACCTGGATAACTTCAAGCCGATCAACGATTCCCTCGGCCACCCGGCCGGCGATGCAGTATTGCTGGAAGTCGCCACCCGTTTGCGCGAGTGCACACGAGAAATTGACCTGGTCGCCCGACTGGGTGGCGACGAGTTCGTGCTGGTGCTCCATGGCATGGACAGCCACGCGGAAATCGACCGGTTTTGCGAGCGCTTGCTCGACAGCCTGCATCAGCCGATTCACTACGACCATCACTCGCTGCACATCGGCGCGAGCATCGGTATCGCCTTGAGTCGGCGCCAGGGGCATATTCCACAGGAGCTGATTCGGTGTGCCGATATCGCGTTGTATCAGGCCAAATCCGATGGCAAGAAGACCTGGTGCTATTTTGCCGCGCACATGAACGATCAGATCCAGCATCGCCGGCAACTGGAAACCGACCTGCGTCGGGCGATCAAGAACAACGAATTCGTGATGCATTACCAGCCGCGTTATCACGTCGATGGCAAGCGCATCGTCTCGGTCGAAGCGCTGCTGCGCTGGCAGCATCCAGTGCAAGGCTTGTTGAGTCCCGACGCGTTTATCCCGCTGGCCGAGCAAACCGATCTGATCGTGCCATTGGGCCGCTGGGTGCTACGCGAGGCGTGCGAGACCGCTCTGACCTGGCCCGGTGCGATGATGGTGTCGGTCAACCTGTCACCGGTTCAATTCGCCCGTAGCGATGTGATTGAGGACGTGCGCGAAGCGTTGATCCAGACCCGCTTGCCCGCCAGTCGGCTGGAGCTGGAGATCACTGAAAACGTGATGCTCATCGACGTCGATGGCGCCTTGGCGACCATGAATGCGCTCAAGGAGTTGGGCGTGCGCCTGAACATGGACGACTTCGGCACCGGTTATTCCTCGCTGGGTTACTTGCGCACGTATCCGTTCGACGGGATCAAGATCGACAAACGCTTTATTTCGTCCATGAGCAGCGGCAGCAATGATCGCGCCGTGGTACAGGCGATCATCAACCTGGGCAAGGCAATGGGCCTGACGGTGACTGCCGAAGGTGTCGAGACGCTGGAGCAACTGGACTTCCTGATCTCGGATCAGTGCCATGAAGTGCAGGGTTTTTACCTCAGTCGTCCAGTGGACAGGTCTGCACTGCTGCCGTTGCTCAAGGTCTCGCAGGAAGATTTCCCGCTGCAGGGCGCGCACCTTTAGTCGCCTGTTACGTACGCCACGGCAACTGCCGTGGCGGCCCCCGGTCACAATGGGATACCGCCCATCCGTTGCGAGCGTCGGATTATGAACAACCTGAAAATCGCCACCTTCAACGTCAACGGCATGCGTGCACGCCTGCCCAATCTACTGGCGTGGCTGGCGCGGGAGCAGCCAGACATCGCCTGCCTGCAGGAACTCAAATCGGTGGACGGGGCATTCCCTGCCGCTGAGCTGGAGGCGGCCGGTTATGGCGCTATCTGGCAGGGCCAGGCGGCGTGGAACGGGGTGGCGATTTTGGCGCGCGATGCGCAACCGCTGGAGCGTCGGCGTGGTCTGCCGGGCGATGACAGTGACACCCATAGCCGCTACATCGAAGCGGCCGTGCACGGGGTTCTGGTGGGGTGTCTGTACTTGCCCAACGGCAATCCGCAGCCGGGGCCGAAGTTCGATTACAAACTGGCGTGGTTCGAGCGGCTGATCTCGTACGCCAAGGACCTGCAGAGCAGCGAGCATCCGGTGGTGCTGGCCGGCGACTACAACGTGGTGCCCACCGATATGGACATCTACAACCCACGCTCCTGGCTCAAGGACGCGCTGCTGCAACCCGAGAGTCGTGCGTGTTATCAGCGTCTGCTGGATCAGGGCTGGACTGATTCCCTGCGTCATCTGTATCCAGAGGAGCGGATCTACACCTTCTGGGACTACTTCCGGCAGCACTGGCAGAAAAACTCGGGACTGCGCATCGATCATCTACTGCTCAATCAGGCAGCGAGTCCTTATCTGCAAGAGGCCGGCGTCGACGCCTGGGTTCGTAACGAGTCTCATGCCAGCGATCACGCGCCGACGTGGATTCGATTGGGTTCACGCAAACGGCGATAGTTTTGGCGTGAGCGGCGATTGGCGAAATCAATTATCGGCCCGAGCACTTTTTCCCTTATACATGGCGGCCATCGGCGGAGCGATCCGCGGGCTCCATGCATAAGGATTGAGCGATGAGCGAACCACGACTGACAAATCTTGCGCTGTACCTGCAACGCCTGGGTTTCGACGCGCCCCCGGCGCCGACCCTGGAAACCCTGCGTCAATTGCAGTTGCGCCACACCGGTGCTTTTCCGTTCGAAAACCTCACCACGCTGTTAGGGCAACCGGTACTCGTCGACCTGCCGTCCATCGAGCAGAAAGTGTTGCACGACGGTCGCGGTGGTTACTGCTACGAACTCAACAACCTGTTCCTGGCCTTGCTGCAGACGCTGGGGTTCGAGGCGCGCGGCATCACCGGTCGCGTAGTCATGAACCAGCCCGAAGGCGCATGGACCGCACGCACTCACCGCTTGAGCCTGGTGATCCTTGACGGCGTGCGCTACATCACCGACGTCGGCTTCGGCGGCATGGTGCCCACCGCACCGCTGATCCTCGACATCGAGGACGAACAGCTCACTCCCCACGAACCCTATCGCATCGAACAGCATGCAGACGGTTACACCCTGCGTGCCAACGTCGGCGGTGAATGGCGGGCGATGTACATCTTCGATCTGCAACGTCAGGAAGACATCGATTACACCCTCGGTAACTGGTACGTCTCGACTCATCCTGAATCGCCCTTCGTCAAACAATTGATGGTGGCGCGGACGGGGGAGGGATGGCGACGCACGCTGAACAATGGCAGTTTTGCCATTCACCGCTTGGGCAGTGAGAGCGAGCGGCGGCAGGTGACGGATGTGGATGAGTTGATCGGGTTGCTGGAACGTGAGTTCGACATTCGGGTGCCAGCGAAGGAGGCGTTGGAGCCGGTGCTGGAGCGGTTGATCGAGCCGGTGCCGCAGGCAAACTGAGCACCACGCGAAGGGCGGATCTGATCAATCCGCCCTTTTTTATTTGGCCGACTCAAGCGGTTTGTGTCTAGGAACGAACTTCTAGCTCCATCACGTGATGGATTTCGCTGAGGGCCTCTGACAATTTTTTCTCCAGGCTTTTCAGCTCCGAGGCGGTTATGCCTTTTTTGAAATGCCCGACGTTTGTACCTGCGGTGTTCTCATCGGGCTTCGCCGCTTTGCCTTTATCGCTGAGCAACACCTGGCGCAAAGTATTGTTGATCACTGTCTGGTAGCCATACCCCTCGTTTTCTGCCAGAGCGCGTGCAGCCTCTATGACGACATCGTCGAGCATGATGGTGATTCGGGTCTTGCCTTTGCTTGTGGCAATTGCTCCACGCTTGGCGTTGCTGAAGTCGTATTCGTCTTTCATCGTTCAAGCCTCCAAATAGTGGCGACGCTCGCCTTTGGTGGCGACGCGTGCGGAAATGATTCGCACGAAATTCGGGTCGCGCCAGGTGTACGCAACGACCAGCAAGCGACCTTTGGCATCCAGCCTCATGATGATCCACCGCTGCTCATCATGATGATTGTCCTGAAAAGTCAGGGCTCGTTCGTCATAAAACACCGGTTCTGTCTCTGCGAGGCTGATGCCTTGATGTTTTAGTTTGTTGGCCGCGTTCTTTGCCCTGTGATACTGAATCTCGAATGACTTCATTATGCATACTTTATATGTATAAGCGAGGAGGCGTCCGTGCCGGCGGTCGCTTGGAAAGCAAAAGATTAGCGGTGAGGAGGGATAGGGGCGCAGGGATGTATTTCAAGACGTTTGGGGTTGGAGGCGCTATGGCCAAAGGGTGGCGTGGACAAGTGTCCATAATCTGACTGGGCAGTTGTATACAACTCTATAGACAGTTGTCCTAAGTATTGAATACAGTGTGCGCATAACAAAAACCAGGGAACCCCCCAACCATGAAAACGCCCCATGTTTCACACCAACGGCCCGAGGACGAAAACCTTGGGATCGGCGCGAATATGGCTTATGGCCTGCAACACGTTCTGACCATGTACGGCGGTATCGTCGCGGTGCCTTTGATCATCGGCCAGGCGGCCGGGCTCTCGCCGGCAGACATCGGTTTGTTGATTGCTGCTTCATTGTTTGCAGGGGGGCTGGCGACATTGCTGCAAACCCTGGGTTTGCCGTTTTTCGGTTGTCAGTTGCCGCTGGTGCAGGGCGTGTCGTTCTCCGGCGTTGCGACCATGGTCGCGATAGTCAGCAGTGGCGGGGAGGGTGGCTTTCAGTCGATTCTCGGGGCGGTGATTGCCGCGTCGTTGATCGGTTTGCTGATCACGCCGGTGTTCTCAAGGATTACCAAGTTCTTTCCACCGCTGGTGACGGGCATTGTGATCACCACTATCGGCTTGACGCTGATGCCGGTGGCCGCGCGCTGGGCCATGGGTGGCAACAGCCATGCGCCGGATTTCGGCAGCATGGCGAACATCGGTCTGGCGGCGATGACGCTGGTGCTGGTGTTGCTATTGAGCAAGATCGGCAGCGCGACCATTTCCCGTTTGTCGATCCTCCTGGCGATGGTCATCGGCACGGTCATCGCTGTGTTCCTCGGCATGGCGGATTTCTCGTCCGTTACCCAAGGGCCGATGTTCGGCTTTCCGGCGCCGTTCCATTTCGGCATGCCGACCTTCCACTTCGCCGCGATCCTGTCGATGTGCATCGTGATCATGGTGACCCTGGTGGAAACCTCGGCCGATATCCTCGCCGTCGGTGAAATCATCGGCACCAAGGTCGACTCAAAACGCCTGGGCAACGGTTTGCGTGCAGACATGCTGTCGAGCATGATCGCGCCAATCTTCGGCTCCTTCACTCAGAGCGCCTTCGCCCAGAACGTCGGGTTGGTGGCGGTCACCGGGATCAAGAGCCGCTTCGTGGTGGCCACCGGTGGTGTGTTTCTGGTGGTGCTTGGGTTGCTGCCGTTCATGGGACGGGTCATCGCCGCCGTGCCAACCTCCGTACTTGGTGGCGCCGGCATCGTGCTGTTCGGTACCGTCGCCGCCAGCGGCATTCGGACGCTGTCCAAGGTCGACTACCGCAACAACGTCAACCTGATCATCGTCGCCACTTCCATCGGTTTCGGCATGATCCCTATCGCCGCCCCGAACTTCTACGACCACTTTCCCAGCTGGTTCTCGACGATCTTCCACTCGGGCATCAGCTCCTCGGCGATCATGGCCATCGTGCTGAACCTGACCTTCAACCACCTCACGGCCGGCAACTCGGACCAGCAATCGGTATTTGCCGCCGGTACTGAACGAGTCCTGCGTTATCAAGACCTGGCGGCGCTGCGGGAAGGGGACTACTTCAGCGAAGGTAAACTGCGCGACTGCGACGGGAATGAGATTCCGGTGGTGGAGATGGATCATGGGCACGCCGATTTACGGGCGGTGCATGCGAAAAGCAGTGAGCATGTCTAAAGATAGATAGTCAAAAGATTGCGGTCTGCGATCTTTTGACTTTATGGCATGCACAAAAAAGCCCCTGAATCTTTCGATTCAGGGGCTTTTTCGGTTTTGCTGTCTGGCTCCACGACCTGGACTCGAACCAGGGACCCAGTGATTAACAGTCACTTGCTCTACCAACTGAGCTATCGCGGAATGGCGTGTATGTTACTGATTCAAAAAGAGAAGTCAAGCCTCTGTTGGCAATTTGATGTTTTCATCGGATCAGAGGGAGGTTTATCGGCCATCGGCGGTTACCAGAAGCGCGGGAGAGGTCTACCATGGCTGCCCGGAAGTGGTGACACGCGCTGCCGGCCCTCAGCCGAAAAGGTACGCGCCATGAATCACCCAGCCTTCACACCCCGAAACAGTGGGGTGTTCCCATGAGCATTGCTCAGATCAGCTTGCCCAAAGGTGTCGGCCCGCACGCCGAGAAACTGTTCGACGCAATCACTCAGGCCAGCACCGCTGAAGAACTGAACCGCGCAGGCGGCAAGGCCGAAGGTTTTGTCCTGGGCCTGGAAAGCACCAAGGCGATCAAAAGTCAGGTGGCCGAGTCGCTTTATGTCGCCTATGACGACGCGGCCAGCCAGCGTGCGAGCGAATTGGCCTAACCGCCAAAAGTGATAGTGCCGAGCATCAGCTTGGCATACAGCATCGTGGCGGCCAGTTGCACCAGCCACAAGGCCAGGCCGCCAAGGAACACGCCCGCGGCCACTTGCAGCACCAGGTTATTACCGCGTTTGGCCGAGGAGCGGGGCACGAAGTGGTCCAGTTCATCGCGGTCGGCGCGTAGGTCGTCGTTTTTCATGTGGGTTCTCGCAAGAATTCTCGGGTGTACATAAAGCCTGTGGGAGTTTAAAGGGCGCAGCGGCTGCTTTGAGATTTATCTGAGGCCAATAAAAAACGGGAAGCCATTTTGGCTTCCCGTTTTCATGTCACGCGACGACTCAGATCACCTGAACGATGGCCTTGGTCACGGCGTCGATGTTGCTCTGGTTCAGCGCGGCAACGCAGATGCGGCCGGTGTCCAGGGCGTAGATGCCGAACTCGTTGCGCAGACGGGTCACTTGCTCAACCGTCAGGCCGGAGTATGAGAACATGCCGCGCTGGCGACCGACGAAGCTGAAATCGCGCTGTGGAGCGTTTTTCGCCAGCAGGTCGACCATCTGGGTGCGCATGCCGCGAATCCGCAGACGCATTTCTGCCAGTTCTTCTTCCCACTGGGCACGCAATACCGGGCTGTTCAGCACAGCGGCGACGATGCTTGCACCGTGGGTCGGCGGGTTGGAGTAGTTGGTGCGGATCACGCGTTTGACTTGCGACAGCACGCGCGCGCTTTCTTCTTTCGATTCGCTGACGATCGACAGGGCGCCAACGCGCTCGCCGTACAGCGAGAAGGATTTGGAGAACGAGCTGGAAACGAAGAAGGTCAGGTTCGATTCGGCGAACAGGCGCACAGCGGCAGCGTCTTCATCGATACCGTCGCCAAAGCCCTGGTAGGCCATGTCGAGGAATGGAACGTGACCTTTGGCTTTCACCACGTCCAGCACGTTTTTCCAGTCCGCCGGGCTCAAGTCGACGCCAGTCGGGTTGTGGCAGCAAGCATGCAGCACAACGATGGAGCCGGACGGCAGGGCGTTCAGGTCTTCCAGCAGGCCGGCGCGGTTAACGTCGTGGGTGGCGGCGTCATAGTAGCGATAGTTCTGTACTGGGAAACCGGCGGTTTCGAACAGTGCGCGGTGGTTTTCCCAGCTCGGGTCGCTGATCGCCACGACGGCGTTCGGCAGCAGTTGCTTGAGGAAATCGGCACCGATTTTCAGCGCGCCAGTACCGCCGACGGCCTGGGTGGTGATGACCCGGCCAGCAGCGATCAGTGGCGAGTCATTGCCGAACAGCAGTTTCTGCACGGCCTGGTCGTAGGCGGCGATGCCGTCGATCGGCAAGTAGCCACGGGAAACGTGTTGAGCGGCGCGAATCGTCTCGGCTTCGACAACGGCGCGCAGGAGAGGGATTCGCCCTTGCTCGTCGCAGTAAACACCGACCCCCAGGTTGACCTTGGTGGTACGGGTATCGGCATTGAATGCTTCGTTGAGGCCCAGGATTGGATCGCGTGGTGCCATTTCGACAGCGGAGAACAGGCTCATTATTGCGGCGGCTCTGAATGGAGTGTGGAGGGACGTGTCGCGCTCCAGCCGAATGCACTAGAGCGGTGCACAAACGGGGAGCTAGTATAGAGGCCATCAGCGATTGATGGCGACAGGCGATTCGGCTTTTACGGTAAGTTTTTCCAATTATTTTTCGATCGTTGGTCGAGCGACGTCGTCAAAGGTTTTACCCGATGTAGGACGTTTGCCTTGAAAGGGATGGCAATCGGCTCCACATTGAGCACAATCCAGTTTTTTCCTCGGGCGACATCGGTCGTTTGCGGTCTTTCTCGTTCCTGTCCGGCTTAACCGGGCAAGAGTGAACCAGAGGTATGTATGTCTGAATTCCAGCTAGTCACCCGCTTCGAGCCCGCCGGCGATCAGCCGGAAGCCATCCGTCTGATGGTCGAGGGCATCGAGGCCGGGCTGGCGCACCAGACGCTGCTCGGTGTGACCGGCTCGGGCAAGACCTTCAGCATCGCCAACGTGATCGCCCAAGTGCAGCGCCCGACGCTGGTGCTGGCGCCGAACAAGACCCTGGCCGCGCAGTTGTACGGCGAGTTCAAGGCGTTCTTCCCGAACAACGCCGTTGAATACTTCGTCTCCTATTACGACTACTACCAGCCCGAAGCCTATGTGCCGTCGTCCGACACCTTCATCGAGAAGGACGCCTCGATCAACGACCACATCGAGCAGATGCGCCTGTCCGCGACCAAAGCGCTGCTGGAACGCAAAGACGCAATCATCGTCACCACGGTGTCGTGCATCTACGGTCTGGGCAGCCCGGAAACCTATTTGAAGATGGTGTTGCACGTGGATCGCGGCGACAAGCTCGACCAGCGTGCGCTGTTGCGTCGCCTGGCCGACCTGCAATACACCCGCAACGACGTGGACTTCGCCCGGGCGACTTTCCGGGTGCGCGGCGATGTGATTGATATCCACCCGGCGGAATCCGATTTTGAGGCGATCCGCATCGAGCTGTTCGATGACGAGGTGGAAAGCCTGTCCGCCTTCGATCCGCTGACGGGCGAAGTCATCCGCAAGCTGCCGCGCTTCACCTTCTATCCGAAGAGCCATTACGTGACGCCTCGGGAAACCCTGCTCGACGCCGTCGAGGGGATCAAGGTCGAGTTGCAGGAGCGCCTGGAATACCTGCGCTCCAACAACAAGCTAGTGGAAGCCCAGCGGCTGGAGCAACGCACTCGTTTCGACCTGGAGATGATTCTGGAGCTGGGTTACTGCAACGGCATCGAAAACTACTCGCGCTACCTGTCGGGCCGTGCATCCGGCGAGGCGCCGCCCACCTTGTTTGACTACCTGCCGGCCGACGCCTTGCTGGTGATCGACGAATCCCACGTCAGCGTGCCGCAGGTCGGCGCCATGTATAAGGGCGACCGGTCCCGTAAGGAAACGCTGGTGGAATATGGCTTCCGCCTGCCATCGGCGCTGGATAACCGGCCAATGCGTTTCGACGAGTTTGAAGGCATCAGCCCGCAGACAATATTTGTCTCGGCCACGCCGGGCAATTACGAGGCGGAGCACGCAGGGCGCGTGGTCGAGCAAGTGGTGCGCCCGACTGGCCTGGTGGACCCGCAGATCGAAATCCGTCCGGCGCTGACTCAGGTCGACGACTTGCTCTCGGAAATCACCAAGCGCGTAGCCCTGGAAGAGCGGGTGCTGGTGACCACGCTGACCAAGCGCATGTCCGAGGATTTGACCGATTACCTGGCCGATCACGGCGTGCGCGTGCGTTATCTGCACTCGGACATCGACACCGTGGAGCGGGTCGAGATCATCCGTGACTTGCGCCTCGGCACCTTCGATGTGCTGGTGGGGATCAACCTGCTGCGTGAAGGCCTGGACATGCCGGAAGTCTCGCTGGTGGCGATTCTTGATGCGGACAAGGAGGGTTTCCTGCGCTCCGAACGCTCGCTGATCCAGACCATTGGCCGGGCGGCACGCAACCTTAATGGCCGGGCGATTCTGTATGCGGATCGGATTACTGGTTCCATGGAGCGGGCAATCGGCGAAACCGAGCGTCGTCGCGACAAGCAGATCGCCTTCAACCTGGCCAACGGCATTACGCCCAAAGGGGTGTTCAAGGACGTCGCCGACATTATGGAAGGCGCGACTGTGCCGGGTTCGCGCAGCAAGAAGCGCAAAGGCATGGCCAAGGCTGCCGAGGAAAGCGCCAAATACGAAGCCGAATTGCGTTCGCCGAGCGAGATCACCAAGCGCATTCGTCAGCTGGAAGAGAAGATGTACCAGCTCGCCCGCGACCTGGAGTTCGAAGCCGCGGCGCAGCTGCGCGACGAAATCGGCAAGCTGCGGGAGCGGTTGATCGCGGTTTGACGCTCCCTCTGTAGCAGTTGCCGAAGGCTGCGATCTTTTGATCTTGTTTTTACAGGCAAAGTCAAAAGATCGCAGCCTTGGCAGCTCCAGCAGCGCTTAAATCCCGCTCTCACTGGAGCCGGGCGGCTATCGCCTGTTACCATTCGCCCCTTGTTTGATCTTCGCTTTTCATTCTTTTTGAGACATGCCATGACCACCGTCCGCACTCGCATCGCGCCATCGCCTACCGGGGACCCCCACGTAGGTACCGCTTACATCGCTTTGTTCAACTACTGCTTTGCCAAGCAGCATGGCGGTGAGTTCATCCTGCGGATCGAAGACACCGACCAACTGCGTTCGACCCGCGAGTCCGAACAGCAGATTTTCGACGCCCTGCGCTGGTTGGGTATCGACTGGAGCGAAGGCCCGGATGTCGGCGGCCCGCACGGTCCTTACCGTCAGAGTGAGCGCGGCGATATCTACCAGAAGTACTGCCAGCAGCTAGTCGACATGGGCCATGCCTTCCCGTGCTTCTGCACCGCTGAAGAACTGGACCAGATGCGCGCCGAGCAAATGGCCCGCGGTGAGACCCCGCGTTACGACGGCCGTGCGCTGTTGCTGTCCAAGGAAGAAGTCGCGCGCCGCCTGGCTGCCGGCGAACCCCACGTGATCCGCATGAAAGTGCCGACCGAAGGCGTGTGCGTGGTGCCGGACATGCTGCGTGGCGATGTCGAGATCCCGTGGGATCGCATGGACATGCAAGTGCTGATGAAGACCGACGGCCTGCCGACGTACTTCCTGGCCAACGTGGTCGACGACCACCTGATGGGCATCACCCACGTGCTGCGCGGTGAAGAATGGCTGCCTTCGGCACCGAAACTGATCCTGCTGTACGAGTACTTCGGCTGGGAACAGCCGCAGCTGTGCTACATGCCGCTGCTGCGTAACCCGGACAAGAGCAAGCTGTCCAAGCGCAAGAACCCGACCTCGGTGACGTTCTACGAGCGCATGGGCTTCATGCCGGAAGCGATGCTCAACTACCTGGGCCGCATGGGCTGGTCGATGCCGGACGAGCGCGAGAAGTTCTCCCTGCAGGAAATGGTCGACAACTTCGACTTGAGCCGCGTCTCGCTTGGCGGGCCGATTTTCGACATCGAGAAACTGTCGTGGCTCAACGGCCAGTGGCTGCGTGACCTGCCGGTGGAAGAGTTCGCCGCTCGCGTGCAGAAGTGGGCGCTGAACCCTGAATACATGATGAAGATCGCGCCGCACGTGCAGGGCCGGGTTGAAACCTTCAGCCAGGTCGCGCCGCTGGCTGGCTTCTTCTTCGCTGGTGGCGTGAATCCGGACGCTAAACTGTTCGAATCCAAGAAGCTCTCGGGCGATCAGGTTCGTCAGTTGATGCAATTGATCCTGTGGAAGCTGGAAAGCCTGCGTCAGTGGGAGAAGGACAGCATCACTGCAACGATTCAGACGGTGGTCGAATCCCTGGAGCTGAAGCTGCGTGACGCCATGCCGCTGATGTTTGCTGCGATCACCGGGCAGGCCAGTTCGGTATCGGTACTCGACGCGATGGAAATCCTCGGTCCGGACCTGACCCGTTTCCGTCTGCGCCAGGCCATTGACCTGCTGGGCGGCGTGTCGAAGAAAGAAAACAAAGAGTGGGAAAAGCTTCTGGGCGCGATTGCCTGACGGCGTTTGACTCAGTAGGAGCTGCCGAAGGCCGCGATCTTTTGATCCTGATCTTCGGCGCTTCCCCCGAATTTACGGGGGGAGGGCGGTAAGTGATTGTTATGTCGGCAAAAAATTTTAATTTTTTTGAAAAATAAGTTTGACAGCTTTCCGATGCGCCATTAAGATTCGCCCCGTCCTCAGCGATGAGGGGCTATAGCTCAGCTGGGAGAGCGCTTGCATGGCATGCAAGAGGTCGACGGTTCGATCCCGTCTAGCTCCACCAAT
>NZ_JBWKUI010000006.1:0-32328 GCF_059420765.1 Pseudomonas sp. GW821-FHT03E01 | reverse complement strand
CGTCCCCTTCGTCTAGTGGCCTAGGACACCGCCCTTTCACGGCGGTAACAGGGGTTCGAGTCCCCTAGGGGACGCCACGATTACCCGCTTTGCGGGATTTTTAAGGGTCATTCAATTATTGAATGGCCCTTTTGTTTGTCTGGCGTTTGGCCAAATCTCCTTTTTCCCCAACACTGTTCTTCAGACCAGCGGTCACATCCACGACTTGCGGAAAATTATTATGAGAATAATATTCTAGTCGTAATATTCGGAGGCAACGATGAACGATAAAAAAGCTCAAACCCGCGAACGCATCCTCAAGGCTGCCAGTGCAGCGCTGATCCAGCGCGGCCCGGCCGAGCCGAGCGTGGGCGAAGTGATGGGCGCGGCCGGCCTGACGGTCGGCGGTTTCTACGCGCACTTCGAAAGCAAGGACGCGTTGATGCTGGAGGCGTTCAAGCAGCTGCTCAGCCATCGTCGTGACTTGATCGCCGACATGGATGCCGAGTTGACCGGCGAAGAGCGTCGCGCGTTGGTCGCAGCGTTCTACCTGTCGCGCAAACACCGTGATTCCACCGAGCAGGCATGCCCGGTTCCAGCGTCGATCAGTGAACTGGGCCGTCTGCCGGACGAATTTCGCGTGGCGTTGAATGAACATATTGAATTGATGGTCGCGCAGTTGGCAGCCAGCCCGGAAGACATCGACAAGGTCTTGGCCGACATCGCCTTGATGGTGGGTGGTTTGGCGCTGGCGCGGGCGCTGGGGCCAGGAGAGTTGTCCGATCGATTGCTGCGCGCCGCCAAATCGGCGGTGCTGTGACCTAAAGGCATCCAGCCTGAGGAGATGGGCGATGAACACGTTGAGCTGGGTTCGTGGCGTTAATGGCACCTTGGGCTGGTTCGCACCGAAGCTGGTGGCGAGCAAGATGCGTCTGGCATTCATGACCCCGCGGGAGTTGCCGCCGCGTGATTGGGAATTGCCGCTGCTGGCGAAATCCGAGCGGATCACCTTGCGCTTCGGCCTCTCGGCGCTGCGTTGGGGGCAGGGCCCGGCGGTGTTGTTGATGCACGGCTGGGAAGGCCGGCCAACGCAGTTTGCCGCGCTGATCACGGCGCTGGTCGATGCCGGTTACACCGTGGTCGCCCTGGACGGCCCGGCTCATGGTCGCTCGCCTGGACGCGAAGCCAATGTGGTGCTGTTCGCCCGGGCGATGCTTGAAGCAGCTGCTGAACTACCGCCGCTGCAAGCGGTAATCGGTCACTCGATGGGCGGCGCCAGCGCCATGCTCGCGGTGCAGTTGGGCTTGCGCACCGAAACCCTGGTCTCGATCGCCGCCCCGGCGCGAATCCTTGGGGTGCTGCGCGGTTTTGCGCGCTATGTACGCCTGCCGCCCAAAGCCCGTTCGGCGTTCATTCGTCAGGTCGAAAAAGACGTTGGCATGCGTGCTGCTGCGCTGGATGTCGCGCACTATCAGCTCGACATGCCAGGCCTGATTGTCCATGCCGAGGACGACAGCTTTGTCTCGGTCAAGGAGTCCCAATTGATTCACGAAGCCTGGTTCGACAGTCGCTTGTTGCGCCTGGAAGAGGGCGGTCATCAGCGGGTCCTGGCCGATCCGCGGGTGATCGATGGCGTGCTCTCGCTGCTGGCCGGTCGCAGCCTGCAATCGCGCCAATCGGCCTGAGCTTCCGTTACACTGCCCCGGTCGAAATAATCTGACCGGGAGTGGGGCATGGGCTGGGATCGGGCAACGCCGTTTATCATTGATCTGGAAGTGGGCGCCGAAGACATCGATGGGTTGGGCCACGCGAACAACGCGGTGTACGTGACCTGGCTCGAGCGCTGTGCCTGGCGTCACTCGCAGCGGCTGGGTCTGGACCTGGTCGAGTATCGGCGGCTGGACCGGGCGATGGCGGTGGTGCGGCACGAGATTGATTACCTGGCGGCGGCCTACGAAGGCGATGAGCTGCAGCTGGCGACCTGGATCGTCGATTGGGATCAGCGCCTGAGAATGACCCGACACTTCCAGCTGATCCGCCCCAGTGACAACTCGACGTTGCTGCGGGCGCAGACCACGTTCGTGTGCATCGAACTGTCGACCGGCAAGCCCAAGCGCATGCCGGCGGAATTCATCGAGGGCTATGGCTCGGCGTTGCAAGTTCCAAGCTGACACAGTCCGCACATTTGCCACCGCCCGGTCTGACGAAATACCTTCTGCACGCCGAAACCAGTAAACTGCCGCACGTTTTTCGTTGAGTGTGTTTTTCATGCAAATTGCTTTGGCGCCCATGGAGGGGTTGGTCGACAACATCCTGCGGGACGTGCTGACCCGTGTGGGCGGTATCGATTGGTGTGTAACCGAGTTCATTCGGATCAACGATCAGCTGCTCACGCCTGCCTACTACCACAAGTTCGGCCCGGAACTGCTGACCGGCGCCCGTACCGCCTCCGGCGTGCCGCTGCGGGTGCAACTGCTTGGCTCCGATCCGGTGTGCCTGGCGGAAAACGCTGCACTGGCCTGCGAATTGGGTTCCGAAGTCATCGACCTGAACTTCGGCTGCCCGGCCAAGACCGTCAATAAGTCGCGCGGTGGCGCCGTTCTGCTCAAAGAGCCTGAGCTGCTCAACGAAATCGTCGAACATGTCCGCCGTGCGGTGCCAGCGCACATTCCAGTGACCGCCAAAATGCGCCTGGGCTTCGACAGTCCCGATGGCTCGCTGGTTTGCGCCACAGCCCTGGCCGAAGGCGGCGCGGCGCACATCGTGGTTCACGCGCGGACCAAAACGGATGGCTACAAGCCGCCAGCTCACTGGGAATGGATCCCGCGGGTCCAGGACGTGGTCAAGGTGCCAGTGTTCGCCAACGGTGACATCTGGAGCGTGGAGGACTGGCGACGTTGCCGCGAGATCAGCGGCGTCGAAGACATCATGCTCGGTCGTGGCCTGGTGTCGCGTCCGGATCTGGCAAGGCAGATCGCTGCGGCGCGGGCCGGTGAGGAGGTCGTCGAGATGACCTGGACCGAGCTGCTGCCGCTGATTCAGGATTTCTGGCTGCAAGCCAAGGCCCAGATGACACCACGCCAATCGCCGGGTCGCCTGAAGCAGTGGCTGGCAATGCTGACCCGTAATTATCCCGAAGCGGTAGAGTTGTTCGGCGTCCTGCGTCGTGAAACCGAGCTGGATCAGGTCTCGCGTTTACTGGGGTTGCAGGTGTCTGAAGCCGCCTGAGTCTGCTTGAAAAAAATCTGAAAATAATCTCTTGAAAAGTAATCAGCGGTCCTTATCTAAGGATTACGCGATGCCGAATTCGGGTCGCGGAGACAAAAAAACTTGCTGATTATGTTCAGGAGATTTGAATCATGAGTACTGCATTTTCCTTGGCCCCACTGTTCCGTTCCTCGGTAGGTTTCGACCGTTTCAACGACCTGTTCGAAACCGCCCTGCGCAATGAGCCAGGCAGCACCTATCCACCCTACAACGTTGAAAAATACGGTGATGATCAATACCGCATCGTTGTGGCGGCCGCCGGTTTCCAGGAAGACGACCTGGACCTGCAAGTAGAAAAAGGTGTACTGACCATCAGTGGCGGCAAACGTGACGCGGACGAAAACGTCACTTACCTGTACCAAGGCATCGCACAGCGCGCCTTCAAACTGTCGTTCCGTCTGGCGGACCACATCGAAATCAAGGCCGCCGAACTGCGCAACGGTTTGCTGAGTATCGACCTGCTGCGTGTGATCCCGGAAGAAGCGAAAGCCAAACGCATCCCGATCAACGGGGCGGAAAAACCGGCTCTGCAGCACTGAGTCATTGGAAGAAATACATTCGTCTGAACAGGCTGTAACCCGCTGAATGAAGGCCCCGACTTGTCGGGGCCTTTTTGTTTTTCCGCCAAAACGGTCATGCAAGCTTTACCGCCTTATGGCGGCTTCTCTACAATCCGCGCCAGTTTTGCCGACCCCACATTCTGCCTGGTCGGCCCGGAGCTTTTTTTCATGGAAGAGATACAACAGCGTTGGCTGTGCGGTCTTTCTGCGCCGATGGTGGCCCTTAATCCTCGTGCCGATTACGACGAGCCTGCTTTCTACTCCGATCCGCAATTTATTGACCTGCAATGCAGCTGGGGCATCAATGACCGGCCGCAGTTGTTGAGCATGCTCGAAGGGATGGCGGACGACGGTCATGCCTCACACCTCGATGGAGCGTATCGGGCGTGGCAGCGTTGCTTGCCTGGCGAATGGCAGGCACTGCTTGAAACACTGTCCCCCCGTGAGCGCGATTTGCACGAATTCGCCGGGCGTACCTTTGGTGGATGTGGACCGGGTGGTATCAGGGCCTGGGATCTCGGGCGTATGGGGTTTCTCTTGCGCTGTGGCTTGCGCAATGAGTGGATCGATTTATCCGAGAGTCTTTGGTTGCATGCCCGACTGGCTGTAAGGGCGCAATACCATTACGGCAGTTGGTTTTCTTATTTCAACGGTTTCTTGGCTGGTCATGCGTTCTGGAGCTGTCTGGGTAACAGCGACGAACAGATGGCTCACGAGCTTGATCGGCAAGGGGAGTCTTCGGGTAGCGCTTTCATTGCACGAGGTCTTGCGCGCGACATCCCTTCTTTCCTGACCGACTTGCCCTGGCACATAGACCTCGATCCGCCGCCGCGCCCGGCGTCCCTGGGGGAGTTCGACTGGTCATGAGTTGCTGGACACGCTTGGGTATAGAGCCCACCAAAGATCAGGCACTGATTCGAGATGCCTACCGCGCGCGTTTGCCGCAACATCACCCGGAGAGTGATCCCGAAGGCTTTCAGGCGCTGCGTGTCGCCTATGAAAGTGCCACCCGCTTTGCCCGTCATGAAGAGGTCGAAGTCGAAGATGAGGACGCTAGTGTTCCCGAGATTCCGCAAACTTTGGTGGATTTTTACGCGTTGCTCGAAGATCCGGCTCGACGCTTCCATCCGCAGGCCTGGCGAGCATTTGTCAAAGCGTTGGATCAGCTGCCTCTGGACACACTTGATGACCTCAGTTGGGGGCTGTTTCACCCATTGACCAATGCCGGACCGTTGTCTTACCGCTGCGCGAATCTGCTGGCGCAACGAATGGGGTGGGAGCATCAACTGCTGGATCTTGAGTTCGAGCAGGCGAATAAAGTCGAAGAGTTCCTGCAACGCATCAAGAAGCCAGACCCGTTCGACACGACACTGATGAGTGGCTGGTCCGAGCCTGTGCAGATGGAAACCCTGTGGTATGCCCGTAGCCTCGACTACCTCTTTGAGCATCGGCCGCTCCATGAATTCGAAGACTTCGCCAGCCATCACACCTGTCTGCCGCTGCCGTCGGACGAAGTATTCATCAAGCGCTTACTGGTGCAGTTCACTCAAGCCGGTATCGGTGGTGCAGGCCTGCTGCAACTGTGCGTCGAACGACAGGGGCAAGCACCAGACGATAGCGATTGGCTTTATCTGTTGGCTTGCCAAAGCAGTTTGTTGGGCCTTGAAGATCAAGCGCTGCCTTGCTGGATCCGGCTCTGGCTGGAGTACCGTCATCCGAAGGCCGAAAGCTGCTTGCTGGAGCTTTGTGCCAAACGTCAGCCGGACTTTCTCGCGCTGCTGATCCAGGCATTCGACCGTTTGGAAAATTTCCGTGACTGGTCCCATGACCTTGACGATGTTACTCAAGAATATGGCAGCCCTTCACAGCGTCCCGAAACGTTGGCTCGCTGGCTTGGGGTCGGGCAACTCGATCTGCAAGGTTTGGCAGGCGCATTTGTCGATTGGCGAATGACGGGGGATGAACTGCCTCTGCTGGCATTGCTGCTAGGAGAGCATGCGGATTCCCGCTTGCAGCGTCTATACCAGCATGCATGGGCCTTGCATCGTGGGGATGTGGGGTTGTTGCAACAAATACTGGACGAGCCGCATCCGTTCGATGCCCTTGAGGGGTTGGTGTTGACCGGGTTCAAGTATCAGGCAGAGCAGCAACTCTGTTGGTTGAACCAGGCGCCGATTCCGTTGGCAATGAAGGTCTTTCTCAACAGTCGTTCAGTTGAACCGAAACTGGCCGAGGAACTGACAAAAGGCGAGCCGCACAAGATTTGCCGCCTGTGGCTGAGCAGGCTGCGGGGCTACGATCAGTCTGCCCTGGTGCGGATCGATCAGGTATTTGATTTGCTGGACGCAGAAGCGGACGTGAACTTGCGCAGCTTGAGTCTGCTGGTCCAGTTGGGGCAGCGAGGCGCAGTCCTGCCGGTCATTGCGCAAGGCGAGGCTGCGTGGCAATGGCACGCTCAAACTGTATTCCTGTTGGCGTTGCTCGAACAGCCGGAACGTTGGCTGACGTTGATCGATACCCAATGTCTGGAGCGACTGGAGCTCAACCCGGCTCACCCCCTGAGTCGGCTTCAGCCGTTATTGCGGCGCCTGCAGCGCGAGCAAGGTAACTGCGCGGGTTTGCTGGGGTGGCTGCAAGGTACCGACCCGGTTCATGGCCTGCTCGTGCAGCAGCTGTTCAATGTGCAACAGGCCCTCGACAGCGCAGCACTGCCCGCTAATGCGCAGCTCTATACCTGCATTGAAAGTGATCCTGATGCGTGCGGCGAGGATTTGCTGGGGCTGATGCTGCTCTGGGGTGTGCTGTATCACGACCCGAGCCTTGACGCCGAGCAGCATCGCGCACTGTTGCAATCCATCGCCGCTATCAGTTGTGAAGATGGTTGGTTCGAAGCGTTTCGTAATGGTTTGATCAAAGGAGAGCCTGTTTGGCCACCGCGCAAAGTGCTGACGGATTTCGACGTCGACAAGCTGCTGGTCTATGAAGTCCTCGATACGCTGAAAAGTCTGATTCGTTATGGCGCCTCAGGAGTGCCCAGGACCAAGGTGCTGCAACAGTTGCAGCGTGGCAAGGATGACGCCGCGAACAGTGTGGGCCTGCGTCTGGCATTGACTGCCTTGCTGTCCTGGAGTGAGCGTCTGCTCCTGGCCAAAAGCGACACGCGCCCGGTGCCGTCCACTGCGGTCTGGCGCTTGGGCTCTCGATTGGGGCGCAAGGCGTTTATCGGGCAGGTGCTGGGAGGTGTGCTGATCACCCCGATCATGGTGCTGCTCAATGGCACCGTTGTCTTGGGAGTTGTCATGCTGCTGGGCATCGCGCTGTTGCTCAGTGCGATTCTGCGTCGGCTGCATGACATGGGGCGGGGGATTCCCACGCTGCTGATCTTTGCCTGTCTGACGCCGGTATTGCCGTTCCTGCCTCTGGTGTTGTTCGGCTTTCCCGGCGACAAGCTGCCTAACCGCTATGGTGTGCCGCCGGGCAGCGCCGGTGAGGACACGCTGCCCGGTGGCTTGCAGGCGACTCTGCGGCGGCTTAATGGCTAAAGGCGCAGCTGATCCAGTGCTTTATTGAGTTGTGACCGATGGCTGGCAATCTCCACCGATTGCTGGCCACCGAGCACGGCGGTAAAAGTATCCAGCCAATCGGCAATTTGTTCGCGTTCGTCGCCCAGGCTTTGCGTCCATGCACGCTCCAGTCGCGCCAGCAGAGTGCGATTGGGCAGCGCGTCCCGTGGATGGATTTTCAGGGCTTTGAGCCGCTCATGGCTGCTTTTCCGTGATTGTGGGTCGAGCCCGGTGGGGCTGCGATCGATGCTGTGGCTGTGGCGTTCGCCGCTGGCCAGCAGGGTCACGTCGACTTCAAGCAAACCGTTGATGTCGTAGCTGAAGCGCACATCCAGGGCTTGCGTCTGGTCGCTGGGTGCTACCGCGACGTCGAAGGCATCGATGAAAATATTATCCCGCACCCACGGCCGCTCTCCCTGATAGACCTCGATACGGATGTGGTCTTGCTGCGGATGGGTGGTGTAGAAGCGTTGCACCCGAGAAGTCGGGATCACGGTGTTGCGTTCGATGATCGGCGAGAAGGCGCCGCTGACGTCCTCACCGCGACGGGTCGAAATGCCCAGCGTGTATGGGCATACGTCAGTGAGAATCAGCTCCTCGATTGCGCTGTCTCGGGCCTTGCACGCTGCCTGGGTAGCGGCGCCCAGTGCGACAATCGTGTCCGGGTCGAGGTGGCGATAGGGCAGGCGCCCGAACAGCGTGGCGACCATCTGCTGCACGACAGGCATCCGCGTTGCGCCTCCGACCAGCACCAGGCTGTCGAGGTCCCGAGGCTTGAGCCGTGCATCGCGCAGGGCTTGTTCGATGGGGGCGCGCAACCGGGCCAGCAGCGGTTCCCAGATTTTCAGCGCGACGGCCTCATCCAGCGACCACTCGCGCAAGGCACCGGCGCCGTTCCAGTTCAGGTGCTGGGTGCCTTCACTGAGTTTGCATTTGAGTTGCTCCAGAGCATCGCCCAGGCTGGCCAACCCCTGGTTATCGATCTGTTGAGAGGTGAGTTGCCAGTCTTTCAGGCAGGCCTGCAACAACGCGGCGGTGAAGTCTTCACCGCCGAGGAAGTTGTCGCCGGTGGAGGCATGCACTTCGATCAGCGGCAGTGCGTATTCCAGTACCGTGACATCAAAGGTGCCGCCGCCCAAGTCGAAAATCAGCGTGCGCTCGAACTTCTGCTCGTGCAGTCCGTAGGCCATGGCCGCGGCGGTCGGTTCGTTGATCAGCCGCGACACTGTCAGGCCTGCCAGTTCGGCGGCAAACAGCGTGCGTTTGCGTTGCTCGTCACTGAAATAGGCCGGCACCGAAATCACCGCCTCATACACCGGATGGCCTAGCCAGGCTTCAGCATCCTGCTTGAGCGAGCCGATCACCAGTGCCGACAGCTCTTCGGGGCTGAATTGCCGTCCGCCCAGTTCGAACTGTTTGTCGCTGCCCATAAAACGCTTGAACGCCGCCACCGTGCGTTCCGGATGGGTGGTCAGACGCGCGCGGGCGGCCTTGCCTACCAGAATGCTGTCGTCCTCATCGAGGCTGACCACTGAAGGGGTGAGGACATCGCCAAGGGCGTTCGGAATCAACTGCGCCTGACCTTCCTGCCAAACGGCGATCAGGCTATTGGTGGTCCCAAGGTCGATGCCCAGCAAGGCCGGACGGGAGAGGGTTGCATCCTGCATGGTTGATCTCTTTGAGGCAGTAAAAAAAAGCGCGACCCTACAGGTTGCAAGAAAAACTGGCAATTGGAGCACCTGTTACGGAACGTCTCCCATGCGGACTATTTGAGCAGTTTCTGAAACTCCTCCACCAGCAACGGCCGGCTGTGCAAATACCCCTGATACAAATGGCAGCCCAGCCCTTGCAAGAACTCCAGTTGCTCCTCGGTTTCCACCCCTTCGGCAATCACTTCCAGTTCCAGGCTGCGGGCCATGGCGACGATGGCGCGAATGATTTCGGCATCGTTGGGGTCGGTGGTGGCGTCGCGGACGAATGACTGGTCGATTTTCAGGGTGTCGACCGGCAGGCGCTTGAGGTAGGTCAGCGAGGAGTAACCGGTACCGAAATCGTCCATGGCAAAGCTCACGCCGAGTTTTTTCAGGCGTCGCATTTTGCTGATGGTGTCGTCCAGGTTCTGGATGACGATGCCTTCGGTGATTTCCAGTTTCAGCAACGAGCAGGGCAGGTCGTGGCTGCCGAGGCTGTGCTCGATGCGTTCGACGAAGTCGTTCTGACGGAATTGCCGCGGGCTGATATTCACGCACAGGCTGAAATTGAGCGGGTCAATCAGGCCTTTGGCGATCAGGCGTTTGAAGGCCGCACAGGCTTCGTCGAGGATCCATGTGCCGACTTCCAGAATCAGCCCGCTGTCTTCCAGCACCTTGATGAACTCGGTCGGCGATTGCGCGCCCAGTTGCGGATGGTGCCAGCGCACCAGGGCTTCGGCGCCGGTAATGCGGTTGTTGCGGGCGTCCACCTGAGGCTGGTATTGCACGCTGAATTCACCCCGGGAAAGGGCCAGGCGCAGGTCGGTCTCCATGCGCAGGCGTTCGCTGGCGGCCTTCTGCATGGTGTTGTGATACATCTGCGTGGTGTTGCGGCCCGAGTCCTTGGCGCGGTAGAGGGCGATATCGGCGCGTTTTAACAGATCGGTCGGGGTCGAGCCGTGGTCGGGGATCAGCGCGATGCCGATGCTCGGCGTCACTTGCAGGCGCTGTCCATCGAGGAACATCGGTTCGGACAGCAATTCGCGCAAGGTATCCGCCAGTTCCCGGACTTGAGCGCTGACGTCGGTGCGCGAGCCTTCCAGGCCACTGAGCAGCACCACGAACTCATCGCCGCCCAGGCGTGCGACGGTGTCTTCCATGCGTACGCTGGCTTCAAGGCGCGCGGTGATGATTTTCAGCACCGTATCGCCCACCGGGTGGCCGAGGGAGTCGTTGATGTGCTTGAAGTGGTCGAGGTCGAGGAACATCAGGGCGCCACGCAAGTTGTGGCGCTTGAGCAGGGCGATCTGCTGGCTCAGGCGGTCCATCAACAGCGCGCGGTTCGGCAGGTTGGTCAGCGGGTCGTGGTAGGCCAGGTGACGGATCTGCGCTTCGGCATTTTTCAGCAGGCTGACGTCCCGGGCGGTCAGCAGCAGGCAGGCGGTTTCGTTGAGGGTGATCGGTTCCACCGAGACTTCGACGGTCAGCAACTCGCCGCGCTTGTTGCGCCCGAGCATTTCCAGGTGGTGAACCCGGCCCTTGATCTGTAGTTCGGCCAGCAACGCCGAGCGTTGTTTCTCCTCGGCCCAGATGCCGACCTGATACACCGTGCGGCCCACCACTTCATCGGCACGGTAGCCGGTCAGGCGGCAGAAGCCGTCGTTAACCTCCAGATAGCGTCCAGTGTCGCGCTCGGTAATGGTGATGGCGTCGGGGCTTGAGTGGAAGGCCTTGGCGAACTTCTCTTCGCTGGCCTTGAGCGCCGCTTCCGAGCGTTGCTGTTGGGTGATGTCGCGCAGGGTGGTGACGATGCACGGCTGGTCGCCGACGCTGATCTGGCGGCTGGAGATCACGCAGGTCAGGGATTGCCCGTCCTTGTGTTGAACGATGATCGCCACATTGTTCAGGCCCTGTTCGCGGATGACCCGCTCGATCCTTTGCAGGCTTTTCGCCGAGGCGTCCCACAGGCCGATTTCGTCGGCGCTGCGGCCGATGACGTCGGTGGTGCTCCAGCCGAACGTCTGGGTGAAGCTGGAGTTGATCTCGATGAAGTGGCCGGTGTCCTGACGCGTGACGCAGATCGGGTCGGGGCTGACCTGGAACAACGTGGCGAATTTCTCTTCCGACGCTATCAGTTGCTGCTCGCGCTCCACTTGCTCGGTGATGTCCAGCAATGTGCCGGCCATGCGCAGCGGGTTGCCGCTATCATCGCGGTAGAGTCTGGCGCGGCTTTCCAGGTAGCGCGAACTGCCGTCCGGCAGTTGCACGCGGTACGTCAGTTGATAATTGCCGGCCGGGCCTTCGCGTAAGCTGCGGTAAGCGTCGCGCATGGTGTCGCGTTCTTCACCGGGTACACCTTCGAAAAACGCATCGAAGGATTCATGGAAGGGTTTGGGCTCCAGACCATGCAGCTGGGCGGCCCGCGCCGAGCCATAAAGCATGCCGCTGGGGATGTGCCAGTCCCAAGTGCCGAGTTGTGCTGAATCCAGGGCCAGGTCGAGGCGTTCCTGGCTGTCTTTGAGGGCGTGCTCGGCGATTTTGCGTTCGGTGGTGTCAAGGAATGTGCTCAGCAGATAGGGCTGGCCTTCGAGCTCGACCTTTTGCGCGCTGAGAATGCCGTCGTGAACCTGCCCGTTGCTGGCGCGAAATTGCACCTCCATGTTGATCAGCTCACCTTTGGCCTTGGTGGCCTTGACCAGTTCCGCCCGTTGCTCCGGGTTGACCCAAAGGCCCAGTTCCAGGGTGGTTCGGCCGATTGCGTCTTGCACCGGCCAGCCGAACAGGCTTTCGAAATACTGGTTGGCTTCGCTGATCAGGCCGTCTTCCTGACGGGTCAGCAGCACCATATTCGGGCACAGGTGAAACAGCGTGGCGAAGCGTTTTTCCGAGCTGCTCAGCGCTTGTTCACGCTGGCGCTGGTGGGTGATTTCACGGATGACCCCGATCATTCGTGGCCGGCCGTTTTTGTCCGGTAGCAGGCTGCCGTTGATTTCCAGCCAGTGCAGGCTGCCGTCGGGCCAGCGGATGCGGTGGTGCATGGCCTGCTCCAGCGGAGCGCCGGCGATCACTGCATTGAAGGCGCGGATGGCTTTCGCCCGATCCTCCTGGGGCAGCAGGTCGAGGTATTCCAGATCCTCGGGCAACGGTTGCCGGGGATCGAAGCCGAACAACGCCTGAGTACCCCGTGACCAGCTGATCTGTCCGCGCTCGATGTCCCAATACCAGGCGCCCAGTCGGGCGCCATTGAGGGCCGCGAGCAACTGTGGGGCGCTTTCCCAGCTCTGCTCGGACCGTTTTGGGTCAATTGCCTGAATTCGCGGCATTGGCGGCATACGTTCAACAGATTTGGGCATGGATGACAGGCCTTGGGCTGAATTGGGCGTTAGGCACAGGGTTTTGGGGCTCTATAGGCGTAGCACAAAAGAAGAAGCACAGCTTAGCCGCGAGTCCCTGGCTGATCGATTTGTGCATCCAGCAAAGCCATGAAGGCCTTTGCCGCGTTCGACAGCGTCCGTTCGGTGTGCAGGATATAGCCTAGCTGGCGAGTGAGCTGTATGCCCGGCAAAGGTATGCGCGCCACTTGCTCATCCAGCATGGTGCGCGGCAAAACGCTCCAGGCCAGGCCGATCGAGACCATCATCTTGATGGTCTCCAGATAATTGGTGCTCATGGCGATGTTCGGCGTCAGGCCCTGGGCCTCGAACAGGCGTTGCACGATGTGGTGGGTAAAGGTGTTGCCGCCGGGGAAAACCGCGGGGTGCAGGGCAATGTCCGCCAGGCTGACCGCACCGTTGCTGATCAGCGGATGCTCTGGGGCGGCCACGAAATCCAGTGGGTCGTCCCACACGGGCGTGGCCTTGACCAATGTGTGAGGTTCCGGTGCAAGGGTGATGACTGCCAGTTCAGCGCGGCCATGGAGGATTTCTTCGTAGGCCACTTCCGAATCGAGGAACTGAATATCCAGCGCCACTTGCGGGTAACGTCGGGTGAACTCCCTTAATAAGGGTGGCAAGCGATGCAGGCCGATGTGATGGCTGGTGGCCAATGTCAGACGACCGGTCACTTCGCCAGTCAGGTTGGTCAGGGCGCGGCGGGTGTCATCCAGTACATTGAGGATCTGATAGGCCCGTGGCAGCAAGGCGCGGCCGGCTTCGGTCAGGCCGACTTCCCGGCCCAGTCGATCGAACAGTCGCACCTTCAATTGCTGCTCCAGCCCGGCGATGCGCTTGCTGATGGCCGGTTGCGTCAGGTGCAGCCGTTCGCCGGCGCCGGAGAAGCTTCCGGTCTCGGCAATCGCGATAAAGGCGTTGAGGTTGGCGAGGTCCATAATGAGGTCTCAGTGGCATTCCAGTTGGTTATGCAAAGCATAAAAAATATGAATTTGAGTTATTTAATGTAACCCCCTAGGATCGACCTCACAAGCCAAGGGGTTATTGAATTACTCAAGATCCGGGGCATAGAAACAAGCTGATGAGGAAACCGTCTGATGGCCGGCAAAACGCTCTACGACAAGCTCTGGGATTCGCATTTGGTCAAGCAGCGCGACGATGGCTCTGCGCTGATCTACATCGATCGTCACATCATCCATGAAGTGACCTCGCCGCAAGCCTTCGAAGGCCTGCGTCTGGCCGGGCGCAAGCCTTGGCGCATCGATGCCAACATCGCGACCCCGGACCACAACGTACCGACCACCCCGGAGCGCAAGGGCGGCATCGAAGCGATCGTCGACCAGGTCTCGCGTTTGCAGGTTCAGACCCTCGACGATAACTGTGACGAATACGGCATCGTCGAATTCAAGATGAATGACGTCCGCCAAGGCATCGTCCACGTCATCGGCCCGGAGCAGGGCGCCACCTTGCCGGGCATGACCGTGGTCTGCGGCGACTCCCACACCTCGACCCACGGCGCATTCGGTGCCCTGGCTCACGGTATCGGCACCTCCGAGGTCGAGCACGTGCTCGCCACTCAGTGCCTGGTCGCCAAGAAAATGAAGAACATGCTGGTGTTGGTCGAGGGCAAATTGCCGTTCGGCGTGACTGCCAAGGACATCGTCCTCGCCGTGATCGGCAAGATCGGCACCGCCGGCGGTAATGGCCACGCCATCGAATTCGCCGGTAGCGCGATTCGCGACCTGTCCGTTGAAGGCCGCATGACCATCTGCAACATGTCCATCGAAGCCGGCGCCCGTGTTGGCCTGGTGGCTGCCGACGAAAAAACCGTGGCTTACGTCAAGGGCCGTCCATTTGCTCCGAAGGGCGCGGAATGGGATTTGGCCGTCGAAGCCTGGAAAGACCTGGTCTCCGACGCCGATGCCAAGTTCGACACCATCGTCGAGCTCGATGCCTCTCAGATCAAGCCGCAAGTCAGCTGGGGCACCTCGCCTGAGATGGTGTTGGCCGTGGATCAGAACGTACCGGATCCGGCCAAGGAAATGGACCTGGTCAAGCGCGATTCCATCGAACGCGCCTTGAAATACATGGGTTTGACCGCCAATCAGGCGATCACCGACATTCAGTTGGACCGTGTATTCATCGGCTCCTGCACCAACTCGCGGATCGAAGACCTGCGCGCCGCCGCGGTGATCGCCAAGGGCCGCAAAGTGGCTTCGACCATCAAGCAGGCCATCGTGGTGCCGGGTTCGGGGCTGGTGAAGGCTCAGGCCGAATCCGAAGGCCTGGACAAGATTTTTATCGAGGCCGGTTTTGAATGGCGTGAGCCTGGCTGCTCGATGTGCCTGGCGATGAACCCGGACCGTTTGGAGTCGGGCGAGCATTGCGCGTCGACCTCCAACCGTAACTTCGAAGGCCGTCAGGGCGCCGGTGGTCGTACCCACCTCGTCAGCCCGGCCATGGCCGCCGCCGCCGCGGTGAACGGTCGTTTCGTCGACGTCCGTGAATTGATCTAAAGGAGCGCAGCATGAAAGCTTTTACCCAGCACACTGGTCTTGTCGCGCCTTTGGATCGTGCCAACGTCGACACCGACCAGATCATCCCGAAGCAGTTCTTGAAGTCGATCAAACGCACCGGTTTCGGTCCGAACCTGTTCGATGAGTGGCGTTATCTGGACGTTGGCCAGCCGTATCAGGACAACTCCAAGCGCCCGCTGAACAAGGACTTCGTCCTCAACGCCGAGCGTTATCAAGGCGCCAGCGTGTTGCTGGCCCGCGAGAACTTCGGTTGCGGCTCCAGCCGCGAGCACGCGCCGTGGGCACTGGAAGAGTACGGTTTCCGCAGCATCATCGCGCCGAGCTACGCCGACATCTTCTTCAACAACAGCTTCAAGAACGGCTTGCTGCCGATCATCTTGAGCGACGCTGAAGTCGATGAGCTGTTCAAGCAGGTTGAAGCGAACCCGGGCTACCAGTTGCAGATCGATCTGCAGGCCCAGACCGTGACCCGTCCGGACGGCAAAGTGCTGAGTTTCGAGATCGATGCCTTCCGTAAGCACTGCCTGTTGAATGGTCTCGACGATATTGGTCTGACTTTGCAGGATCACGAGGCGATTGCCACGTTTGAAGCCAAGCACCGCGCGAGCCAGCCATGGTTGTTTCGCGACGCCTGAGATTGATCTGGAATCGATGTAATCAGGGCCGGCCTCTTCGCGGGCAGGCCCAGACAGCGCAAGGTTAAACCTAAAAAGGAAGTCCCGATGACCAGCACCGCGCAGCACAGCCAGGTAGTCCAAAAACAATTCGGTGAACAGGCCTCGGCCTATCTGAGCAGCGCCGTACACGCTCAAGGCACCGAATTCGCGCTGCTACAGGCTGAACTGGCGGGGCAGGGCGATGCCCGGGTACTGGACCTGGGTTGCGGCGCCGGTCATGTGAGTTTTCATGTGGCCTCGCTGGTCAGGGAAGTAGTCGCTTACGACCTGTCCCAGCAGATGCTCGATGTGGTTGCCGCCGCCGCTGTTGACCGGGGTTTGAGCAATGTGGCCACGGTCAACGGCGCCGCCGAGCGTCTGCCGTTCGACGATGGCGAGTTCGATTTCGTCTTCAGCCGCTATTCGGCGCACCATTGGAGCGACCTCGGCGTGGCCCTGCGCGAAGTTCGCCGGGTGCTGAAGCCGGGCGGGGTGGCGGCGTTCATCGATGTGTTGTCGCCGGGCAGCCCGCTGTTCGACACTTACCTGCAAAGCGTCGAAGTGCTGCGCGACACCAGCCACGTGCGCGATTATTCTGCGGGCGAGTGGTTGCGTCAGGTCAGCGAAGCGGGGTTGCATACCCGCAGCACAACGCGCCAACGGTTGCGCCTGGAGTACACCTCCTGGGTCGAGCGCATGCGTACGCCGCAGGTGATGCGCGCGGCGATCCTCGAGTTGCAGCAATCGATGGGCAACGAGGTGCGCGAATATTTTGAGATTGAAGCCGATGGTTCGTTCAGCACCGATGTACTGGTGCTGATGGCTGAACGATAGAATTTTTCCGGGCGCACCCGCGGGTGCGCCGACTGATGACATGAGGAAAGCATGAGCAAGCAGATTCTGATTCTCCCAGGCGACGGTATTGGCCCGGAAATCATGGCCGAAGCGGTCAAGGTGCTGGAGCTGGCGAACGACAAGTACAGCCTGGGCTTCGAACTGAGCCATGACGTGATCGGTGGCGCCGCCATCGACAAGCACGGCGTGCCGCTGGCCGATGAGACCCTGGCCCGTGCACGCGCAGCCGATGCTGTGCTGCTGGGCGCCGTGGGCGGCCCGAAATGGGACACCATCGAGCGTGACATCCGCCCTGAGC
The DNA here is from genome assembly GCF_059420765.1 of Pseudomonas sp. GW821-FHT03E01. Taxonomy (NCBI): domain Bacteria; kingdom Pseudomonadati; phylum Pseudomonadota; class Gammaproteobacteria; order Pseudomonadales; family Pseudomonadaceae; genus Pseudomonas; species Pseudomonas sp. GW821-FHT03E01. The sequence goes on along the minus strand of NZ_JBWKUI010000006.1, from coordinate 15,533 downwards.
GCGGTCTGCTGAAAATCCGTGCGCAACTGGGCCTGTTCGGCAACCTGCGTCCGGCGATCCTGTACCCGCAACTGGCCGAGGCTTCCAGCCTGAAGGCAGAAATCGTTGCTGGCCTGGACATCCTCATCGTCCGTGAACTGACCGGCGGTATCTATTTCGGCGCGCCACGTGGCGTGCGCGAGTTGGAAAACGGCGAGCGCCAGGCCTACGACACGCTGCCATACAGCGAAACTGAAATCCGCCGTATCGCCCGTGTCGGTTTCGACATGGCGCGCGTGCGCGGCAAGAAGCTGTGCTCGGTGGACAAGGCCAACGTGCTGGCCTCCAGCCAGCTGTGGCGTGAAATCGTCGAGCAAGTGGCCAAGGACTACCCGGACGTCGAACTGAGCCACATGTACGTCGACAACGCCGCCATGCAACTGGTGCGTGCGCCGAAGCAGTTCGACGTGATCGTCACCGACAACCTGTTCGGCGACATTCTTTCCGACGAAGCGTCGATGCTCACCGGTTCCATCGGCATGCTGCCGTCGGCGTCGCTGGATGCCAACAACAAAGGCATGTACGAGCCGTGCCACGGTTCGGCGCCAGACATCGCTGGCAAGGGCATTGCCAACCCGTTGGCGACCATTTTGTCGGTGTCGATGATGCTGCGTTACAGCTTCAATCTGCAGGATGCGGCCGACGCCATCGAGAAGGCCGTGAGCCTGGTTTTGGATCAGGGTCTGCGTACGGGAGACATCTGGTCGGCTGGTTGCACCAAGGTCGGTACGCAGGAAATGGGCGACGCAGTAGTCGCCGCGCTGCGGAATCTGTAATCTCTCTGGCCCGCTGCAATTTTCAACCTTGAAAGCAGCGGCCCACTTTTCAAGAAGGTGTAGTTGCGATGAAACGTGTAGGTCTGATCGGTTGGCGCGGCATGGTCGGTTCCGTGCTCATGCAGCGGATGCTGGAAGAGCAGGATTTCGATCTTATCGAGCCGGTGTTTTTCACCACTTCCAATGTCGGTGGCCAAGGCCCGTCCGTGGGCAAGGACATTGCTCCGCTCAAGGACGCTTACAGCATTGAAGAGCTGAAAACCCTCGACGTGATTCTGACCTGCCAAGGTGGCGACTACACCAGCGAAGTGTTCCCGAAGCTGCGCGAAGCCGGCTGGCAGGGTTACTGGATCGACGCCGCTTCCAGCCTGCGCATGCAGGATGACGCGGTGATCGTGCTGGACCCGGTGAACCGCAAGGTTATCGACCAGCAGCTCGACGCGGGCACCAAGAACTACATCGGCGGCAACTGCACCGTCAGCCTGATGCTGATGGGCCTGGGCGGTCTGTTTGAAGCCGGTCTGGTGGAGTGGATGAGCGCCATGACCTATCAGGCGGCCTCCGGTGGCGGCGCGCAGCACATGCGTGAGCTGATCAAGCAAATGGGTGTGACCCACGGCGCTGTCGCCGATCAACTGGCCGATCCGGCCAGCGCCATCCTCGACATCGACCGCCGTGTTGCCGAAGCCATGCGCAGCGACGCGTACCCGACCGAAAACTTCGGCGTACCGCTGGCCGGCAGCCTGATCCCGTGGATCGACAAGGAACTGCCGAACGGCCAGAGCCGTGAAGAGTGGAAGGCCCAGGCCGAAACCAACAAAATCCTCGGTCGCTTCAAGAGCCCGATCCCGGTGGACGGTATCTGCGTGCGCATCGGCGCCATGCGTTGCCACAGCCAGGCGCTGACCATCAAGCTGAACAAAGACGTGCCGATCGCTGATATCGAAGGGCTGATCAGCCAGCACAACCCTTGGGTCAAGCTGGTGCCGAACAACCGTGAAATCAGCATGCAGGAGCTGAGCCCGACGAAAGTCACCGGCACCCTGAACGTGCCGGTCGGTCGTCTGCGCAAGCTGAACATGGGTTCGCAATTCGTCGGTGCCTTCACCGTTGGCGACCAACTGCTGTGGGGCGCGGCCGAGCCGCTGCGTCGCATGCTGCGGATCCTGCTTGAGCGTTGATCTATTGATGCAATGAAAGAACCCGTGCCTTGAAAGAGGTGCGGGTTTTTTATGCGCGCCATCCAACTTCTGTAGCAGCTGGCGAAGCCTGCGTCCGGCTGCGCAGCAGTCGTAAACCCTGCGCGCGCGGTTTGCCTGAATGATCGGGATCGCCATGACGAGGACTTCGTCCTCGAACGCAGCCTTCGGCAGCTGCTACAAGGCTTCCCCATTCGTTGCCTCACCACCAACCACCCGGTAAAGTGCCGCTCCCCCCGTTTCGCCAGAGGTAGAACCATGAGCCAGTCCTTCGAAATTGCCGTGATCGGCGCCACCGGCACTGTCGGCGAAACACTCGTCCAGATTCTCGAAGAACGCGACTTCCCGGTCGGCAATCTGCACCTGCTGGCGAGCAGTGAATCGGCCGGACACTCGGTGCCGTTTCGCGGCAAGAACGTGCGGGTGCGCGAAGTCGATGAGTTCGACTTCAGCAAAGTCCAGTTGGTGTTCTTCGCCGCCGGCCCGGCGGTGACCCTCAGTTTCGCCCCGCGCGCTACGGCCGCCGGTTGCTCGCTGATCGACCTGTCGGGCGCGTTGCCGGCCGATCAGGCGCCGCAAGTGGTGCCCGAGGCCAATGCTGCAATTCTTGCCGGCCTGAAAAAGCCCTTCCAGGTCAGCAGCCCAAGCCCTTCGGCGACAGCGCTGGCGGTGGTGCTGGCGCCGCTGCTCGATTTGCTCGACCTGCAACGCATCAGCCTGACGGCGTGCCTGGCGGTCTCAGCCCAGGGCCGCGAAGCGGTCAGTGAGCTGGCCCGGCAAACCGCCGAACTGCTCAACGTGCGTCCGCTGGAACCGGCATTCTTCGATCGGCAGATGGCTTTTAACCTGTTGGCGCAAGTCGGTGCGCCCGATGCTCAGGGCCACACGTTGCTGGAAAAGCGTCTGGTGCGCGAGCTGCGTCAGGTCTTGTCGCTGCCTTTATTAAAGATTTCCGTCACTTGCATTCAAGCCCCGGTGTTTTTTGGCGATAGCTATAGCGTGACCTTGCAGTCATCGAGCGCTGTCGACCTGGCGAAAGTCAACGCGGCACTGGAAGCGGCGCCCGGTATCGAGCTGGTCGAGGCGGGCGATTACCCGACTCCGGTAGGCGATGCGGTAGGGCAGGACGTGGTTTACGTTGGTCGGGTTCGCAGCGGGATCGACGACCCGGCGGAACTTAACGTGTGGCTGACGTCAGATAACGTACGCAAAGGCGCCGCGCTCAATGCTGTGCAGGTGGCTGAATTGTTGATAAAAGACCTGCTGTAAAAGATACTTGGCAACAATTTTTTCTAGTGGTTCCAGCCGAACACCCTGTTTGGCTGGAATGCTTGAGGCGAGCCATCCCGCAGGGCTTTCGTCGCATGAATGAAACGATCGCGCGCGACGACCCTTCGCCGTCGCGCGCAACGCCTTACGGCAGCGGCAATCAACACCTTCTCGCTGGCCGAGGAATGTTCAAACAAAGGATGAGGCTATGGTTCAAGTTCGCAAACTGGTGTTAGCAATAGCGGCCGCCTCGGCGCTGTCCTCCGGTATGGCGCATGCCCTCGGGCTTGGGGAATTGACCCTGAAATCGACGCTGAACCAGCCTCTGGTAGCAGAAATCGAGTTGCTCGACGTCAAGGACCTCACGGCTGCCGAAGTGGTGCCGAGCCTGGCCTCGCCCGAAGATTTCGCCAAGGCTGGTGTCGATCGTCAGGCGTTCCTCAACGACCTGACTTTCACGCCGGTGCTTAACGCCAGCGGCAAAAGCATCCTGCGCATCACCTCCAGCAAACCGCTGTCCGAACCGATGGTGAAATTCCTGGTTCAGGTGATGTGGCCAAGCGGTCGTCTGCTGCGTGATTACAGCGTGCTGCTCGATCCGTCCAAATTCTCGCCGCAAACCGCCGATGCCGCCGCGCAACCGGCGCCAGCCCAGGCGGTGACCGCGCCAGTCACCGGCGCGACCAAATCGACGCAATACACCACCACGTCGCGCGATACCTTATGGGAAATCGCCGCGAAGGCGCGTAACGGTGGATCGATCCAGCAAACCATGCTGGCCATCCAGGCGCTGAACCCGGATGCCTTTATCGACGGCAACATCAACCGGCTGAAAGCCGGTCAGGTGCTGCGTCTGCCGGATCAGGTGCAAAGCGCTAGCCTGCCGCAACCCAAGGCCATCGCTGAAGTCGCGGCGCAGAACTCTGCATGGCGCCACGGTCGTCGCTATGTGGCGAAGCCTGGAAGCGGGCAGCAGCAACTCGATGCCACCAAGCGTGCTCGCGGTGACGGCGCTTCGTCGCAAATCGCCACGGACAAGCTGAGCCTGGTCTCTGCCGACACCGGCAAGGGCCGTGGCAAAGGTGCCGCCGGTGATGCGAAAGCCTTGAGCAACAAGCTGGCCGTGACCCAGGAAAGCCTCGACACGGCTCGCCGTGACAACGCTGAACTGAAAAGCCGCATGAACGACCTGCAAAGCCAGCTGGACAAGCTGCAGCGCCTGATCGAACTGAAGAATAATCAGTTGGCCAAGCTGCAAGCCGAAGGCGGCGCGGGCGCACCGGCGGCTACGACCGCTCCGGCGATGTCGGCCGAGCTGGCAGCCAGCCCGGCGGCAACGCCTGTTGAAGTGACTCCGGCGGCTCCTGCGCCGGAAGTCGTTCCGGCGCCAGCCGTCGAGCCGACGCCTGTGGCGTCCGACGAGCAGAAATTCAACGAACTGCTGACCAACCCGATCCTGCTGGGTCTGGTGGGTGGCGGTGCAGTGGTTCTGCTGCTCTTGCTGCTGTTGCTGGCCCGTCGCCGCAAAGCTCAGCAAGAAGCAGAAAAACATCTGCGCATGGCCCGTGCCTTGGCTGAGGAGCAAGAGTTCTCCGCCGACCTCGACCTGCCGGAAAGCAGCTTCGAAGGTCTGGAAGTCCCGCCGCCAAGCGTGAAACTCGCGACCGCACCAACGCCTGCACCTGCACCGGCCCCGGTGATTGCCCCGGTTGTGATGACGCCACCGATCGCTGCACCGTTGGTTGCGCCTGCCGCCGAACGCTCTGACGACGTCTTGGCCCAGGCTCAGTCGCACATCGCGGCTGGTCGCCTGAATCAGGCTGCCGCGCTGCTGGAAGACGCTATCAAGCAAGAGCCGCAACGCAGCGACCTGCGCCTGAAGCTGATGGAAGTCTACGGTCAGCAGGGCGATCGCGATGCGTTCGTCGCTCAGGAGCGTCAACTGGTGGCCAACGGCGACAACTTCGCCCGGGTCGAACAGCTGAAAAGCCGCTTCCCGGCCATGGTGGTCGCGGCGGTGGGCGGTCTGGCCGCCGCAGCTGTCGCCGCCGAGCTGGACGCACAGTACGTCAAGGACCTGCTGCTGGACGAGCCGCAAGCCCCGGAACCGGCATTGGCTGACTTTGACAGTGCTTTCGATCTGAGTCTCGACGATCTGGAAGCGGCTACTCCGATCACGCCTGCGGTTGCAGTCGAGCCAGCACCGCAGCCACAGCCTGAGCCAGAACCAGAGTCTCTGGCTGAGCTGGATGAGTTTCCGCTGGACGACGACCTGAGCTTTGAGTCGGTGTTGCAACAACAGACTGAAATCAAGGAAAGCCTCGACGACCTGTCGGACTTTGACCTGGACATGGATCTGGGCGGCGATGCTTCCCCGGAGACTCTGGCTGAAGACGACTTCCTGCTGAGCCTGGATGACGACCTCAAGGACTTGCCTGTCGCTGAAGTGCCGACCGTCACTGAGGCGCCAACGGTGACTGAGGCGCCGCTCGACGATCTGGAGTTGCCGGCTGATTTCGATCTGTCGCTGGCCGATGAAATGGACGCCGCCCCGGATAAGCCTGACGCCTTTGAAAACGAACTCAACGACGTCAATGCCGAGCTGGATCGTTTGTCCCAGAGCCTCGGCGAGCCAAGCTTCACCGAGGAAGATGCGTTGGTCGCGTCAGATGACGAGCTCGATTTCCTCTCTGGCGCTGACGAAGTCGCCACCAAACTCGACCTGGCCCAGGCCTACATCGACATGGGCGACAATGACGGTGCTCGGGACATCCTCAATGAGGTGGTGACCGAGGGCGATGCGGGGCAGAAGAGCGAAGCCAAGGAAATGCTCTCGCGTCTGGCGTGAATCGTCGGTAAGGCTTAAACAAAACGGCAGCCCATCCAGGCTGCCGTTTTTGTTTGGGGGATGCGATGGGGTTGGTACATTCAACGCCGTGTCACAGTTACACTGGTATCCCGGTCCAGCGGCCTTATAATGCCTGCCTTTGCGTAGATCAGCAGGCTGTCACCCCTTGGCAAATATAGATAATCCGGCCGCCGAAATGGCGGCCGACGGCTTTTTCCGGATCGCGTTGGGCGTTGAATACAAAGGTTCGCGTTATCGCGGCTGGCAACGTCAGGCCTCCGGTGTGGACACGGTGCAGGAGCTTCTTGAAAAGGCCTTGTCCAAAGTCGCCGACTCACCCGTGTCGCTGCATTGCGCCGGGCGCACTGACGCCGGTGTGCATGCTTGCGGCCAAGTGGTGCATTTCGACACCCAGGTAGAGCGCTCGATGAAGGCCTGGGTCATGGGTGCCAACATCAACTTGCCGCACGACATCAGCGTCAGCTGGGCCAAGGTCATGCCGGCGCATTTCCATGCGCGGTTCAAAGCCATCGCCCGGCGCTATCGCTACGTGATCTACAACGATCAGATCCGCCCGGCGCACCTGAACGAAGAAATCACCTGGAACCACCGCCCGCTGGACGTTGAGCGCATGTCCGAGGCCGCCCAGTATCTGGTCGGCACCCACGACTTCAGTGCTTTCCGCGCCGGCCAGTGCCAGGCCAAGTCGCCGATCAAGGAGCTGCATCACCTGCGCGTTACCCGCCATGGCAAAATGATCGTGCTGGATATCCGTGCCAGTGCGTTCCTGCACCACATGGTGCGCAACATCGCAGGCGTCTTGATGACTATCGGTGCTGGCGAGCGTCCGGTGGAGTGGATGAAAGAGGTGCTGGAGAGTCGCATTCGCCGTTCCGGTGGGGTGACGGCTCATCCGTTTGGTCTGTATCTGGTGCAGGTCGAGTATCGCGACGAGTTCGAATTGCCCGAGCGTTACATCGGCCCACACTTCCTCACCGGCTTCTCGGAACTTGACGGCTGACGCCTTCGAACGCTTTTGATACCATCCGGGACTTTCCCGGAATTGCCCTGAGGTTCTATCGACATGTCGGCCGTTCGCAGCAAAATTTGTGGGATTACCCGCATAGAGGATGCGTTGGCGGCGGTTGAGGCCGGGGCCGATGCCATCGGATTTGTGTTCTACGCCAAAAGCCCGCGGGCCGTGACGTTCCAGCAGGCGAGGGCGATCATCAAGGCCTTGCCGCCGTTCGTGACCACCGTGGGTTTGTTCGTCAACGCCAGCCGTTGCGAGTTGGGGGAAATCCTCGACGCCGTGCCACTGGACCTGTTGCAGTTCCATGGCGACGAAACCGCCGCTGATTGCGAAGGCTGGCACCGACCGTACATCAAGGCATTGCGGGTCAAGGCCGGTGATGACATTGCGGCGGCTTGTGACGCATACCCAAGTGCCAGCGGTATTTTGCTCGACGCCTATGTCGAAGGTGTTCCTGGTGGAACCGGTGAAGCCTTCGATTGGTCACTGATACCGCAAGGCTTGAGCAAGCCGATCATCCTGGCGGGTGGCTTGACGCCAGATAACGTCGCCGAGGCGATTGCCCGGGTTCGGCCTTACGCGGTGGACGTCAGCGGAGGGGTAGAGGCGAGCAAGGGCATCAAGGATCACGCAAAGATTCAGGCATTCATCAAAGCGGTACGCGGTAGCACGTCGTTGATGTGACGGCTGGCAGACTGCCGCCGTCCACTGCTCTGTACAAAAGAGGTGCACCTGCACAAAGCAGGCATGGCTGAGAATTTTTGGGTCGTACGCAGGTCAGCGTCTCGCTGACCCGGCAATCCATCGATCATCGCTACACATATGAATTTAGCTCAAGGGCATACGCGGGGCTGCGAACCAGAGCGTTCGGGCCGCCGGTACTGGAGAAAGAAAGCATGAGCAACTGGTTAGTAGACAAACTGATCCCTTCGATCATGCGTTCCGAGGTCAAGAAGAGCTCGGTGCCTGAAGGTCTGTGGCACAAATGCCCGTCTTGCGAGGCGGTGCTGTATCGTCCGGAGCTGGAAAAGACCCTGGACGTTTGCCCCAAGTGCAACCACCACATGCGTATCGGCGCACGCGCGCGCATCGACATCTTCCTCGACGCTGAAGGTCGTGCCGAACTGGGCGCGGACCTGGAGCCGGTTGACCGTCTGAAATTCCGTGACGGCAAGAAGTACAAGGATCGCCTGACCGCTGCGCAAAAGCAGACCGGCGAAAAAGACGCACTGATCTCCATGAGCGGCACCTTGCTGGGCATGCCGGTCGTGGTGTCGGCTTTCGAATTCTCCTTCATGGGTGGTTCGATGGGTGCCATCGTCGGTGAGCGCTTTGTGCGCGCCGCCAACTACGCCCTGGAAAACCGTTGCCCGATGATCTGCTTCTCCGCTTCCGGTGGTGCACGGATGCAGGAAGCGCTGATCTCCCTGATGCAAATGGCCAAGACCTCCGCGGTGCTGGCACGTCTGCGCGAAGAAGGCATTCCGTTCATCTCGGTGCTGACCGACCCGGTCTACGGCGGTGTTTCCGCCAGTCTGGCGATGCTCGGCGACGTGATCGTCGGTGAGCCGAAAGCCCTGATCGGTTTCGCCGGTCCGCGCGTGATCGAACAAACCGTTCGCGAAAAACTGCCGGAAGGCTTCCAGCGCAGCGAGTTCCTGCTGGAGCACGGCGCGATCGACATGATCATCCCTCGTCAGGAGCTGCGTCCCCGTCTGGGCAACCTGCTGGCACAACTGACCGGCAAGCCGACGCCTAAATTCGTCGCCGCACCAGTCGAGCCGATCGTGGTCCCACCGGTACCTGCGAACCTATGATCGAGCGCACCCTTGGCGAGTGGCTCGCCTACCTTGAACAGTTGCATCCTTCGGCCATCGACATGGGGTTGGAGCGTTCGCAGCAGGTAGCGTCCCGCATGGGGCTGGGCAAGCCGGCGCCTCGGGTGATCACGGTCACCGGCACCAACGGCAAAGGGTCTACCTGCGCATTCGTGGCTTCATTGCTGCGGTCGCAGGGCCTGAACGTGGGTGTCTACAATTCTCCGCACCTGCTGCGTTACAACGAGCGGGTGCAGGTCAATGGTGTCGAAGCCACTGACGCGCAGCTGTGCGAAGCCTTTGCCGCGGTCGAGGCGGGTCGCGGCGAAACATCCCTGACTTACTTCGAAATGGGCACCCTGGCGGCGTTCTGGCTGTTTCAACAGGCCGGTCTCGATGCAGTGGTGCTGGAAGTCGGCCTGGGCGGGCGCCTGGACACGGTCAACGTGGTGGATGCCGATATCGCGCTCGTCACCAGCATTGGTGTCGACCATGCGGATTACCTGGGTGATACCCGCGAATCCGTGGCCTTCGAAAAGGCCGGAATCTTCCGCCAGGGCGCTCCTGCACTGTGCGGCGATCTGAATCCTCCTCAACCTCTGCTGGATAAGGCGCGCGAGCTCAATTGCCCGTTTTTCCTGCGTGGGCGCGATTTCGACCTCGGTATCACCGATTACAACTGGCAATGGCGCGGCGTTGATGCTCAAGGGCGTGCGGTCGAATTGCACGATCTGCCATTGCTCGATCTGCCGATGGAAAACGCTGCACTGGCGTTGCAGGCTTACCTTCTGCTCGGTTTGCCTTGGGTGGATGCGCAGATTATTGAAGCGTTGAAAGCGACGCGGATCGTCGGTCGTCTTGATCGTCGGCAGTTCGACTGGCAGGGCAAGCGTCTGAATCTGCTGCTGGACGTGGGGCACAACCCTCACGCGGCAGAATATCTGGCTCGGCGTCTGGCCAGTCGACCGCTGGCCGGCAAGCGTCTGGCGGTGTTCGGGTTGTTGGCGGACAAGGACCTGGATGGTGTTGTCGGTGAATTGAATGCTAGTGTCCAGCATTGGGCCGTCGCGCCGCTGGATTCGCCGCGGGCACGGCCGGTAGCTCAGTTGCACGCAGCGTTGCAGAACCTTGGCGCCTCGGTTACGTCCTATGACAGCGTGGCCGCTGCCCTGGAAGGGCAGTGCGCGCAGGCGACGAGCGACGACGAGATTCTGTTGTTCGGATCATTTTATTGTGTCGCCGAGGCCCTTGAGTGGCTGGCCCGGCACTCCACGGAGGAAGCGGCAAATGGCTTTGCTGGATAAGGCGTACAAGCAGCGCATGGTCGGTGCCTTGGTGCTGGTGGCGCTGGCGGTGATTTTCTTGCCGATGCTGTTTTCCCGTCAGGACGAACAGCGCCAGGTAAGGGTCGACGCGCCTGCCGCACCGCATGCCTCCTCGTTACCGCAAGTGCAGATTGAGCCGGTGGCGGTGCCTGAACCACAGGCATTGCCGCAAGAGCCTGTGCCAAGCGACGACGAGATTGCCGAGCAGCAAGCGCCGTCGGCACCGATTGCACCAACGGCTCCCGTAGCGCCAGCGCCGCCGGCTGCCAAGCCAGTCGCGCCGCCAGCAGCGCCAGTTGCCAAGCCTGTACCGGCACCTGCCCAGCCAATCGCGGTTGCACCGACCAAGCCGGTCGCTACTCCAAGTCGCGTCGATGCCAATGGCCTGTCGGTCAGCTGGTCGGTGCAACTGGCCAGCCTGGCGAGCCGTGAGAGCGCTGAAAGTTTGCAGAAAACCCTGCGCAGCCAAGGCTATAACGCCTACATTCGCTCCGCCGATGGCAAGAATCGAGTGTTCGTCGGGCCGCTGATCGAGCGTGCGGAAGCCGATCGTCTGCGTGATTTGTTGAGTCGCCAGCAGAACCTCAAGGGTTTTGTGGTGCGTTTCCAGCCTGAGCGCGGCTAAATCTATCACCCCGATTTGAAAAGCACTGACAATCTCAGCTTACCGACAGCCATGGGCTCTGCTAAAATGCGCCGCCTCATCTGTCTGTAGGCTGCACTGTGCCATTTACCTGGGTTGACTGGGCGATCGTTGCAATCATCGCCATCTCCGCTTTGATCAGTCTGAGCCGCGGCTTCGTCAAGGAAGCACTCTCGCTGCTGACCTGGATCATCGCAGGAGTCGTTGCCTGGATGTTCGGTGGTTCATTGTCCGAGTACCTGGGCGGATACATTGCTACGCCGTCGGCTCGTGTTATCACGGGCTGTGCCATCATGTTTGTCGCCACTTTAATCGTAGGCGCAATGATCAATTATCTTATCGGCGAGTTGGTTCGCGTCACCGGGCTATCCGGGACCGATCGATTCCTCGGCATGGCTTTCGGCGGGGCGCGTGGCGTGTTGCTGGTGGTCGTGGCGGTCGGGCTGTTGAGCCTGGGGCCGGTACAGCAGGACGAGTGGTGGAAAGAGTCACAGCTCGTGCCAAAATTTCTATTGGTCGCAGACTGGTCCAAAAACCTGATCCTCGGGTGGAGCAGTCAGTGGCTTGCCAGCGGAATCAGCGTACCCGCTGATATTCCGTTCAAGGAGCACCTCTTGCCGACGGCCAAAACGCCTCAGTGAGTTGTGTTCAGTTCAGATCCATTAAGTAGGGGTTGCGTCGCATGTGTGGCATCGTCGGTATCGTCGGTAAGTCGAACGTCAATCAGGCGCTGTATGACGCGCTAACCGTCCTCCAGCACCGCGGCCAGGACGCTGCCGGTATCGTGACCAGCCACGATGGCCGGTTATTCCTGCGCAAGGACAATGGCCTGGTGCGTGACGTGTTCCATCAGCGTCACATGCAGCGCCTGGTCGGCCACATGGGCATTGGCCATGTGCGTTATCCGACCGCGGGCAGCTCGACCTCGGCCGAAGCTCAACCGTTTTACGTCAACTCGCCGTACGGCATTACCCTGGCGCACAACGGTAACCTGACCAACGTTGAACAATTGGCCAAGGAGATTTACGAATCTGACCTGCGCCACGTCAACACCAACTCCGATTCGGAAGTGCTGCTCAACGTGTTCGCACACGAGCTGGCCCAGCGTGGCAAGTTGCAGCCGACTGAAGAAGACGTGTTCGCGGCCGTCACCGACGTGCACAACCGTTGCGTCGGTGGTTACGCGGTCGTGGCGATGGTGACCGGTTATGGCATCGTCGGTTTCCGCGATCCGCACGGCATCCGCCCAATCGTTTTCGGTCAGCGTCACACCGATGAAGGCGTCGAGTACATGATCGCCTCCGAAAGCGTTTCGCTGGACGTGCTCGGTTTCACCCTGATTCGCGACCTGGCACCCGGCGAAGCGGTCTACATTACTGAAGACGGCAAGCTGCACACCCGTCAGTGCGCGACCAACCCGTCGCTGACCCCGTGCATCTTCGAACACGTCTACCTGGCACGTCCGGACTCGATCATCGACGGCGTTTCGGTTTACAAGGCCCGTCTGCGCATGGGCGAGAAGCTCGCCGAGAAGATCCTGCGCGAGCGTCCGGACCACGACATCGACGTGGTCATCCCGATTCCGGACACCAGCCGCACCGCGGCCCTGGAGCTGGCGAACCACTTGGGCGTCAAGTTCCGCGAAGGCTTCGTGAAGAACCGCTACATCGGTCGGACCTTCATCATGCCGGGTCAGGCTGCGCGGAAAAAATCCGTACGCCAGAAGCTCAACGCCATCGAACTGGAGTTCCGCGGCAAGAACGTGATGCTGGTGGACGACTCCATCGTTCGCGGCACCACCTGTAAGCAGATCATCCAGATGGCTCGCGAAGCCGGCGCCAAGAACGTCTATTTCTGCTCCGCGGCCCCGGCCGTGCGTTACCCGAACGTCTACGGCATCGACATGCCGAGCGCTCACGAGCTGATCGCCCACAACCGTTCGACCCAGGACGTGGCCGACCTGATCGGCGCTGACTGGTTGATCTATCAAGATCTGCCTGACTTGATCGAAGCGGTCGGTGGCGGCAAGATCAAGATCGACAAGTTCGATTGCGCGGTGTTCGATGGCCATTACGTCACCGGCGACGTCGACGAGGCTTACCTGAACAAGATCGAGCAGGCACGTAACGATGCCTCCAAGGTCAAGACCCAGGCAGTCAGTGCGATCATTGATCTGTACAACAACTGAGTAACTACCGGCCCTGAGGGGCCGGTTTTGTATCTACTAAATAAAGAGCAAGGCAAGGAGTGACAGCATGAGTCAGGATTGGGATGCCGGTCGGCTGGACAGCGACCTCGAAGGCGTAGCGTTCGATACCCTGGCCGTACGCGCCGGTCAGCACCGCACGCCGGAAGGCGAACACGGTGATCCAATGTTCTTCACTTCCAGCTACGTATTCCGTACCGCCGCCGACGCGGCTGCGCGTTTTGCCGGTGAAGTGCCGGGTAACGTTTACTCGCGCTACACCAACCCGACCGTGCGCGCATTCGAAGAGCGCATTGCCGCGCTGGAAAGCGCCGAGCAGGCCGTGGCTACGGCGACTGGCATGGCCGCGATCATGGCGGTGGTAATGAGTCTGTGCAGTGCCGGCGATCACGTGCTGGTGTCGCGCAGCGTGTTCGGCTCGACCATCAGTCTGTTCGAGAAGTACTTCAAGCGCTTTGGCATCGAAGTCGATTACGTAGCTCTGGCGGACTTGTCCGGCTGGGATGCGGCGATCAAGGCCAACACCAAATTGCTTTTCGTGGAATCGCCTTCCAACCCACTGGCCGAGCTGGTGGATATCACCGCCCTGTCGGAAATCGCTCACGCCAAGGGCGCGATGCTGGTGGTCGACAACTGCTTCTGCACGCCTGCGCTGCAGCAGCCACTGAAGCTGGGCGCGGACATTGTCGTGCACTCGGCGACCAAGTTCATCGACGGCCAGGGTCGTTGCATGGGCGGTGTCGTGGCGGGTCGCAGCGAGCAGATGAAGGAAGTCGTCGGTTTCCTGCGCACTGCCGGGCCGACCCTGAGTCCGTTCAATGCCTGGATTTTCCTCAAGGGCCTGGAAACGCTGAGCCTGCGCATGAAGGCGCATTGCGCCAATGCCCAGCAACTGGCTGAGTGGCTGGAGCAGCAGGACGGCATCGAGAAAGTCCATTACGCCGGCCTCAAGAGCCATCCGCAGCACGAACTGGCCCAGCGTCAGCAGAAGGGTTTCGGTGCGGTCGTAAGCTTCGAGGTCAAAGGCGGCAAAGAGGGCGCCTGGCGCTTTATCGATGCGACTCGCCTGATCTCCATTACCGCCAACCTGGGCGACAGCAAAACCACCATCACGCACCCGAGCACCACCTCTCACGGCCGTCTGGCGCCGCAAGAGCGTGAAGCTGCGGGGATTCGTGACAGCCTGATTCGCATTGCGGTCGGTCTGGAAGACGTGGCAGACCTGCAAGCCGATCTGGCGCGCGGGTTGGCTGCCTTGTGATCGAGTTGTCGTCGCCGACCACGGGTACCCATGGCCGCGTCGCGCTGGTCACCGGTGCCGCGCGCGGCATTGGCCTGGGCATTGCGGCCTGGCTGATCAGCGAAGGCTGGCAGGTGGTGTTGACCGATCTGGATCGCGAGCGTGGTTCGAAAGTGGCGAAGGTGCTCGGCGAAAACGCCTGGTTCATCGCCATGGACGTCGCGAATGAAGCGCAGGTGGCGCTGGGTGTGGCCGAGGTGCTGGGGCAGTTCGGGCGTCTGGATGCGCTGGTGTGCAATGCGGCGGTGGCCGATCCGCACAACATCACCCTGGAAAGCCTCGACCTGGCCTACTGGAACCGGGTGTTGGCAGTGAACCTCAGTGGGCCGATGCTGTTGGCCAAGCACTGTGCGCCGTACCTGCGCGCTCACAGCGGCGCGATCGTCAACCTGGCCTCGACCCGCGCCGCGCAGTCGGAACCCGACACAGAGGCTTATGCGGCGAGCAAGGGCGGTCTGTTGGCCCTGACTCACGCCCTGGCCATCAGTTTGGGGCCAGAGATTCGCGTCAATGCGGTCAGTCCCGGCTGGATCGATGCACGGGATCCAGCGGCACGGCGCGCCGAACCGCTGACTGACGCCGATCATGCGCAGCATCCGGCGGGCAGGGTAGGGACTGTCGAGGACGTGGCGGCAATGGTGGCCTGGTTGCTGTCGAAGAATGCTGGTTTTGTCACGGGCCAGGAGTTTGTGGTCGATGGTGGCATGACCAAGAAGATGATTTACAGCGAGTAACAGGGCAGGGGCGCTGTCCCCGGCGTTGATGTTGAATGTGTTGCCATCATCGTCGGCTCGCCGCCGAGAGTCGGGTCGCTCCCACATTAGAAAACCTGTTGTCTGAAGAGGCGCGGTCCACTGTGGGGGCGAGCCTGCTCGCGAAAGCGGTCTGGCGGTTGTCGGCCTCGTCCGGAATGACACGATTTTGTCTTTTTTAGAAAAACTTCAAGCGGGGTATTGACTTAGCTTCGGTACCTGCGTAAATTTCGCGGCCTCAGAGATGCAAAGGGTGATTAGCTCAGCTGGGAGAGCGTCTGCCTTACAAGCAGAATGTCGGCGGTTCGATCCCGTCATCACCCACC